>CAZBIH010000010.1:0-26088 GCA_964492015.1 uncultured Planctomycetia bacterium | reverse complement strand
GATGTTTGGAGCGAAAATGAAACCCCTGGCTATGGAGATCGCGCGACAGATCGTCCAACGGATGCCGGACCGGGGCGGAATAGTGTCCATTGACGGGCCTTCGGGTTCCGGTAAGACGACATTGGCCGAGAAAGTCCGGGGCGCGCTCAAAGAATTTCAGCGAAGTTCGGTGGTGGTCGGTTTGGATATCCGACTTCGCGAGCGGGCCTGGCGAATGGCGGTCCAGAAGAGGGTAGTCGGAGATCCTCTGACGGATGCTGATGAGGCGCTTATACGGGAAATGAGTCCGCAATACACTCATTTGAAGCCTGGTCAAAAGTTTCGGGATGAGGAGAGCTTTGTCGATCATGAAGGTGTTGTTCGCGACGTGCTGGAGCCACTTCGGGAATTTTTTGAGTCAGACGGTGAAGAGTTTACCCTGACGGTTCGGAAACCATACGATCAGGGAACAAAAACAATCCTTCCGGAAAGAACCTATCCGCCTATTCGTAAAAACGATATCGTGATCGTTGAGGGAAAATACGCCAATCGGGAAGAACTGGCGCCTTACTATCAATTCCATATTCGTCTGCGAGATAACCAGGAGCGCGTGCGAGCGCGTTTTGAGATTCGGACTCGTCGTCAAAGTCCCTACGACGCCGATCGGCAGGTCAAGTTTTTTGATCTGTCTCTGGGACCCAGCTACGAGGATGTTTACGCGCCTCGAACCCTGGATTTAATTGATCTAGCCGCGGATATCGAAGGGGATGATTGGTTTGTTCAAGATCTTAAGCCCGAACAAAGTTCCGGCGGATACGAACCCAAAGAAGCGGAGTTCTGGCTCGGGGATAGGACATATACCCTGAAAGTTTTGGTCGAACCCAGCGGAACGCTCACGGTGCTGAGGGCGTCTGATGGCAAGGAGGTCTTTCGGCATGACATGCATAAGATCTTGGAGGAGCCTTTAAAGGTCACCATCGGCAGGGATTCGAGCAACAAGATTTTTATTCCCGACCCGAACATGAGAATTTCCCCGTTTCATGCGGCCCTTACAGCCAAAAAGACTGCGACCGGTATTGAGGTCACGCTCATGAATATCGATGCCCAGAACGATACTTACATCAAGGGGGCGCACCCTATTGCTCCATTGCCATTCCAGCAAGAGACCCAACTTTTTTTTGCGCCTGCCTCCGCCGCTACTCCCCAAGGCGCGCGGTTGGCTTCAAAGTATCGAAGAGAGATCAATTTCTTAAAAGCTTTTATGACTAAAAAAGCGGCGCCTGTTTTTGAGGAGCTTTTTAGAGGGGGTCCTGCAGAAGCCAGAAGACGAATGAAAAAAGTCGCTAAAGTCGACCAGACGCCTGTAACCATTTACGATCCCATGATCGAAAGACTATTTCACCAGCACAAAGCCGGCAAATTTCCGGATGACGGGATTATCGGCGAAGAGCTGGCCACGACCCGCTTTGACCGCCGCATGTGGACGATTGATCCTATTGACGGTACGACTGATTTCGAAGAGGCGGGCGATCATTTTGGGACGCTGACCGCTTTGTACGCGGATGGCGCACCGCAAGTGGCCGCGGGTTATTGGCCACGATTGAAACTGGATGACAAAAAACGTAAGAGCCTAGTGACTGCCCAGGTGGACACTCCGGGCATTCGCTTAAACGGCAGACTAGTTAAAAAAGCGCAAATTGATAAAATTAACCGAAGCAAAGTGATTTACATCGGCTCGCATCCCCAAGCCAAAAAAGCGCTGCGGCAGGCTTTGAGAAAATATTTTGAGCAGAGAGGCTACACCGTCGTGGACAGTAGAGCCGGTGGCGGCGAAGTGGCCGAGATGATGTTGAAGGGCACGGCCCATCTTTATATTCACCTTACGCCGGCAGGTGTGGATGCTCCCACCAACGCATTCTTTGCGGAAAAACTGGGCCTTAAAACTTCCGATCGTCATGGTGACTCAATTTTTCCGATACGTTTTCATCAATTGCGAGAAAAACTTTTCTTTGATTCGTTGATCATAGGATCGCCCGAATCGCATGCTGAGGCCATGGCCGCTTTTCAAGCGATCGGCGATCCCGCCGAAGATTTGCCCTGGACCGACGCGGAAAAGAATATGCCGTCTGTTCAGCTCGTCCGACATTTGAATCAACAGATCAATCATACAAAACAGCGCACCGAGGCGGATCCCTATGCGGCGCGAAAAAAAGCGGCAGCGCTGCGCAAGCTCCGTCACGAACTGGCCGCCGCTGTTGCGCCTGCAGCCGGTCTTATTGATGAGCATACCCAACAGGAACTTGAGCGTCTCGTTCAGGAAGAACCTTTTCGGTTGGCCGTGTTGGATCCTGAAACCGGGGCGCTGACTCGCATTAAGCAGATTTATGATGAGAAATCAAAAGTCGGAAAATCTACTTTAATTGGACAATCCGGACCGCCCGGTGCCGGAAAATCCGAAGGTGGTAAATACATTGCCGAAGCCGTCGCTCGACAAACCGGATCTGAAGTGGTCGTGCTCAAGGAAGACAACACGCTGATCCAGAGGGATCCGGTGAATCTTCGCGGCAACGGCCTTCAGGGTAAATTTCAATGGGAGGTCCGTGACCGCATGCTAGACAGCCTTCGCAATGGTAAGTCCATCCTCAAGCCTTCGTTTGATGACGCTACCGGCGGCAATCTGATGATCTCTTTGGACTCCAAAGGAAATGTGGTCATCCATCACGGCAACCGTACGATTCGCATCGGTTATAAACAAGGAAACCGCACTTTTACTCATGAGGAAATCCTTTTACTCCCCGGCACAGAGCCCAAGAATTTGGCCGAAGAACGCGCCAATCCAGCCTCGGATACCGGAGTTTTTGTTTCCGGCTCAACCAAGTTTCGTATTCGCTTGGAAGATGGCCGGCTGGTCATTGGTTTTCAGTCGATGGAAATCATCTCGGTCAATGAAAGCGGAGACACAGCCCCCGTCGAGCGCTTGACCGAACACGAAATTGATTTACTGCCAGGCAACCGGGCCATGGTACATACCCGTATCCCTGCGGGCCATGACCATTTGAATCCCGAGGCAAATTTTGCGCTGGAACTCGTGAAAGATCCTTCTAAAGCCGATGAACTTCGTAAGGCCAAGCCGTTGAAAGAATTTGTGCGGGCCGGCACACCTGTGGTTTTTGACGGGCAGTTTGCTTATCTGCGCTTACAAGACGGTAAATTTGTCCGCCATAGCGGCCTGTTTGATGTGGCGCTCAATTATCGTGCTCCAAGGATCGTGCGCTGGACCCGTGATTGGGGTCGGAGCGCTGAGCGCGGCAGGACGCCGTCTCAGCAACTGGAAAATGCGGCGCGCTTTTGGGAGCGTGCGGGCACTGAAGAGGAGCTGTCGGTTCCCTCGGGGGTGGCTCAGGGTATCATTCAGGTCAATACGACCGACTTGGCGGAATCGGTCCAACGCTTGGTGCATTATGGGCGAGAACAATGGCCAGCCTATAAAAGCCTTTTGAGGCAATTGGGGATTCAGCCCGAGAAGATCGACGAGTGGCAGCGCGAGAATCTCATTGTCCCGAAGCTTCTGGAACTCTTGGGTGATTTGAAAGGGTCCATTACGAAAGTCCGGACATTGGACGGCTTAGAGGAATATCAGGTCGGTGACTTTCTATTTCACGTGGAAGAAGGCCGTTCTTCTTTGTCTGAAGTGGCGGTTGAGCGCAACCGGCAGCTTTTTAAGCGCATGAACTCCGTGATGGGTGGCAATACGATTGTGGATTTGTCAGGGCTCGGATTTGTCACGACCACCAACGCAGGCCGGAAACGTTTTGGCGAAGTTTCGGTTTGGAATAAGGGGGAACTCATAACGGACCGTTTGAATGCCTTGGCAAAAAAGGGTGATAATGCGAGCATCCAAGAAGGCGAGCGCTGGATAGACGGCTTCATTGCCCAAGAGATTGAAATGCACCGTCGTGGCGTGGTGGATACCAAACCCTCTTTGTCGCACCGGCGGATTTTGCCGGTTCACGGCCAGATGACCGTGACCGTGGTGAGTCCTGAAGCGAACCTCGTCATGGGGCTCGAAGCCTTGGAGATTTATGGGAAACACTACATCGCCGGTTCTGAAAGCGAAATCATTTATTTGAGTTCTGATGTGCAGGCGCAAGTCCCCGAAGCTTTTAAGCCGTATTATCGAAAGAGAGTATTACAGACATGGGGCAATAACATCGCCAACGTCAAGCTCGTGCGCCAAGAAATCTTAGAGGGTTTTTATAAAAACCATTTTGAAACCATACTTCCCGGGCGCGAAAGAACCCCAGTCGACCGACTGCCGGACTACCTGAAAGCCGTTGCCCGTGAAAAAGTGGATATCGTGCCGGTGATGATCCAGTTTCGCAACTGGGACGTGGAGCATCCGGCGCTTTTTAAAGAACGGTTGAGCCATATGCGTTCCGTGTACACGGCTTATTTTATTGAACAAACGAGCCGGTCTTATTACGACCACATCCACACGGATAAGGGCACGCCCCAACTCTTATGGACGGCCCTCTTGGTTCACGCTTATCCTGACAAATTCAATAAATTCTATCAACTGCTGAAAGTTTTCTATAATGAGTTGCTTGATAGTCCGGATACCCTTGAGGAGCTGACCGATAACGAGATCCGTGAGTCTATCCAAGAGAAATATGGTCAAGGTTATCGCCAGAAAGGTTTTGAGCCGCCGGCCATTGATTCATTCTCCTGGAAATCTTTCGATCATTTTTTGCGAAAGACCCGCTCGCTCAGCTCGAGCTTGGCAGGGGCGAGGCTGGCTTCATTCAAAATCAATGACAGAGCGGAATGGCTACGGCTTCAAAACATATTGGCGAAGCCGATTTCAGCGGTGATGACAGATTTGGATGGGACTGTGACTAAAACAGACCAGGTGACAGGAAAAGTTGCCAATGGTTTTGTGCGCTATCATCACGCCAACGTGCGTCGTCTGGCACAATTGGCGGATAGCGGCGTGCTGGTGGCGCCCACGACCAATCGCAGACCACAAAAAGCCAAGGCTTACGCGGAAGAAATTCTTGCCAAGACGATCCAACCAAAGAATACGCGGCTTGAAGTGTATTGGGCTTCCGGTTTTGGCGGCATGGACCTTGTCGCAAAAAAAGAATTCAAAAGTTTTAATCTTCATTTTTCTGATAGGGATCAAGCCAGGGTTATCAAAGCTCTTGTCCAATCCCGAGTCATTCCTTTATCTCACAGATCAGTGGCGGAGAAGATGGATGGTAAAATGAATGTTTACATCCACGCGCCGCCCGGTAGCGCCGAAAGAAACAAGCTCATCCAAAACATCCGGCAGACGCTTCACGATTTACGGTCATCCGGTCTTGACTTGAAAGTCATGGACGGCGGCGAACACGTTCTTTCTATCCTTCCCAGAGCCACCGATAAGGCCCGTCCCAAAAAATATATCAAAAAGCGTTACGGTTTAACCGAAAGTCAGATTTTAAAACTTGTGGATCAGCCTCAAACAGGCCGCGCGGACGCGGCATTGGCCAGGTACGACGGCATCCATGTCGGCGATGATATTACCCATTTACCGCGAGGCGTGGTCAGCACCAAAAAAGCGATCGGTTTGACGGGCCCTCAAGCCGCCTATTGGGTTCTCCGTCACGCGAACTTTGTTCCCCTTTCAAAGAGAGCCAAGCCGGATTCCGCCGCGCGGTTGGCGAAAAAGTTGGATCCTGCTCAGACGAGCCAGCTTGATCGTTTTTACCAGACTCTTGACGATTTAGATAGGCGGGAATTCCAACGCTTATTTACATTTGCACTAAGACGTTTCCTTAATAGAAGGAAACCTACTAATGAAAAAAATCAAAGAAGGATCGATACTTTGAAAAATGATTATGGCCTAAGCTCGCTTGAAGATGGTGACGTTATTTTAGCGATCCTCTTGGCCAAAGATTTTAGAGGAATAAGACATCTCAATAATTTGAAGAAAGTAGGGGAGAATTTTAGTTGGGCTATTGAGGCAGGAGGCTACTTATTCGAGACTGAGTTTGCCAGGGAGACCTTGAGAAGGGCCGTTACCAGAAGAAGCTCTTTTAAATTTCCAAGTTTTTCATGGATAGTGTATCGATTGGCCGAAAATGTAGGAGCGATCCCGTCTTTGCGCGAGGGCATTCCTGAGGGCCATTTCTTTATTAATTCTCAAGCGCGCCTATTGTGGATCAAACTTCCCGATGAGTCCGAGGATCTCAAAGTCGCTATGCCTGAAAGCGTCGAATTTGTCCCCGTGCAAGGTCTTTATGACGTCACGTTAGAGGAAATTGATCCGCCAAGCAACATTCCACCGCTTGAACTGCCAAGATCTCTTGATGGGGCGGCTGAACTAGGTGTTGAATACTGGCTTCGGCAAAGCGAAGAACATTCTCAACGTTTGAACTCAGCCATAAAAGCGGGCTATACCGTGACAGAAAGAAGAGACAAGTTAACGCCTGATCAGGTTCTGGCTTTTAAGCGCCTCATTTTAAGGGGGCTGGAAATACTAAAAAATGAAGCACCTATGGAAGAGCCGATCGATGAATCCAGTAACGATAACCCCGTGACCGCTCCAAGGCTGCAGGATTATTTAGATAACTTGAATGATTTGTATGACGATTCCGGAGTTTTAAGACCCGCCGCGCGGCTGTCTGAACAAGCGATTAGAGAGAGGATCAATGCATTAAACCAAATTACAGATCAGAAGGAACGTTTTGAGAGCCTTTTCGAGATCATCGATTCGTATTCTCAAGAACAACATGACGGAATCCCGGCTTTGATCCGAGATTTAAGAGCGGCCTATTTTATTTTGTCCGATGATGAAATAAAGATGCTGAGCCGGACGGATCCTGAACTTGCTCTTAATTATCTGTTGTATCGGAATCTTTTGGATGGCAGGGCGCCGGTGTTGGCCAGCGATCTGTCGGGGACTTTGGTTGATTTTAAAAAGGGATCTTTGTATCCCGGAGTCGCTAGAGCGCTCCGGGATTATTTAAATACCGGACCGGCGGCCCTTATCACGGGAGATCCGTTTAAGACGGTTCAAGACGGATTTTTGAGGCCTTTCGAATATTCCGTAGCGTTGTCCGATGACCAACGGAACAATTTACTGGTATTGACCTTACTCGGACTGGATAGCTATCAACACATCGACCTTGGTCCTTTGGGTTTCAAGAGAGAGTCCCTGCTTGCCGGAATTTCTAAAAGCGAAGAAGAGGAAATAAATCGTATCTTGGCGGAGGTTTCCAGAGAATTTGACCTGGAGAATAAATTTCCGGGAAGAAAGGATACGATTCAACCCAGGCCTGCCGCGGACGGCGGAGTTTCTATCGCATTCTTACCTGCAGGCATGCTCAATGCCGAAGACAGAGCGTCTTTTGTGTTCGACCCGAAGAATGCCGCTATGCTCTTGGCGATCGCGGAATCTATTAATCAAAATAAGAGACTGAAGAATATTAATTCTATGAGGGCAAGCAAGGGCGAACTGCCTATCGTCGCCAGCAAAGGAGGCGTCACCACGGTTGATATTGTGCCGACGGATAAAGGGGAGGCCTTGAAGGCTGTGAGAATTAAGCTGGATATGCGCCCGACGGAATACTTTGTGTTTCTCGGAGACAATATTTTTCCGGAAGGCAATGATTATTCGGCTTTAAAAACGGCGGAAATTGCTTTACAGGTCGGATCCAAGAATGACGCGGATCTTTCGATCCCGGGGCATATAAAAATTTTTTCAAAGGAACACGCCGATTCGGGCGCCGCCGCCAAATGGATCGCGCACGTCAGTCACATCCGGCGTGTGGGCGCCAATTACGGAATACAGGGCGTGGTTGAATCGAGAACCGCCGCGCGGTTGGCGAATGTTGCCGTGCCATCATCCGATATGATCGCTCAGCAGGGAATTTGGAAGACTCAGGGCAGAAACGGGAAAAATGCTTTTGTCTTCAGTTTTGGCGCGGAGGCGACCAATAAGGACGTTTATTCGGCGGATCTTCCCCAGCCGGATGTGTTGGTGGTTGATATGGATCACCTGGGCTCGGTCCCTAAAATAGAGAGTCATCTTTTCCAATCGCTCTTCTTCTCGGCTTTCCAACAGGGCGTGGGTATTCAATTGGCCAAAGTAAATGCCGAACTTAAAGCTCTCGATGCTTCCGAAGACACCGACAAAGCGGCAAAGATCGCCGTGAAAAAAAGCGAGAAGGCCGCCATCCTGGACCGTGCCGAACAACTGGGATTTGAGGAGGTCTTGGTGCCGGGTCTTTTGAGCCATAAGCTGACCCTTTTGATGATGAATGAGGATCAGAAAAAGAGAGTCCGCGAGATGGTGATCAATGTTTTTGTCGGGCATGACGAGGAATATCTGACCGGGAAGATTTTGGAATTTCAAAAATCTCATAAGAGTTATCCGCCATATACCGCCGAGGCCATCGGCCGGATGACGGATGCTTTTGATTCGGCCAGGTCTTTTGTTTTCCCGGGGGGTCTTTTTCACCAAGCTTCCGATGAAAAGGTTGGAGAATTGCTTGATAAATTTTTGGACATTTATCCATTGGACCGGGGAGACGTGACGCTGACCAAAGGACAGGGCGATACGGAGAATCAAGTTGTCGTGAGTTTGAGTGCAAACCGATTGCACTTGATCGAGAACGGCACGGATTATGATCTGGACCGCGCGGCACTTCACCCCAGGGAAATTGAGCGTACCCAATGGAAAGAGGCTCAGGTGAGCGCTTTAAAAGATATTTTAGCCCAGTCAATCCGAAAACCTTCTAGAGATAAGGCCTTTTTGCTGAGTTTTGGGGCCGCGGATCCGACGCCTGCCAGCGGCACCCAGGACTACACTAATTTTGCGGTGATCTACAACGGCCGAATGATCCTGGTGGATCCGTCCAAGCGGACCTTAAGAAATCTGGATCGCCGTAGTTTGATGGGCCGGGTGGGCGCGATCTATCTTTCGCACAACCATTATGATCACATCGGCGGTGTTCTGGATCTTGTGTACAGAAAATTAAACGGTGAACTTATTCGGCCCATCCCGCTTATTGCCGCTTATCCGGTTTATACCCAAACGATCGAATTGATCTCTCAGATGACAGGCAACCCCAAGGATCGCATTGAGCGGATCCTAAAACATGTGCGACCTACCAAAATAGAGGGCGAGATCGAAACCGTGGGTCTTCGAGGCCCCGCTTATCGCGGGATGCAATTCAAATTGACGAGGACCTACAACCATCCCATCGCTACTTATGGATTCAGGTTGAATACAGATCACGGGACCATGGCCTATCTTGTGGATTCTGTGATGCCCGCGGCGATTTTGGGCGATCAGCAACCTAATCCTTACTATCAGGAGTTTGTCCAATTTTTCGGGGATGTGGATGTGCTTGTCTCCGAGAATGGGGTGCCGGGCGTTCACATCACCCCCGCTCAGTTAAAAACAGCTTTTCCCGAGCATGCGGCGCAAGGGAGTATTTACACGGTTCATTCCTCGGGAATGCAGGCGGAGACAGGACTCCATCGCTTTGAGCCCTTCTCGATCGTGGAAGTCAAAACCAGACAACAAAAAGCCAAGGACGTCCAGAGAATCGCCGACGAACTTAAGGCCCTCGAAGACCGTTTGACAGAAGCGGCCAAACGGGGTATTGCATCACGCCAACCGTTAAAGTTAACCGAGCCTGTTCGTATAAGAATAGCCCAACTCGGCCGGGAAAGGATTTTGGAACAAGGAGAAGTGATCTTCAGCGCCGGTGAGCCTGTTTCGCATAATCCCAGGGTATATTTTATTCTTCAGGGGGATGTGAATGCAGGGGATGGCCTTCATATCTATCCCGGCGAGATTGTCGGGGAGTTGGCGGTTTTAAGGAAGGAAATTCCGGAAACGCTTTTTAAAGCTCAATTAGATTTGAAAGTCAAAGACGTGCTTGCTTCGCTTGTGACGACTGAAGTGATTGACGGCGCCCCGCGCAGAATTTGGAATATCGGCGTGACTCCCGAATTTTTGTCACAACGATATTCAAATCAAGGGGATCTAGCCGGGCGCTTGCTTGATCTTTTCAAGCAATCCTCCCAGCCTCCCCGCAATAGCACGGTGGTGGTAAATAGAAACACCCGAGTGTTGGAGCTGGATGCCGACGAATTGGTCAAGCTGATCCGTGATTCCAGAAGCGAAGCCGCAGGCGTGAACGAAGGCTTTGCCGCTTCCGCCGAAGAGATCATGAGGGAGAGAGGCCGGCAGGACCAGGCTTGGGTGCTGATCGAGCAGTCTCTGGCCGACAGCGTAAGCGGGAATGCGTCGGGGAACGTTGCTGCGCGGTTGGCTAATAATTTATCTCGTCCCATCAAACCAGTTTCCGGCATCTGGCGTCAACTACTGATGGAAAATCAAGTGCCTCTTGATGGGACGATCGTCGAAGTGGCTCCGGGATATGAAACAAAGATCGGGGATGCCCTGGCGCTTCTCGAATTTAAAGGCACCGTTGTTCTTATTGAGCCGGATCAGGCGGCTGCGTCTTCAGTTCTGCAGGCGTATCAGAAACTTTTACCTCAAGCAACGGTAAAGGCAGTGGCAAAACTTTTACAGGATGTAGAGATCGGGAAAGATATCCCCGCACATGTGGATGCACTGGTGGCTAATCATCCTTTTGATGACATGGTCATCGCCTCGGCCCTTCGCGCGGACCCATCTTTCTTTTCCGGAGAAAGAGAGGCCGGGACAACGGTGACGCCCCAGGCAAAAGAACTCTATGACCAGGCCAGCGACAAAGATTATATTCATGGAATATTGGCCACTCTCGTCGTGTGGAAGGATCTGGTTCAAAAATTAAAACCCGCTGTTTTGATCGTCAGCCAATATCCCAGTCACAAGCTTGAATTGAAAGGATTGATCAAACGTCAAAACAGCGGATTTATTGTCATTGATCTCTTGAGAGATTTCTATGAAAACTATCTGGCGGAGCGCTATCAGGATAAATCGTTCGGGACTCAGGGAGATCCCGCTTGGTGGATCGTCGCCGGCAGGCCTTACAAAGACTTGGCGCGTGACCTGGCGTCGAAGCCGGATGCCATGAAGCGATTGGGAGAGCCGGTGTTTGCTGCCCAAAATGCCAGACAGTTAGATCGGGCGGATTACGACGTGGTTTATGCGGACGGGCCCTATTTTGAAGAAGCCGGTTACGGACAGGACGCACGGGAGCAGGCGAGAAATTTCGCGATGGTTCTTGATAACGAGAGCGCGGTTTCCCCTGAAACCATCAAAGTCCACGCCGACCGGCAGAAAGACCGGACAGGAATTGCTCTGAACGGCAATAGCGGTTCAGGGAGGTCGGTTTACTATGGAAACCCGTTCAATGTCATCGGTGTCGGAAAGACAACGCTTGTCACCAATGAGGGGCCCCGACACAGCAGTGGCCGCATGGATTTGGTCGGCGCCTTAAGGCGATTGGTTTTATCAAAATGGATCAATTCCCTCACGAATAGAGCTGTTCGACACCCGGTTGTGATCGCTCGCAAAGAAACTGCTCATTTCAGCTGGAGCCCCAATCCTGTTCCTCTGGCGCTTTTGGTGCGAGTGGATGACGGGGATCTTGACCGGCTTAGCCATATTGAATATTCACCGGATCTGCCGCTTGATTTTGAAAAAGTCTTGGATGAATACGCGAAGCTTGATGCGGAATATTTTGCTTATCGCATGATGCTGGGCGCATGGTCGACGGGCAATTATTCGCTCACCGGCAAGATCATCGATCTTGAAACCGCGTCCTTTACGAAATATCGAGGGCCTTATCACACCGCGTCGTCTAAGCACGAGGAGACTTTCTTTGGTTATGAGGGACTGGGGTTTATCAGGATCTTGGAACAAATCGCCGATGTGAAAGGGATCAAAAACATTGATGTGAAGCAAAAATTTTATGAGGCGAGACGGCGCTATTTAACCCACAACTTTTTATTACTCTTGGGTGTCGACAAGGTCGCGGCCGCTTCGTTTTTGTCCAAGCACTCGGATCAAGTCATGGCTTTGTCCGATTTATTTGAAAAGCTGGCCAAAAAAATAAGCCCCAAAAGGGCGGCTCTCAGCCTGTACCGGCCTATTGCGGAGAGTGAAGACCCAAGTCTTCTTGATATGACCCATTTATTCAGACACCTCGCCGAGATCGAAGAGCCGGCTGCTGACAGACAACGGAGAGCGCTTGATCTTCTGATCCGAAAAACGGCTTTGGAACAGATACAGCCGGGTGTTGGTTACGAGCCGCAACCCACTCGCCGGGGGTTGGATAATAAGGGTGAGTTTTTCATCAAAGATCATGCGGTGGTGACCCATGATCAGTTAGAAGGATTTTTGTCTGAGACGAAGGGGTTCATAGGGGGTCTTTTCGATCTCGTTGACACGCTTCGTTCGGAAGGGATCCTGCCTGAAGCCTTGCGCTGGAGGGAACAGCTTCAGATCGCCAACCGGGATTTTCCTGTCATGAGTGAGTTGAATCACAAGTTGATGTACTGGGTTGAAGGGTATCGTTTGGGCAGGATCAACGCGGAAACTCTTGGCTTGGAGATCGAGAAACTCTCACAGTTGCCCGATTATCCGACGGGTGAAAATTTTGATCTTAAAGATATTCCTCTCTTAGATTACTTGAAACGGACCCATCCCGAACCGCAGGATCTATCCGGTCGCTTTAAAACAGTGGACTATGCTTCGGGAGAAGTTATTGTCCGTGAAGGCAATGACGCAGACTCCTTATTTATCCTTGTACAGGGAACCGCCAAAGTTATTGTGGAGGAGCGAACGATCGGCAAGATCAGTAACCGAGGGGCGTTGATAGGGGAGGCGGTGGTTCTTCCCGAGGTTGGGAAAAGAACCGCCACCGTTGTCGCGGAAACACCGGTGCGATTATTGCAGATCTATCGGAGCGACTTGGAGGCGCTGATGAGGGCGATCCCGGATCTCAGAAAATTGCTCACCAACGTGTTAACGCAAAAAAGAAGCGGGGTTTCAGGCAAGGCTCTTGATTTTGAAATATTCAAAGGGATCAATCCGGAGAGCCTGCGGCTTTTCTTGGCCGACAAAGCTATGGAAAAACATTTTGCTCCCGGGGAGACGCTGATCGAACAGGGTAAAAAAACCGAGGGAGTTTATGTATTGATCCATGGGTCGGTAGTGTTAAACCAAGCCACTACCGGCTTACAGATTCAGCCTATTTCTCTTCATGATAAACCGCTCACCCAGGGCCTATTTGGCGAACGGTCCATTATTTTCGATGAAGGAGCCGTGAGCGCCGTAACGGCCAATGAAAATGTCTTAACCTTGTTTATCGGCGCGGATGATTTTAGAGAATTGCTGGATTGGCAGCCTCGGCTATTAGGCGATAGTCTGAAGCGTATCGGCGATTATTCAGAGTCCAATAAAGATCGCGGAACCCTTATAGACAAACTAAATAAACAATTGCAGAGACCGGGATCTGAATCTCGTGCGTCCAACCCAACCGCCGCGCGGTTGGCGTTAAATGCAGGCAGAAGGCAGAAGGTAGAAGGCGGAAACCAAACCCTTCAGCTTTCAGCCCTCCGCCCTCTGCCTCAAAACGCCGCGCGGTTGGCGGCGCCTGGCGAGCCTGGCCATGAACGCAGGCTTTCCATTGAGCGTAAACTTGAAACCGCGGAAGCCGTTTTGGAGGAAGCGGGGCAGATGCCTGTTTCGGTTGGGGGAGCGCGGTTGGCGAAAATCAGGCCTGAACAGATCGTGATCGGCGAAGCGGGTATTGACGCTTCAAAATTGGACATCAAAGGCGTCACTGATCTTTTCAAGCCTGATAAAAAAAGCGCAGACCTTGAAAAATTGATCATCGATGCGAAGCCAGTCGTTCTTCTGGTTCGTTCCACAACTCAAATTAAGCGTGAAGACTTGATCGATGAACTTTATCGTAACGGTTTGAGATACATCGTCAGAATGGGCCACGGTACGGACAACGTGAACGTCGCTTATGCTGAGTCCAAAGGCATTCAAGTGATCGGCACCAAGGGGTCCGAATTGAACGTCGCGGAACTGGCGATCCTCATGATGATGACCGTAGTGCCGACTAAGGTTGCGGGGCAATCCAATCGATCGCTTCCGAAGTTTCTTCCTGTGGAGTCCTGGGAAGCAGCTTTTAAAGAAAAAACCAAGAATCTCCTCCCGCTGGATCCTTACTTACATCAGCTGAAAGCAAATCTTGGCAGAGTGGTGAAGCCGATACGCAGTGAAGATGCCGCCGCCTCGCTGAAAGGAATGAGAGTCGGTGTTATCGGCGCCACCGGCACTATCGGAAGAATATTTGCCGCGATGGCTCACGCGCTCGGAATGGAAGTCTGGGTCTATTCTCCAAGCCTGGAAAATAAACCGAAAGTACGCGCTAAATTTGAGAAATTGGGTTATCGCGTCGCTTCTTCCAAAGAGGAGATCTACGCCAATGTCGATTTTGTCGTGCCCTTCACGGGCCTGATCGAAAAAGGAAAAGGAAAGACCAAGGGAATGTTCGGTAAGCGTGCCGTGACTGCGATGCTCGCCAATCCCCGGTTTAAAGCGCTGGTCAATGTGGATCGCGGAGAGCTTGTCGTTGAATCTCAAATAAAACGCCTCATTGACGGCGGAGGCCAATATCTGGCGGACGCGGCGCCAAAAAGCAAATTTCTCAGGGAAAATACCGTTTATTTGCCCCATATCGCCGGTTCAACTCCTGAGGGGAAAAAACGGGTTGTTGCGAATACCAATGAGATCTTGAACAGGATCGTAAAAGATTCCGGGGCTGTGGGATCAGTCATTCAGAAGATCCAAGTGACTGAGTCTGTTTTTCAAAAAATATCCGATACGGTCCTGGACCAGGCACGGAAAAAACTTGCGGGTAAGAAAAGCCGATTCCAGATGATCCCTTCGCGTATCCAGTTGCCTGACAATATTGAGAATTTGGTGGGGCAGAAAGCGCTTTATATCGATATCGGCGGAAGCCATGTTTATTTTGGCGTGAGCGAGATTGTGAAGGGAGAAGACGGGCCCATTCAGGTCCGAGTGCCAGTTTCTGATGAGTATATATTAACGGACAATGAAATTCAGAATACAGATGGCACACAAAAATTTAAAAATATTTTGGATAGAGTCGCCTCTTTTATCAAGAAAAATAGTATTGATACCCGCTTGATCGGTGTGACATTTTCTTTCCCCCACAAAGACGGCAAGATCCTTCCTAAAGCCAATGGGGCCAAGAAATTCAACTGGAAAGGTGTGATAGGAAAAAAGATCCAGAAGATCGTCGAACAAGGTTTGCAGAAACGTGGAATTAAAGGCGCCGAAGTCGCCGCAGTCGTGAATGATACGGAAGCCTCTCTGGTGCTCGGATGGACGGAAAATCAAGACATCCGCGTTGGGGTGATCAACGGCACAGGCATGAATCACGCGCTTTTGATCCATGGAAAAATTTACAATGTCGAGTCTGCCGCGGCGGAACTCCCAGCTGAAATCATGACCGAATTTGACAGGCAGTTTTATTCCCGCGGCGTCGAAGATATCATCGCCGGAAAAAATCTGGGGGAGATCGCCCGCCGCGTGCTTTTGCAGGATATCCAAGACGGGACCCTTTTTAGCGGAAAGATCACCGCTAGGGGCCAAAAGACATTTAATTTTCCTCAAGATGATGACGATAAGGAAAAAGGTTTGGATTCCAAATATATTTCCAAGATCGCAGGCGCCGCAACTTTGGATCAAGTTCGCGATCTCTTGAGAGAACTCGGCGTAGACAACGCCAGCGACGAAGACGCGGATACCGCCCAGCGCTTGTTCAGGGCATTTCTTGAGCGCTCTTCTCAAGTCAGCGCCGCGATGATCGACGGTTTCTCTCGTGTTGAGGGCCTCTCAAGCGGTGTGCAAAAAAATATCGGCGCTGCGGTGGATGGAAGCATCTGGGAAAAAGCTCCCGCTTATGTGGAAAACACTCAAAAGGCTCTGATCGCGCATGGAAATCAGACAACGATCGCCCTGACCCCCGGCGCGTCTCAGAGAGGGGCGAGCGTTGTGGCGATATTTGTCAAAGCCTCTCAAGCCGCACGGTTGTCGGCGGTTGGCGGTTCGGAAGAAGCTCGGTATTTTATCGAGAAACTTAAGGATGACGCCAGCCTTCGCCAAAATCACATCCTGATCATTGGTGCCGGGCCCGCCGGGCTTCGGGTCGCGGATCAGTTGATCAAAGAGAATCAAAAAAGAGGCCCCTCGGATCAGTTTCAGATCACGATCTTTGACCGGAATGCTGTGATCGGAGGCCTTGGTTCTTATGGGATCCCTCCGACGGGCCGGCAATTGATCCTAAAAAACAGTATTTTCGCTCTAGGTTTAAGAGTTTTGGCGGCTTTTCAAGGAAAAGGGAGAAGCGAGCCTACCGCGGAACAAATTCTCGCGTCAGGGGTTCGGTTTTTTGGGAATATTGGCATCGGCCGGGACATTGCTTTTGAAGAACTCGAGAGCCTTGGAGTACCTTTATTTATAGCTACGGGTGCGCAAAAACCAAGACGCTTGGGTGTTGAAGGGGAAAATTTGGGTAACGTCGTTAGCGCGACCTCAGAATATTTCAGGTCCGTTAATACCCATTGGCTGATCCGGGAAAAAAATGAGTGGTTGAGTTTCTTCAATCAACTATCGATCAAATATATCGGAAAACCTTTTCTAGCCACTTCGCCTGCGATCCTGGTCGGAGGCGGAAACGTTGTTTCGGACGCGGCCCTGAGTTTATTGTCCCAGCGGCCCGATAGGCCGGTTGTGATCTATTATCGAGGCCCTGAATGGTCCATGCCTAATTTGGGGAAGGAATACAGGACCCCTCTTGAAGACAAAAATATAAATATAGTGGGATTGCATACGGTTGAAAGATATGTCGATAGCGATCAAGATGGAAAAGTGGATCATGTCGTTTTTCGTTTGCATAAAATAGTGGGTCTTAAACTTGATGCGGAGGGGCAACCTATTCCGGTTAAAAGCGGAAATCACGATAAACCTCTGGGATTACCCGATGACCGGGATATGCAGCAACTTCTTGAGGAAGCGGGAGTTGAGATCCCCGATGCTTTAAAAACTAAGCTTGATCCGGGGATCGTGTATCAGGTGGAGGTGGTTCCCACAAATCAGACGGTGGATGTTCCCACGAGTTTGGTGGTTGAAGCGATCGGCGATGAGGTTGAGCCTTTGAGTGATCTGCCGATGACCAGAACAGGCGCGTTCAAAACCGATACAAATGGTTTGGTCGAAGGAAAAAATAATATTTGGGCTGTAGGCCAAGCGCAGACACAGCGTGGCGCTGTATCTCACTCCTATGGATCAGCGGATAAAGCTGTCGCCAGTTTCCTACAAAGACTGGCCGCACCGTCAGAAGCCGCGCGTCTGGCATCCCTTGAAGAAAGATTATCCCATGCTCAAGCCACAGCGAATCAGGCGCTTGAAAAGTTAACCAAAGATGTAGCAAACGATTATGAGCAAGTCCGGTTTGAGTTGACGTCATCCGGCGAATCAAGTCTTTGGGTCCCGGTTCGGAAACCGGATATGAGTCAATCCGGCAAAGGGATCAAAACCTGGGTGTATCAGGTGGATCTGCGCATCATGGACCCGGGTAACGAAGCTCAGCTTCAGGAGCTTATAGAGGCCCCATTTATCCGGTCGGCTGTTGACCAATCTCAATACATGGGCTTCATCACAGGTCTGATGCGGGAATTGGCGCCGCCGACTCATGGCGCCCGCTTGGCAACAGACTTCACCGCCAAAACCCAACCCATCGCCAATATCACCGTGACACCGGAAGGCTCCAATAGAGTGTGGGTGAGTGTGGTGAGCCAAGGCCAGTACATTTCACAGTTCTCTTACAGAGCGCTCTTTGAAATGCCATTTTCCATGAATAGGAACCCGGAAAGTATCGCGGCCTCGGTCAAAACACAGCTGGATATTCATGATAACAGCATTATGACCCAAGGCATTGTCAGAGAAGTTGTGGATCTCGAAGCCATGAGAGGATTTCAAAAAATTCTCGAGACGCGTGAGATGGACGGCTATCAGGTCATCACCGCGATCGATGGCGATGACCAGTTCGAGATCGCGACCCTCGGCGGGAATGTCGTCGATCTACAATTAGGAGGCGTGCAGAGAATTTATCATGAGGGCCGTGACGCTTCTTCCGGTAGAGTGACCCGCTTATTGAGTGATCCTTCGCGGCCGGTGGGCACGGACAACTTGCCGATGCGCGGCGGTATTCCTTTTATGGCGCCCTGGACAGGACGCAGGCCGGTGACCGCGGAGGAGCTTGCCGCCAATCCGCTTCTGAGGGTCGTCGATGACGGTAGATTCGCGATCCACGGTTATTTTGACAAGATGCGGTGGACTTACGTTAATACATGGAAGGATAAAGAGGGAGTTTACGTAATGATTTCTGCCGATACTCAAGACGAGCCGAGGCTTCCTAAAACGAAAACCCCTCTTAAAGTCTTCCGGACGATCATGTTTTATCAGAAAAAATTTAAGATAGAAACAACCTTGATCGGTAACGGAAGAGTGGGGGTGGGTGATCATCCATTTTTCATTTTTAAAGATCCCGCGCAAACGATAGCTCAGATCATTGCCGGAGTGGTGCATGATAAGACTGCTGATGGACTTACAAAGTCCAGTGTAACTGAGGTTGCGGGCTCGACTGATTTTGTTGTTCCAAATGCTCTCGGTGAACCGTTGGATAGGACTTTTACCAATCTAGGGGTGACGCCTCCAGGCATAATACCAGCTTCTGTATTCACTTTTCGGACTGAAACGGAACGATTAACGGTAACCCAAGACACAGGCTATAGAAAACTTCATCTCTGGGTTCCCCAAAATTCTCCGCTTGAGCATGTCGTGGGGATCGAGCCCATGACCGACGAACCCGGCGCGCAAAATACTCAGCTGGATTCCCAGAAACCTCTTACGCTTCGCTGGTCTTTGGAGATCCAGCCGGTGGGGGCGAGGCTGGCGGATGTTAGGGAGAGTGAGCCAGTAACCGTAGATTTAACCCCATCTGCCAGACAATTTAATGGATGGCATCAGATGGACTATCAGTTGGAAATTCATCCCGGTGTTTACGGTGAGCTTGCTTCAGAGAGTACTGAGAAGCATAGAAATTTTTTAATCGATAGATTGAAAGTGATCAAAGCGGATAGTTCAAAACCCAGACGAGTTTTGATCCTTGGGGCAGGGAGTGGTTGGGAGATCTTTGAAGTTCTGAAACAATTTCCGGGCAGTGAAATCGTAGCGGTGGACCGAAATCCTCGTGCGATCAAAAATATTGAGGCCAATCTTTTATTGAATAGTGATTTGATAGGGGGAGCGCATATTCAAGCCGTGGAAAGCGATTTGTTTGAAGCGCTCCAAGATGCGGGCCTCTTTGATCTCGTTATTTTTCATATGCCGTATCCGGAGAGGTATTCCAGAAAAATCCACTCTTCCCAAGGAAATACCCACTGGAATATCGAATCCGTTAAAGATTTTTTTGATCAACTACCGAAGTATTTAAGCCCTCAAGGAGAGGCCGTTGTCACCATTGAAGACTTTGCGGTTCAAGAAGTGCTGTCGGGTGACTCGCCGGTGTTTTTTGTTAAGGAGCAACAGCTCGTTGTCAGCGAAAGGCACGAATACCATCATGACAGATGGCCGGATGAGCAGTTTTATACCATCGATAGGTATTCCTATGCTTTTGGATTGAGTCCCGCTCTCGGCGCTCGTCTGGCCTCATTCCGGGATCTTGGCGATCTCCGCGGCAAAGCCTGGTGGGATGCCATGGAGCCTGAGCGCCAAGAGCTCTTGAGAAGTTTTCTTGGAAACGGCCGGAAATTCATCAACACACTTCCTTTTGACCATGACAATCCCAAGAGTCATTATGGACACGAGAATTTGACGGTTGAGGAAATAATGCTTTTGGTGGCTCAAAACTCCCAGTATGCCGATGGATATCTGATCCATGCGGGAGACATGACGGGGCGTATTAGAATTTCCAACGGCAAGTTTGTATCCTTAAAAAAGTTGGCTGGTCAAGACCCGAAAAGAGTTCACAAGCGCTACGGAACTGTTGTATTGCACCCGGATCTCCCAAAAAATAAAACTTACATCATCAAATGGGAAGGTGCCGAGACCCCCAATGGAGCGGGTAAGAATCGGATCGGAAAGCGTCCCACAAATCAGGGAGAAGACTTGAAAGTATCACTTGAAGAATTTTCGGCTGTGCGTCAGATTATTGGGATCAAATTTTTGACGTATATGGACAGCAAAGTTAAGCAGAGCCAGTTGGACAACATTGGACGTGAGATCAAACATCAATCCATTGCCGCTCATAAAGCGGGGCTTTTATTCTTCCCTGAGGAGTTACCGGCCAAAACAGTTTATGGGCAATCAACTTCTGTATCCAATAAGCTGAAGGACGCAAAGTGGAAAGCCAAAAATGCCGTAACCATGGCCCGCTTGCTGGAGAAATTTGAAGTGGATTATGATGTATTCAAGGGCGGATTCCCCGGAGAATTTATAAAGGGCTATCCCGGGGCCGATATCCGAAACGACCTGGCGGAGATCTCCCAACGCATCCAAGGACGTCTTTTTATGATGCTAAGCGGCGGTGACAGCGAAACCTTTATCCGAAAAAATAATACGGCCAAAGTAGTCCTTCCACAGGTTGGCAATTTTGCTGGCCGCTATGTATGGCAGGATGCTTTTACGCATGTTATTTTCGAGCCGAACCAAAGTGTGAACCTGACTCGGAAACAAGTAAAGGAAGGATACGTTATTGGCAGGACCAAGGACGAGGTGAAGGTTTTGATAGCAAAAAACTTAAGAGGCGGTAAGGGCGTGGATCCCCGTATTTCCGCAAAGGCACGATATGAGGCTCTGAGAAATATCGAGATCTATAAACCTTGGTACGAGTGGCTCGGACTTACCACGGAACAAGCGGGTCTCGACGGCGCGCGGTTGGCCAGCCGGGCGGAGACCTTGGCCCGAAAGGTCCGGATCTTAAGTTTTCTGTCCAGGCACCCGAATTCATTTTATTCCGCCAGTGAGATCTTGGGAAAACTTAAAAGGAAGAAAATTTTTCAGGATGAAGTAAAATCCGTTTTAGAGTCCCTTAAAAAACAGGGCCTGGTGGAAAAAGAATCAGATACAAAAGTGCTTCCTGTGAGCTCAGTCATTGGGAAAAGCTCTAAAAGAGATCAGGTAGTGGCCGTCTATAAAATTAATCCCCAACTTATTGGGGGCGAAAAATTGACAACTAGGATTTTAAGACAGTTGATCACGGGTGAGAAAAAAATGGGCGAGTTCACGCCTTTTGGACAATTGGCGGGTGTCCTGAGAACTAGTACAAATGCGTCATTTGATTACCAAGGCGCGGGCGCGCGGTTGGCAAATGTTGACAGAGAAACGGTGGCATTAGGTCCTGATAAGATATATTTGCATGTGTATGTTGCCCAACGAAAAGAGCCTGGAACGTTTAGAATAAGCGTGACAGAAAGTGGCCACGGAAAATTAATGGATTACTATGAATTGAAAACTGCCGCCGATAGGACGATCGAGGATTTATTGAATGAAATTGTTGGAAATTTAGAGAGGCATTTAGAATTGGTGGATAAAATACTTATTGATCATGAAAAAGTTTTAAATATCGTCAAATTATCTTCACTGGCGGAGGCTTCCTTAGATGCGGGAAGTGTAGTTTCCATGTTAGATGAAGCCCAAGATGCAGTGCCTGGTGAGGTATCGAAAAAAGCCAAACAAAGAGGAGGCGCCCGCCTGGCGACGGAAACTTCATTCAGAGTTCCGGATGATTTGTTTGGCCGGTCAGTACCAGCAGAAAAGCCTTTCGATGTCTCTCTGGCAGGTGCTCGCATTGCGGTGGCCAACGCGAATAAATTTTCAATAGGAAAAAGACTGCAATTTTACTTGCTTTCATCTCTGGCGGCGCTGAGCCTGACATCATATGCTTATGCCTCGACAGAGGGCGGAGCAATAGATATCAGGGTCTCACAGCAAGAGATTGCCGGGCCTGAAGTGGAGTTCGGGGCATTTTCTATCTACCCCTCTCAGTTTTCTGCTATTCTTGCCGGAAATCTGGATTTGAAAAAGGCGCCCTTGCTTGCCGCCAGGGCCAATATAGGCGATCTTCTCAAGGCGCTGCCTTCATGGGAAAGCCGGGAAGCTGAAGATCGGATTTGGGGCGGCCTTGAAAAAGATGTCAGAGAGGCCAATACATCCAGCCTTCAGGAAATCCAGATCTTTATTCCCGCGTCCGTTGTGAAAAATTTTGTTGACCTAAAACAGAGCTTGGAAAAAGCAAGATTTATGGCCCGTGTTCACAAAATAGCCATCAAGCTTGTGGTGACTGAAGGGGCGCAAGGTTTGTCTGTGAGTGAAAAAGATTATCTGAAGAAGCTTGTCTCACAGGTTGGGGAAAATAAAATCACCGTTGATTACCAGCCTCTGGCGGACGGGCAGAAATTGGCCCAAGTTGCCGTTGCTCGTATCTCGAATAGAAATACTCTCGTTTCAGGCCAGACCAAGCTTGTTTTGATAGCCCCCTCCGGAGATCCGGATGAGGTCACAGGACTTCTTGGTGCGGTTGACGCCGATATTCGCTCGAGTGTCATCGCCGCGGGAATTGAAATACCTCAAGGGTCAGAGGCATCGCAGGCTTCTGCCTCTTTTGCGGGCATTTTAGCCGCATCGATCTTAAAGTCCATAGATCGCGATCCGTTTGTGTTACCGGCAAATCTGGGCATTCAATCCAGCGTAAGCCAAAGCGGGATCAACGTCCTTATTTTCCGCCCATTCATGATCAACAAAGCCCTCGCAGCCGCCCGCCTCTCCCGCCAAGCCGACATCGCCGCCTAACCTTTTCACACCTACGAGGTGTGAAATGCCAACTTTTTGGCGATTGCCAAGTCCTTTTGAGTCTCCGCGTGTTCGTTAACAAAGTTTTCATATTCTTTATGACTCATTGGTATCAGATCTTTAAAGTGGCATAATCTAGTTAGCAAAGGCGCTTGATCTTCCGATCGAACATATTCATTGTATGAAGAAAATTCCCAATCTCTTGCCTGAGCTATCAGCCCTGCCGATACAGGATTTAGATGAACATAGCGAGTTAAATGCGCCAAATGATCGTTATCTTCCACCCGTACATTTTTAAATCGTCCTACCCACAAAGGCCCCTTGCGTTGATGACACAGATTGAAGTAGCGGCTGTAACTATTTGAAAGATTGGACATATAGATCTGGATCCCTTTATCGCTAAGTTGTTGTAAAACCAGGTGGATATGGGTAGGCATAAGACAGTAAGCAATGAGCCGAACATGACGCGGATGAGATGCCCATAGTGCGTTGAAATTTTTCTCAAATCCCGCGCAAACAGTTTCCTTATTTTTTAAAAACCACGAAAACCGCGGTAATTTATCCGCGACAGAATAATAAGCCATCATCTGCGTCATCCGGAAGTAATCTTTAACATGATTAAAAATCGTGTAACCCGCAATACTCTTGTTCATTACGTGATGCACTTCATTTTCGACCAATGGATATTTTCGTGGCATCGTTTCTCCTTTTTTGACCATTTCACACCTACGAGGTGTGAAATGGTTCTCACCCTACAGGACGACGCAGGGGTCGATTTTCGTCGGTTAAATAATCAAGATTTTTTACACTATTAACAAAGAACCGTTTTCACACCTACGAGGTGTGAAATGGTTTGTTGTTTGAAGTTCTTAGCGCTTTTTCTGGGTTTATGCTGCATTGACTTTCTTGGTGTATACTGATGGAGTTTAGAAATATTAAGAGAGGTGGTCATGGCTCAAGCGGTTGTCTCGAAAAAATATCAAATAACGATTCCTAAAAATATTCGCGGCCAATTGGGAATTCATCCGGGTCAGCGATTGAGTTGTGTCGCGACCGGCCGTATCATTTATCTGGTGCCATTCAAGCCGCTCAAACGATTGAGAGGAATGGCTCAAGGGGTTTCTTTGAAAGAATATCGCGAAAAAAAGGACCCTGTGTGATCATTGCCGTCCCTTTTACCGATAAAGTCTCCCCGTTGGCTATCAGCCGTGCAAAAAAAGAAGGAATGAGCGTCGCCGAACTAAGGATCGATCTTTATTCCGCCCATCAAAAAACCTACGTTTTGAACGAGATTTATAAATTTAAAAAAATTCCCACCATTGCCACTATCCGTTCCAAAAAAGAGGGCGGCTCATGGAAAAGCTCTGAAAGAGAGAGGCTTGAGCTTTTTAAAGCAGTTCTGCCGCATGTGAACAATGTTGATATCGAATTAAGCTCTAAGAAAATTTTAAAAGAAGTCATCACCGAAGCCCATCGCCTAAAAAAAACCGTGATCGTCTCCTGTCACAATTTTCAAAAAACACCCAGCCAAGCCGCTCTCGAAGGTATTTTCAAAAAAGCCAAAGCCGCGGGCGCGGACATCGTGAAGATCGCAGCGATGGCGCGGTCCAAAAAAGACATGCGGACCCTCGCGGAGTTTACGCTGCGGCATGCCAGGGCGGGGGTCATTACGCTTTCGATGGGGAAAGAGGGGGTGCTTTCACGCATCCTGTTCCCGTCGCTGGGCTCACAGCTGACTTTCGCGCATGTCAGCCGCTCGACGGCCCCGGGGCAGATGGACCTTAAAACCACAGCCTATTTTTTCAAAAAATTATACGCTTAAACCGTCTTCTTGCCAAAAGTGACAGCCCCTGCCTGTTCTGATATAATCTAGTTCTTTTCTAAAACCGTACGTTTTGGAGCTACCTTGATCAATCGCTACACGCTCCCCGAAATGGGGAAGATCTGGACCGAGGAAAACCGGTTCAAGGTCATGCTGGAAGTCGAAGTTGCCGCCTGCGAGGCGATGGCAAAACTGCATCTGATCCCCTCGAAGTCTGCCCGTACGATCCGTAAAAAAGCCTCCTTTAAATTGTCACAAATCCATAAATATGAAGAGGTTACAAAGCATGACGTCACCGCTTTTCTTAAGAGCATCGCGGACTTTGTGGGGCCGGATGCACGGTTTATCCATAAGGGTCTGACCTCCAGCGACGTCCTAGACACGGCCTTGAGCCTCCAGATCCGTGAGGCGTTGGATCTTTTGATCGAAAAAACTGAAAAATTTACCTCCCTTTTGAAGAAAAAAGCGATTCAGTACCAAAACATCCCCATGATCGGCCGCTCCCACGGTGTGCACGGCGAGCCGGTGACGCTGGGCCTGAAATTCCTTCTTTTTTACGACGAATTTCGCCGCAATTTGGTGCGTTTGGAAAGTGCGCGCAAAGTTATTTCTTACGGCAAAATTTCGGGCGCCGTCGGCACTTATGCCAACATCGACCCGCGCGTCGAAGAAAAGACCTTAAAAATTTTAAAACTTGAAATCGCTCCCGTCTCCACTCAAGTGTTACAGCGGGATCGTCATGCCGAAGTTTTGTCAGCGTTGGCGATCTTAGGAGGTTCTCTTGAAAAATTAGCGACCGAAGTCCGCCATTTGCAAAAAACCGAGACGCTGGAGGTCGAAGAACCTTTTTCTGAAGGTCAGACCGGCTCTAGCGCCATGCCTCACAAAAGAAATCCTGTGAACTGCGAGCGTGTCGCGGGTTTGGCCCGCCTTCTGCGGGGCAATTCTCACGCGGCCGTGGAAAATATTGCCCTCTGGCACGAGCGGGATATCACGCACTCGTCGGTGGAACGTATTATTCTGCCCGACTCATTCATCCTCGCTCATTTTATGGTTTCCGAGATGGCGGCGGTGATTGGCGGCCTGCATGTCTATCCGCAAACCATGATGGACAACATCTGGAAGACTCGCGGCCTCATTTTTTCTCAGCGAGCTCTCTTGGCGCTCATTGATAAGGGGCTTCAGCGTGAGGCGGCTTACAAGATCATCCAAAAGAACGCGATGCGTGTCTGGAAAGACAAGAATTTGAATCTGAAAGACCTGCTTTTGCAGGAAAAAGAAGTCATGGCCCATTTTTCTAAAAAAGAGGTCGAAGCGCTTTTTCATCTGGACTATCATTTAAAGCATGTGGGGACGATCTTTAAAAGGGTTTTGAAAAAATAGTCAT
>CAZBIH010000009.1:20301-27173 GCA_964492015.1 uncultured Planctomycetia bacterium | reverse complement strand
CGCAACGTCTGCGATTTGGGGCGCGCCAATTCGACGGAGTTCAATAAAACAACGCCGTTTCCTGTGATCAGCCTTCTGGAAGAGCAAAAACAAGTTAAGGACATGGGCGGCACGATGCGCCTGGGCTCTTATCCGTGTTCCATCAAAAAAGGCACCAAAACTTACAAAGCCTACGGCCGCGAGTCGATCCACGAGCGCCACCGCCACCGTTACGAGTTCAACAATAAATACAAAGCGAAGATGGAAACCAGCGGACTCATCATTTCCGGATCCAGCCCCAACGGGAGGCTCGTGGAGATCATTGAGCTTTCGGGCCATCCGTGGTTTGTGGGCTGTCAATTCCATCCCGAATTCAAATCCAAGCCCGACGAGGCGCATCCGCTGTTCCGGGATTTTGTCAAAGCGTCTCTTCAAAACAAGATCGATTGACGATGAAACCCCATATCGTCCGCCTGGGAAAAATTTCCATCGGCGAAGGCAAGCCTCTGGTCCTGATCGCGGGCCCCTGTGTCGTTGAAAATGAAAAAAGCGCCTTGCGCCACGCGCGCGCGATCCAGAAAATAACGGATCGTTTAAAAATTCCCTACATCTACAAATCCAGCTACGACAAAGCCAACCGCACTTCTATGGGATCTTTCCGGGGGCTGGGCATTATCGAAGGCCTGGCTATTTTAAAAAAAGTAAAGGCGGAAACGGGACTGCCTCTTTTGACCGATGTTCACACGCCGGAAGAAGCGGCTGAGGCCGCGACGGTGGCGGATGTTCTGCAGATCCCGGCATTTCTCTCCCGTCAAACGGATCTTTTGGTGGCCGCGGGGAAGACCGGAAAAATTATCAATGTGAAGAAGGGCCAGTTTTTAGCGCCCTGGGAAATGGGAAATGTCGCCGAGAAAGTCGTTTCCAGCGGAAATCCCAACGTGATGCTTTGCGAGCGGGGGACTTTTTTTGGCTACAACACGCTCGTGAATGATTTTCGCTCCATTCCTATCATGAAAGAGTTCGGCCATCCGGTGATCTTTGACGCGACGCATTCGGTCCAACACCCGGGTGGGCGCGGAAAAAGCTCGGGCGGTGACCGGCGTTTTGTGCCGGTGCTGGCGCAGGCCGGAGTGGTGGCGGGAGCGGATGGAGTTTTCATGGAAGTCCACGAAGATCCTGACCGCGCTCCGAGCGACGGGCCGAACATGGTGCCTTTGAAGGAACTGGAAAGGCTTTTAGAAAGACTTCTTCGCCTAGGTCAGGTTGTACGCAATGACCGCTAAAAGCGCCGTCAAGATCGCCCAAAGCGTCATTCGCATCGAAGCGCAGGCGCTTACAGCTCTTTTGCCCAAGATCGGCCGTGAATTTGAAAAAGCTTGCGAGATGATCTTAAGATCCAAAGGGCGTGTCGTCCTGACAGGCATGGGAAAACCCGGTTTTATCGCGCAGAAAATTTCAGCGACACTTTCTTCAACAGGAACACCTTCTTTGTTTTTGCATCCGGCCGAAGCGCTTCATGGCGATCTGGGCCGCGTGATGAAAGAGGATATCGTTGTCGCTTTTTCCAACAGCGGACAGACAGAGGAAATTTTGAAGCTCCTGCCGGTGATCCGCAAGATCGGCGCTAAATTGATCGCAGTGACAGGCAATCCGCGTTCGCTTCTGGCTCAGCACAGCGATGTGGTATTGGATGTGAGCGTTAAGAAAGAGGCTTGCACAATGAACTTGGCGCCTACGGCCTCCACGACGGCGATGCTGGCCATGGGGGACGCGATCGCTGTGGCTCTTTTGGAGAAAAAAGGTTTTAAGCCTGAAAATTTCGCGCTGTATCATCCGGGCGGGGACCTGGGGAAAAAACTATTGCTCAAGGTCTCTGATATTATGCGCACAGGCAAGCACAATCCCCTGGTGCGTGAGAATGAAAAAATAAAAAATGTTCTTTATAAAATTACAAGCGCCCGCGCCGGTTCAGCGACCGTGGTGGATGCGCGAGGGATCTTGAAAGGAATATTTACCGACGGCGACCTGCGGCGCCATTTGAATGAAGGTCAAAATATACTTGATTGGAAAGTTTCTAGGGCTATGACCACCCACCCAACCACGATCGAGGCGGACAAGCTGGCAGCCCAAGCGCTTGAGATCTTGCGTTCCAAAAAGATCGATGAAGTGCCTGTGGTCGACTCCAAGAATCGTCCCGTGGGCCTTTTGGACGTCCAAGATATTTTAAAGGCAGGATTGGCATGAACCCAATTGCGCAAAACTTAAAAGACAGGCTCACCAAGATCAAGGTCGTGCTCATTGACAACGATGCTGTTCTGACCGATGGGCGCATTGTTTATGGGGATTACGGGGATGAGCTTAAGTTTTTTGATGTTCAGGACGGTTTTGGAATGACGCTTTTGAAACGCGCGGGATTCCCTATGGTGATCGTCAGTGGGAAAAAGTCCCGGATCAACAACCGCCGCGCCAAGGAGCTCCAAGTTTCTGATCTTTTTCAGAAAGCGACGGATAAACTAAAGATCTTTGAAAAGATCGTCAAAAAATACAAAGTAGCTCCCGAAGAGATCCTTTATATCGGCGATGACTTGATCGACCTACCTATTTTGCGCCGTGTGGGTTTTGCGGCAGCCGTGGCCAACGCGGTGCCGGACGTGAAAGAGGCCGCGCACTACGTGACCGAGCGTGCCGGCGGCCGGGGTGCTGTGCGGGAAGTGATCGATCTATTGCTCAAAACTCAAGGCAAGTGGGAAGAGGTGACAAGCAGGTATTTCCGTTGAATGGCGCTGTTTTTAAGCGTAATTTTCCTTTTTATCTTTTTGCTTTTTTGCTTTTGGGGGCGTTTACCTTCTTATTTTTTCAAGGAAGAGCTCAAAAGTATACGCGTAAAAAGGATCCGCAGACCAAGACGATCGCGGATAGCGGCCGTGACCAGCGCCTGCAAAAGTTTACGCTGACCGGCTTTGACAACACCGGGCAGAAGTTTTGGAATCTTCAGGGGGAAACGGCTAAGATCGATCCGGGTCAGACAATTTATCTGGATGAGAACGTGACCCTGCGGCTGAAGGACAACACCGTGATCCGCACGGACCGCGTTCAATGGTCGCAGGACGGCGGCACGATGCGCACGGACGCGCCGGTATTCGTGGACCACGAGGCGGTAAAGGTCAAGGGCATCGGCGCGGTCGGCCGGCCCAGCGATAGTTTTATTCAGCTCAACCGCAAGATCGAGATGACCGCTAACGACGGTTCGGTGCTGACCTGCGAGGGCCCGATGAAAATTTATTATAACGAGAATAAAATGGTCCTTTACCGCAACGTAAAAGCGGTTGATAAACGCGGCACGCTTTTGGCCAAACGGATGGATGTCTTTTTTGAGGATGAAAAAAAAGAAGTGAAGCAGATCATCGCGACGGGCGACGTGTCCATTCTGCGCGGATCCGACACGACTCACTCCAAGCGCGCGATCTATACGGTGGCGACGGGCTCCATCCGGTTGGAAGGGGATCCTGATATTACCGTGCACGAAGGCAGTGACGCTCTGACAACTTTCGGGGTCCAGAAATAATGGCAGCTCTTCTTGAAACCAAGCATTTAAAAAAAGCATACAACGGCCGCACGGTCGTCAACGGGGTCGATATCACCATCAATCCCGGCGAGATCGTAGGATTGCTCGGCCCTAACGGCGCCGGAAAAACGACCACTTTTTACATGGTTACCGGGGTGGTTCGCCCGGACAGCGGGCAGATCTTATTTGACCACCGGGACGTCACGCAGTATCCGATGCACAAACGCTCTCAGCTGGGCATCGGCTATCTTTCTCAGGAGCCCTCGATCTTCCGCAAGTTGACCGTCGAAGAAAATATCATGGCGATCCTCGAGACGCTGGACCTGCCGTCCCTGGAGAGAAAAAAGCGCCTGGAAGAGCTTTTGAACGAACTGGGGATCAAGCATTTGCGCAAATCACGCTCGTACACGCTTTCGGGCGGCGAGAGGCGCCGGCTTGAGATCACACGTGCCTTGGTGACGCATCCTCTATGCATTCTGCTGGATGAGCCTTTTTCCGGCATCGACCCGATCGCGGTCTCGGATTGCCAGCACTTGATCCGGGAACTCAAAGAAAAAGGCCTCGGCATTCTTTTGACCGATCACAACGTCCGCGAGACCCTGGCGATCACCGACCGTGCCTATATCATGTATGAAGGCCGCATCCTGATCTCGGGCACGCGGGAAGAGCTTTTGGCCAGCAAAGAGGCCCGTAAAATTTATTTGGGTGAGAAGTTTACGATGTAAATCGGTAAGTTTGCGATGCCGGGTAAATGTGGTATCATGTACGCTTTTGGTGAAAAAGGAGCTTTGAATTTTATGGAAATAGACATCAGCGGACGGCATTTTAAGGTCTTGGCCTCCTTGAAGAAATACATCAAGGACAAGATCGAAAAACTAGCGAAATACTCGCTTAAATTAGAGTCCGTTCACGTGGTCCTAGAGGTGCAGAAGATCCGTTGTATCTCCGAGATCACTTTGCTGGCCAAGAACCTTCGTTTGACAGCCAAGAACCAGGATGCGGATATGTACGCGGCGTTCGACGAAAGTTTTGACAATATCCAACTGCAGATGCAGCGCCAGCACGACAAGGTCAAGGACCACAAAGGCCGCCGTTATGGCCTCAAAAGAGAGAAAAAAGAGACGCCGGAATACGAAGATTAAACAAGGGATCCTTTTGAATTTTATGAAAACAAGTCTTAAGAAGATCAAAGATTGCCGTGTGAAGCTTCACATTGAAGTGGAGGCGGACCGCGTAGAGAACCGTTTTCAGGAAGTGTTAAAGGATTTTCAAAGAGCCGCTCAACTGCCGGGTTTCCGTCAAGGCAAAGCACCTTTGGAAATGGTCGAGCGCCGTTATTCAAAAGAAGCGCATGAAGAAGTTTTGAAGTCGCTTATCCCCGAAGCTTACCACCAGGCGGTGCAGGCTGAAAAAGTCCATCCAGTGGCCCTTCCGGCTATTTCTGAGATTCAGTGCGAGCGCGGAAAAAAATTGGTGTTTGCTGCCGAATTTGAACGTGCGCCTGAAACCCAGGTTAAAAATTATAAAGGGATCAAACTTAAGCGCGAAGCTTTGGAGGTGGATGCGGACGAACTTGAAAAGGGCATGCAGTCACTTATCGAGTCTCGGGCCGAACTGATCCCCCTGGTAGAGTCCCGCGCGGTGCAAAAGGGCGATTTCGTCGTGACCGATGTCGAGATCTGGCAGGAAGATAAGTACGTCCCCGGCAAACAGGGTGTTTTGCTTTATGTCGAGCCGAGCGAGACGGATGATTTTTATGACAAGATCCTGGGCACCGCGCAAGACGACGTCCGCGAGATCCACCACAAACAAAGCGCTGAAGATAAAAGCAAGGGCGAAGCCACGAAACCTCATTACAAAGTCTGGATCCGCGGGATCAAAGAAAAAAAACTGCCGGCGCTCAACGAGGAATTCGCCAAAACATTCGGCAAGGACACCGTAGAGCTGTTAAAGGAAACGGTAAAAAAGGACCTGGCCGCGCACAAGCACACGCAGTCGCTTGAAAAAATGAAAAAAGAACTTTTTGAAAAACTTTTGAGTCAAAATTCTTTTACAGTCCCCGAGGGTCTCGTGGAAAAGCAGGAAGAGCGTTTATTTGATCAGGCTCGCCGCCAATATCAGCAGATGGGGATCCCTGAAAGCAAATTTGTGGAAGAGCGCAGCAAGATCGAGCCTGAAATTAAAAAGAGGGCCGAGGAGCAGGTAAGGCTTTATTTTATTCTCCAAAAGATCTCCGAGGCTGAAAGCATAGAGTTGGACGAGATCGAGCTTCAAAAAAGGTTGGAGGGTTTGGCCGCGGAATCTCAGAGGCCCATGGAAGAAGTGCGGCGCGTATTTGAAGAGGACCTGCGCGAGAGCATGGTCGAAGCCAAGACCGTTGATTTTTTGGTAGCCAACGCGAAATTCGATGAAAAATAGGAGATAGAAACTGATGAGCATTCTTGTTCCGATGGTGATCGAGACGACGGGCCGCGGTGAGCGCGCTTATGATATTTACTCGAGACTTTTAAAAGACCGCGTGATGTTCATCGGCACCCCGATCGATGATAACGTGGCCAATCTCATTGTTGCCCAGCTTTTATTTTTGCAGATGGAAGACCCCGAGAAAGAGATCCACATTTATATTAATTCCCCGGGAGGATCGGTGACCGCGGGACTTGCGATCTACGACACGATCCAATTTTTAAAATGCGACGTTTCGACCTATTGCCTGGGCCAGGCGGCCAGCATGGGCGCGGTCCTTTTGTGTGCGGGCGCCAAGGGCAAGCGCTATTCGCTTCCCAACTCGCGCGTCATGATCCACCAGCCGTGGGGCGGGGCTCAAGGAACGGCTTCGGACATCAGCATCCAAGCCAAGGAGATCTTGGGGCTTAAGGCGCGTCTGAACAAGATCTTATCGAATCACAGCGGCCAGAGCGTTGAGCGCATCGAAAAAGACACCGAGCGTGATTTTTTCATGTCCGCGGAAGAGGCCAAGGCTTATGGGCTTGTGGACGAAGTGGTCACCAACATTCGCAATATCAAAAAATAACGCTGTCATTTCGACCCTGCCAGATGGCGGGTGAGAAATCTCATCAAAGCGAGATTTCTCACTTCGTTCGAAATGACATTGAAGAGAGGGTTTTATGAAAGAATCTTTGCTTTTAACTCCGGGCCCCACGAATGTTCCCCGCCGCGTTTTAGACAAAACCGCTTTGCCGATGATCCATCACAGGACCAAGGAATTTCAGGCGATCTTAGAGCGCGTCAACGCGAACCTGCAAAAGGTGTTTGTGACCAAGCACCCGGTCATGACCTTCGCGGCTTCGGGAACCGGCGCGATGGAAGG
>CAZBIH010000009.1:6445-20201 GCA_964492015.1 uncultured Planctomycetia bacterium | reverse complement strand
TGACCAAGCACCCGGTCATGACCTTCGCGGCTTCGGGAACCGGCGCGATGGAAGGTTCGATCACGAATCTTTTATCTGCGGGCAACACCGTGATCTCTTATTCGGCCGGCAAATGGGGCGAGCGCTACCGCGATATCGCGCGCGCGTACGGTATGAATGTCAAAAGTTACGAGCTTCCTTACGGCACTGCCGTGGAACCCGCCGATCTGGAGGCGGCTCTGAAAGAAAATCCGGCCGCGAAGGCTGTTTTGGTGACTCTGTGCGAGACCTCTACCGCTGTTACGCATCCGGTGCAAAAGCTGGCCGCCCTGACGCAGAAGTCGCAAGCCTTGCTTTTTGTTGACGCGATCAGCGGATTGGCTTGCGATCCTTTGAAAATGGACGAGTGGGGCGTGGATGTGGTGGTCTGCGGAAGCCAAAAAGGTTTCATGCTGCCGCCGGGATTGGCGTTTGTCGCCGTGAACGAGCGCGCTCAAGCCGCCATCACAACCTCCAAGACACCCAAATATTATTTTAATTTCTCTGAGACGATCAAAGCTTTGAAGAAAAATGATACGCCGTTCACCTCGGCTGTTTCGCTCTACCGCGGCCTGGACGAAGCGCTGGCGATGCTCTTGGAAGAGGGGATCGAGAATGTCTGGAAGCGTCATTCGGAAGTCGCGGCCTGGACTCGCGCGAAAGTCACGGGGTTGGGCCTTGAGCTTTTCTCGAAAGCGCCGTCCAATGGCCTGACGGCGATCGTGATGCCCTCGGGAGTTTCTTCTAAGGATGTGATCAACCACATGCGGGACAAGCATCGAGTCGTGATGGCTGACGGCCAGGGTGAGCTTCAGGGAAAGATCGTGCGTTTTGCGCACATGGGCTATGCCTGCACCGTCAAGGACGCTCAAACCGGTTACACGGCGTTTTGTGACGCTTTGGCTCATTCGGGCTATGCGCGCGCCCAAGCCGTGAACGTTTAAATCTTAAAAGGACCTTTATGTCAACAGCCACTTTAGCCTCCAAGGGAACTTACAAAGTCCTCATTTGCGATGATCTTTCAGAAGAAGGCCTCCAAGTTTTTCGTGCAGAAAAAAATATCAATGTCGTTGTGAAGCTTAAACTTTCCCTGGAGGATTTAAAGCGCGAGATCGCCGATGCCGACGCCTGTGTTGTGCGCTCCGGCACCCAGATCACCGCGGAGGTTATCGCCGCTTCTAAAAAATTGAAGGCCATTGGCCGTGCCGGTGTAGGCTTGGATAACGTCGACGTAGAAGCCGCCTCCAAAAAAGGGATCGCAGTGATCAATACCCCCGGCGGCAATACGATCTCGGCCGCTGAGCACACCTTCTGTCTTCTGATGTCCCTAGCGAGGAACATCCCCCGGGCCAACGATTCGATGAAAAAGGGCGAGTGGGAACGCAAAAAATTCACTGGCATCGAGCTTTATGAAAAAACACTCGGCATTGCCGGCCTCGGCAGGATCGGCTCGGAAGTTGCCAAGCGCGCTCAAGCTTTCGGCATGAGAGTGATCGCGTATGATCCCTATCTTCGCGCGGAAAAAGCTCTGCAGATGGGCGTGGAAGTCGTCACGCTGGATGAGTTGTACCGGAGATCAGACTTCATCACGCTTCATATGCCCCTGACGCAGGAAAATAAGAACATGATCGGAGAAAAAGAGATCTCGGTCATGAAAAAAAGTGTTCGCATCATCAATTGCGCCCGCGGCGGCCTCATCGATGAGGCGGCTCTGGCCAAGGCGATCGAAGCAGGCAGGGTGGCAGGCGCCGCCATCGACGTTTTTGAAACAGAGCCTCCCAAAGATTATACGTTAGCCAAGCTTCCGCAGGTGATCGCGACGCCGCATTTGGGCGCTTCGACCGAAGAAGCTCAGATCGCCGTGGCAGTGGATGTGGCGCGAAGCCTAGTTGATTATTTTCAAGGCAAAGGCACCAAGAATGCCGTGAATGTCCCCACGGTGGATCCCGAAGTGCTTGAGCAGATCCGCCCCTATTTGTATCTGGGGGAAAAGCTTGGGCTCCTTTTGGCCCAGCTGGTGGAAGGAAAGATCTTGCAGATGGACATTAAATATTTAGGAAAAGCCGCTGAATATGAGACGACTCCGGTGACGGTCTCGATCATCAAGGGTCTTTTGACGCCGATCTTGGTTGAGAGCGTGAATTACGTGAACGCATCGGTGCTGGCCAAAGAGCGCGGCATCAAGATCACCGAATCTAAAACGCAAACGACTGAGCACTACGCCAACATGATCCAGGTGGATATCAAGACCGACAAAAAAGACACCAGCGTCGCCGGCACGATGCTCACACGCGAGGACACGCGCATCGTGATGATCGATCATTTTGACGTGGAGGCGGTGCCGGATGGGTATATGCTGCTGATCTCTAACAAGGACGTACCGGGCATTGTCGGGCAGATCGGGACGCTTTTGGGGGACAACCACATCAACATCGCCGGGATGACGCTTGGCCGCGATGTGCAGGGCGGACAGGCTCGTACACTTTTGAAAATTGACGGCGCTATTCCCGATAAAGTTTTAACTCAGATCAAGCAAGCCAAGAATATTTTAGACGCGAAACTGATTAAACTGTAAAGGCGGGTTAGAGGATAGAGGTTAGAGGCTAGAGGAGGATTTTCCTCTTCCCTCTAACCTCTTGCCTCTTACCTGATAATTTTTTATGAACACAGTCGTGGTAGGCGCCCAATGGGGCGATGAGGGAAAGGGCAAGATCATCGACATCCTCTCCAAGGGCGTCGATTACGTGGTCCGCTATCAGGGCGGCAACAACGCGGGTCACACGGTCATCAAAGAATGCGGCGAATTTGTCCTGCATTTGATCCCTTCCGGTATTTTTCATCCCAAGACGGTCTGTGTGATCGGCAATGGCGTCGTGGTGGACCCTGAGGCGCTCATGGAAGAAGTGGAAGCTCTTGAGAAAAAAGGTTTTCGAGTGAAGGGCCGTCTTTTTGTCAGCGACCGCGCTCACCTGATCTTTCCTTACCACAAGCAGCTCGATCGTCTGCGGGAATCCAAAAAAGGCCTCTTGAAGATCGGGACCACCGGCCGCGGCATCGGGCCTAGCTACGGCGACAAAACCCAGCGCTCCGGCATCCGCATGGCGGACCTTTACGATGAGCCCGTATTCCGCGATAAACTCCGCCTTGCCATTACAGAAAAAAATGAACTATTTGAAAAGATCTACGGCCAACCCGGCTGTGATTTTGACAAAATTTATACGGATTACCGGGTGTGGGCCAAAAAAATGGCGTCCTTTGTTTGCGACACAGGACTCCTTCTCTGGGAAGCGCATCAAAAGAAAAGATCTATTTTGTTTGAAGGCGCTCAAGGCACACACTTGGACCTTGATCACGGGACCTATCCTTTTGTCACGTCAAGTTACGTCACCTCCGGGGGCGCTGCGGTCGGCACGGGGATGCCGCTCAACAGCATTCAAAACGTCATTGGTGTGGTGAAGGCCTACACAACACGTGTCGGTGAAGGGCCATTCCCCACGGAATTTGATCCTCACCTCATGGAAGAGATCCGTAAAAAGGGCAAGGAGTTTGGAGCCACCACGGGGCGCCCGCGCCGCTGTGGGTGGTTCGATGCGGTGTTGGTCGGTTATTCCTGCCGTGTGAATGGGATCCGCGAGATCGCGGTTACCAAGCTTGACGTGCTAGACGACTTAAAAGAGATCAAGATCTGCACCGGCTACCGTCACCAAGGAAAACTTTACAAAAATTTTCCGGCTTCGCTTTCCGTGCAAAAAGAAGGTAAGCCGGTGTACGAGACTCACCGCGGATGGCTCAGTGACACATCCAAGGTCAAAAAGTTCAAGGACCTTCCGTCCAATGCCAAGAAATATTTAAAGCGGCTCTCAGGCCTTTTGGAAGTGCCCATCACGATCTTGTCGGTGGGTTCTCACGAAAACCAGACTCTTTTTATCCCCCTCAAGAAGCGTTGAAAAACCCCAAGCCCAACCACATTGCGATCATTATGGACGGCAATGGCCGCTGGGCGAAGGAACACGGCCTTCCCAGGACCGCCGGCCACAAAGCAGGAGTGGACCGCGTCAGAGAGATCGTCCGGGCTTCCGTAGAATTTGAGATCCCCATCCTGACGCTTTACGCGTTCAGCCAGGAGAACTGGAAGCGACCGGCGGAAGAAGTGTCGGTGCTAATGAAACTTCTGGATTTTTTTCTGGACGAGGAAGCCGACGTGCTTATCAAGCAGGGCATAAAACTGCGTATTTTGGGCCACCCTGAAGCACTTCCCGCAAGCACTTATGAAAAAATAAAAAAAATCATCGCCGCCACTACGAACAACACTCGACATCTTTTGAATATCGCGCTCAATTACGGAAGCCGTGCTGAGATCTTGGACGCGGTTTACGCGGTGGTGGAAAAAGCTCGGCAGGAGCCCTCATTTATCCCCGGCCCCGGATCTCTCACGGAAGAAAAATTCTCCGAATTTCTCGATACTCGCGGCCTGCCGGACCCGGACCTTCTGATCCGCACATCGGGAGAGATGCGCCTGAGTAATTTTTTGTTGTGGCAACTTTCCTACTCCGAAATCTATATTACCAAAAAATATTGGCCTGATTTTACCCGTCAAGAATACGCGCTTGCCATCTCAGAATATCAACAGCGCGAGCGCCGTTTCGGGGATGTGCTGGTATGAAATTTCTCACTCGCCTGGTCACCGGCACGATCCTGGTCAGTTTTTTTATCTACATTCTTTTTTATACCCCGCCCGTTGGCTTTGCCTGCCTTCTGTTCGTTTTGATCGGCCTTGCGCTCTTTGAATTTTTTACGCTTCTTCGCCAGCACGGGATCCCTTCTTACCGATTTTTTGGCGTCTGCATCGGTTTGATCATCCCGGTGGTCGTCTCAATGGAGCTGGGGGTGACGCGCTCAGGGGAAGTTCTTTTTCTCATTCTGGCGTGTCTGTTCCTGTTCCTGCTTCAATTTTCCCGCAAGAACAATGAAGAAGCCCTCGTCGGCATCGCAGTCACGCTTTTTGGGATCCTTTATGTCAGCTGGTTTTCAAGCTTTCTGCTCAAGATCCGTTTTCTGGAGGGAGGCGCCATCTGGATCGCTTACCTCATCGCTGTCACCAAGGCGGGGGATGTCGGCGCTTATGTCGTCGGCAGTCTTATTGGGCGCCACCCGCTCATGCCGCATGTTAGCCCCAAAAAATCGGTCGAGGGGATGTTTGGCGGGCTTTTATTCAGTATTGCAGCGTCTTATGCCGCCAGGTCTTTTTTGCCGCTTGATTTTACAGTGCTTCACGTTTTGATCCTGGGTTTTTTGATCGGAGTTATCGGACAGATCGGCGATCTTGCAGAGTCGCTCATGAAACGCAACTGCAACGTCAAGGATTCGGGCGCTCTGTTCCCCGGGATGGGCGGTGTCATGGATATCGCGGATAGCATTTTGTTCACCGCGCCGATATTTTATTTTCATTTAAGGATCCTTCTATCATGAAAACGTTGAATGTTCTGGGTTCTACCGGTTCCGTCGGCCTCAACACGCTGCAGGTAGCGCGTGAGAATCCAAAGCTGTTCCGTGTCGCAGGCCTGGCGGCCGCCTCCAAAAGTGATATTCTGGAACAGCAGATCCGTGAATTTTCACCCGTGGCTGTTTATCTGGCCGATGAGAAGGCCGCGCTTGAGATAGCTTCCAAATTCAGCGGAAAACTAAAAGTTTTCACTGAAAAAGAGAGTTTAAAAGAATTTTCAAGCTGTGTCGGAGCGGACATCTTGATGGCTGCGACGACGGGCACGGGCTCCCTAACCAGTGTTCTCGATGCGCTCAAAAATGGGAAGAAAATTGCGTTGGCCAACAAAGAGATCCTCGTGGTGGCCGGCGATCTGATCCTGACCGCTTTAAAGTCAAATCCAAAGGCGGTGCTCGTCCCGGTGGACAGCGAACACAGCGCGATATTCCAGTGCCTGCAGGGGACGAACGCGGGCCATTTGGAAAAAATAATCTTGACCGGCTCCGGCGGCCCTTTGAGGGAAATTTTGGCGGAAAAGTTCAGTTCGCTCAGCAAAGAAGAAGTGATCAATCACCCGAAATGGAAAATGGGAAAGAAAATATCCGTCGACTCCGCGACGCTCATGAACAAAGGCCTTGAGATGATCGAAGCGGCCCAGCTTTTTGGCCTGCCGGTGGACCGGATCGAAGTACTCATACACCCGGAAGCCGTGATACACTCAATGGTCGAGTTTTGTGACGGGTCGGTCCTGGCGCAGATGGGTGTGACGGATATGAAACTGCCTATTCAGTATGCGCTGACGTACCCGGATCGGGCACCCGCGCCGCTTTCGCGTCGGTTGGATTTCGCCGAGATCGGAAGCTTTCATTTTATGTTGCCGGACCGTAAGAAATTTCCATGCCTGGACTTAGCGTATGCGGCTGCGCGGCAGTCGGGGAGCGCGCCCTGTGTTTTAAGCGCCGCGGATGAAGTCGCGGTCGGGGCCTATTTGAATGACAAGATCCATTTTGTCGATATTCCGGGAGTGATCGAAAAAGTTTTGTCGAGGCACAAAGCGGTGGAGAAACCGTCGCTTGAAGAAATACACTCGATCCACGATTGGGCCACTCAGGAGACTTTGAAATTATGCCAAGCTTGCTGATCTTCTTGCTCGTTTTGAGCTTGCTCGTCGTCGTTCACGAATGGGGCCATTTCATTGTGGCAAGGCTTGTGGGGATACGCGTTGAAAAATTTTCCATCGGTTTCGGGCCCGTCCTTTTTGGAAAAAAGATCGGGGAGACGGAATACTGTTTTTCGCTTCTGCCTCTGGGCGGTTTTGTGAAGCTTGCCGGAGAGAATCCCGACGAGTCCACGGGCGCGAAATGGGAATTTAACTCCAAATCGTTGATGCAGAAATTCGCAGTCGTTTTCGCGGGGCCTCTGATGAACGCGCTTTTGGCGTTCGTCCTATTCTGGCTTATTTTTATGGTGGGCCAGCCGACGATGACCACCAAAGTCGGGAAAGTCCTGCCGGATTCGGCGGCCAAAGCCGCGGGACTCTTGGAGGGGGACCGCATCTTGGCCGTGAATGGCATGAAGATCAGCCTATGGGAAGAGCTTTTGGATAAACTTCACAGCAATTCCGCCCCACAAATGATCTTGACCGTCGAGCGGGATGCTCAGGCGATCGAAATGCCGGTGAGCCCCAAGATCCAGGAAACACGCGATCTATTCGGACGTCCCGTGAAAGCCGCATTTTTGGGTATCGCGCCGTCGTCGGAGTTGATCCATGTCAAAAGCGGATTTTTTGAGGCGATGAAATTGGCGTGGGACAGGCTCTGGTTCATGACGAGCGCGATCTTTATGTCCCTGGGCCTTATGATCACCGGTGCCATGCCTTTCAAAGAATCCATGACGGGCCCGATCGGTATTTTTTTCATGACGCAAAAAGCGGCCGAGATGGGGATCGTTTACCTCTTGTATTTTACCGGCAGCTTGAGCGTAAGTCTTTTCGTGCTGAATTTGCTTCCAATCCCTGTCCTGGATGGGGGGCATGTGCTTTTCATCACGATCGAAAAGCTCAAAGGTTCGCCGCTCAAGGAAGCAGTGAAGGAGAAAATGACCCAAGTGGGGATGGTGGCGCTTTTGGGCCTCATGGCATTTGTCATGCTGCAGGATATTCACCGATTCTCAATTCTTGAAAATACCGTGAAGTTTTTTACCGGAAAATAAAAAGGGTTTTATGAAGCTGAACCGTTTTGTCCGTTGGACCCAGTCGCTCATCCCGACGCTCAAAGAGATCCCGCAGGAAGCGCTGATCAAAAGTCATCGCCTGATGCTGCGTTCAGGATTGGTGAGAAAGCTGGCCAGCGGCACTTATTCCTACCTGCCCTTGGGCCTGCGAGTTCTCAAAAAAGCCGAAGCCATCGTGCGTGAGGAGATGGACGCGGCGGGCGCGCTTGAGATCTTGTTGCCGGCGCTTCACCCGGCCGATCTTTGGAAAGAAACGGGCCGCTTTGAGATCATGGGCGAAGACATGATCCATTTCAAGGACCGTCACGGCAAACTCAATGTGCTCGGGCCCACACACGAAGAGATCGTCACCGATCTTGCGCGCCGCGAGATCCGCTCTTACAAGCAGCTGCCCGTGACGCTCTACCAGATCCAAACCAAGTTCCGCGACGAGATGCGCCCGCGCTCAGGGATCATCCGCAGCCGTGAATTTCTCATGAAGGATGCTTATAGTTTTCATGCGACAGATGAGAGCTTAGACCAGACTTATCAGGCAATGCAAGAGGCTTATAAAAAAATATTTACGCGCGCCGGTTTAGAATTTTTCATCGTGCAGGCGGACCCCGGAGCGATGGGCGGCTCGGGCTCTCAGGAATTTGTTCTTTTCTCTGACGCGGGCGAGGACCGGATGGTGCAGGTGGGGGACTCCGATACGGTCATCAGTGTGGAGATGGCGGCTAGGCGCTTGAAGGGTTTATCGTTTCCCTCGGGCGCGCCTGTCGGCAAACCGGTCAAGGTTCACACACCCGGAAACAGTAGCGTCGAATCCGTGTCTGGATTTTTAAAAAAGAGTCCCGCGGATCTGGTGAAAACAATGATCTATGGCCGCGCCGATGGTTCTTATTTTGAAGTGCTTGTGCGCGGCGACCACGAGGTTTCGGAATTTAAGCTCAGGAAGATCGAGCCCGGCTGTTTTCTGGCTTCAAGAGACGCGATCGAGAAGCTTGGGTCGGCGTTTGGTTTCAGCGGGCCCATGGGAAAAGAACCGAAGCTCTACCTGGACGAAGATGTTCTCGAGATGAAAGATTTTATTACCGGCGCCAACGAGAAAGACTATCATTTGACTGGGGTGAATCTTGGGGACATTTCGGGCAAAGAAATTCAGCCCGGCGATTTCCGGCAGGTTGTGGAGGGGGATGTCTCACCCGAGGGCCAGATGCTGAAGTTCCGCACCGCGATCGAGCTAGGCCATATTTTCAAATTAAATCTGCGCTATTCCAAACCCATGAAAGCCCATTTCCTGGATGCCACCGGCAAAGAGAATCCCCTGATCATGGGTTGCTATGGTATTGGGGTGAATCGTATCCTCGCGGCATCCATCGAGCAGCATGCGGATGAAAAGGGGATCATCTGGCCTAAAAACATAAGCCCCTTTCAGGTGCATGTGGTGATGATCGACCCCTCGGATGCCCAGTCTCAAGAGATCGTTGAAGCGCTTAAGAATTCGAGTGATCTGGCCAAGAAGGAGGCTGATTTTCTTATTGATGACCGGTCGGACTCGGCCGGCGTTAAGTTCAATGATGCCGACTTGTTAGGAATTCCTCTGCGCCTCATTCTAGGCCCCAAAAACCTAAAAAATGGCAAAGCGGAGCTAAAGCTTCGACGTACAGGGGAGGCCATCCTTGTCGATATCGCCGCGATTCCCTGGGAAATCAACCGCCTTCTTGACAAATTGGCTTAATTTTGCTAAACTAAACAAGTCATAAATCTATAATTTTTTGTTGTCCGCCAATGTTTCGCTGGCGGATTTTTATTTATGAAATTTTTAAATTTGCATTAAGAGACACAAAAATGTCGTTGCCCTTTGAAATAGAAAAAAATTACGACCGGATACGCGCCGAAGTTGAAAAGGCGGGGACCGAGCTTTTTGAGATCACCTTTCGTCGGAACGGAAGCCGTCCTACGCTGACCGTTACGGTGGATAAGGACAGCGGCGTGACGTTGGATGACTGCACGCAAGTGAGTCGGGTTTTGAGCGATCTCTTGGACAAATTGACGCAGGAGGGTTCTCAAGATCCCTTGCTCCGGGGCGCGTATAATCTTGAGGTGGTGAGTCCCGGATTGGACCGGCCGCTGAAAACCGAGAGAGATTTTTCAAGAGCGGTGGGTGAGAGGGTACGCTTGACGTTTAAAAGGGAAGAAGCGAATATCGCGACCTGGACCGGCAAGCTTTTGACCGTGAGCCCGGATGGGATAGAGGTTGAGCTGAAAGACGGCGCCAAAAAATCGATCGCGCTGGACTGCATCTTAAGCGCTCAGCGTGAAATTCAGATCAAAGGCAAAGATTAAGGAAAAAATCATGAGCACAGAATTGATCACAGTCCTCGAGAATATCGAGCGCGAAAAAGGCATCGGGCGCAAAGTCCTCATCGAGTCGATCGAGGCCGCTTTGGTCTCTGCCGCCAAAAAAGTCCTTCACGACAAGGACAAGGACGTGCAGGTCACCATCGAACTTGAGACCGGCAAGATCCGTATTTTCTCCGAGGGCAAAGAGATCGTTTCTCACGAGTTCGGCCGCATCGCGGCCCAGACCGCCAAGCAGGTTATCTTCCAAAAGATCCGCGAAGCCGAGCGGGATGTCATTTTTAATGAGTTTGCTGCCAAGGCCGACTCGATCGTGACGGGCACTGTCTATCGTTTTGAAAAAGGTTCTCTTCTGGTGGACCTAGGCAAGACCGAAGCTGTCCTGCCGCGCCGTGAGTTGTCTCCGCGCGATAATTACCGCCAGGGGGATCATATCCGCGCTTACGTGTTGGAAGTCTCCAAGAGCGGCAAGGGGCCCCAGATCGTTCTTTCGCGCAGTCATCCGGGTTTTGTCAAAACACTCTTTGAGTTGGAAGTTCCCGAGATCGCCGATGGCATGGTCGAGATCCGCGCGGTTTCCCGTGAAGCCGGCGACCGTTCCAAGATCGCCGTGTGGTCCAAAAATGAAAAAATTGATTGTGTCGGCGCCTGCGTGGGAATTCGCGGGTCTCGCGTCAAAGGGGTCGTCAAAGAACTGCAGGGCGAGAAGATCGATATTGTGCGCTGGAGTGACGATCCGGAGGAATTTGTCCGTGCGGCTTTATCACCTGCGGAAGTTTCCTCGGTTAAAATTTTAAATCGTGAAGAGAAGAAAGTGGAGGTCGTCGTCGCGGATGATCAATTATCCCTAGCAATCGGTAAAAATGGGCAAAATGTCCGCTTGGCGTCACGCCTGGTCGGCTGGTCCATCGACATTCGTTCCAAAAAAGACATTGTGAAAGAAAAATTAGACGTGATTACGGGGGATTCTCCGGAGACGGTAGTGGACGACAACGCCGGCGTTGAAACGCTTGACGGAGTCGGTCCCAAGACCGCGGAAGCTTTAAAAGAAGCGGGATACCAGACGATCGCGGACTTAAAGAATGCCACCCAGGAGCAGATCGCCGAAGTTAAAGGCATCGGCAAGAAGACGCTTGAGAGAATTTTAGCGGCGACTCATGGTGTGACGCAAGCGCCCGAATCGACTGAAGAAGAAACCCCTAAGGAGCTGGAAAATGGCGAAGGACAGTAAGAAGCCCGCGGAAAAGAAACCCCTGCCTGCCGGCAGGCAGGCGCCGCCGACCGCTTCCAAGGCGCCGAAAAAACCGGTCGCGAAAAAAGAAGTTGTAAAAAAAGAGCCTGAAAAAAAGCCTCCGCCTGCTGCAATACAGCAGGACGGACCCGTCTTGCCAAGGCAGGCGGGTGCGCCGGTATTAGGCAAAGAACCTGAGAAAAAAGGACAGCCGTCTTCCACAGCCTCAGCTGCCTCGATGATCGAGAACGCCAAGCGTGAGCTTTTAGCTCAAAAAGTCGCGGCCAAGGCGCAGTCGCCCCAAGTAGCAGATATTAGACGTCAAGCCCCGCCCCAGCACACAGCGGTGACATCGATCCAGTCAAAACCCAAAATTTCAGCCGTGGTTGAAACTAGGAAACCCGTGCACCCCACGCCCTCAATCCCCGCGGCACTGGCAAAACCCGCTGTTTACACGGTCCCAAAAGCGCCTGAGATCACCCAACCTAAAAAATTGGAGATCGGCGGCTCTATTCTTGTCAAAGACCTCGCGGTCAAAGTGAACGCAAGCGCCAGTGAAATTATTTCAAAATTGATCAAGCTCAAAGTTTTTGCCTCGATCAATCAGGCAGTGGTTTTTGATATTGCCTCCAAGGTTGCGATCGAATATGGTTTTGAAGTGGAAAAATTAAAAGTTCAGTCCGAGACGGACACGACCACTCAAGCTCGCGTGGAAGCTGGCCAAGTCCAAAAGGACAAGTCCAAGCTTCTGTCCCGCGCCCCTATTGTTACATTCATGGGCCACGTCGATCATGGCAAGACCTCTCTTTTGGACGCGATCCGCAAGACCAAAGTCGCCGCTGGTGAAGCCGGAGGAATTACACAGCACATCGGAGCTTATTCTGTTTCCCTGGATAAAGGTTCTGTCACCTTTTTGGATACGCCGGGTCATGAGGCTTTTACGGCCATGCGCGCACGCGGCGCCCGCGCGACCGATGTGGTCGTGTTGGTCGTTGCCGCCGATGACGGGGTCATGCCTCAGACCATCGAAGCGATCGATCACGCGAAAGCTGCCGGGGTACCCATCGTGGTTGCGATCAACAAAGTCGATCTGCCTTCCGCGAACATCGACCGTGTTAAAAAAGCTCTGATGGAGCACAATTTGATGACCGAGGATTGGGGCGGCAAGACGATCATGGTCGGTGTTTCTGCCAAGACGGGCCAGGGGATCGATGAGTTGCTTGAAATGCTTGCGTTAGAATCCGAACTTTTAGAGCTCAGAGCCGATCCGACAGCACCCGCAGCGGGCGTGGTCGTCGAAGCTGAGCTTTCTAAGGGCAGTGGTGTTTTGGCGACCGTTCTTATTCAAGATGGAACTCTTCGCGTGGGCGACACTGTGATCGTCGGCGATTATTACGCGAAAGTCCGCGCGATGATCAACGATACCGGACATCGCGTCAAAGAGGCTCTGCCTTCCGTGCCGGTGGCTATCCTGGGCCTTTCGACGGTGCCGAAAGCCGGCGACCGTTTTTATGTCGTGAAAGATGAAAAGAAGGCCAAGGAGATCATCGAGGAAAAAGAAAGAGAGCTTCGCGAAAACGGAATGCCCAGCGCTTATCACGTGACGCTTGAACATTTACTCGAAGATATCAAGTCCGGAAAAGTTGAAGAATTGAAACTCGTCATTAAATCTGACGTCCAAGGTTCTATTGAGGCGCTTCGTTCGACGCTGGCCAAAATTCCCGCGAAGAACGCTCGCTTGAACGTGATCCACACCGGTGTGGGAGATATCACGGAGTCGGATGTGATGCTTGCCGCCGCGTCCAACGCGGTCGTGATCGCTTTCCATGCCGGGATCTCTTCGGATGCCCGCCAGATCGCTGAGCGCGAGCAAGTCGACGTGCGTTTTTATGAAATTATTTATGAGGCTAAAACGGCCATCGAAAAAGCGATGGAAGGACTTTTAGAGCCGGAGTCCAAAGAAGTATTTGTCGGGACCGCGGAAGTCCGTCAGGTGTTCAAAGTTTCCAAGGCGGGTACCATTGCCGGTTGCACGGTCCAAAAAGGAAAGATCGTCCGTAATTTCCAATGCCGTGTCCTGCGTGCCGGTGTGAAAGTGCACGAAGGCAAGATCGCGGGTTTGAAGCGTTTCAAAGACGACGCGCGTGAGGTCCTTGAGGGTTTTGAGTGTGGTATCGGCGTCTCCAATTTTGACGAGGTCCTCGCCGGCGACCGCATTGAGGTGTTTGAGATCCAGAAGAAGGCAAGAAAACTTGAGTAAGCCCAAAGATGAAAGTTCAAAGATGAAAGTTCTTGAGTCACTTTGTGACTTGGACCTATCTTTGATCTTTCAACTTTAAACTTTCATCTCATGAGTCGCGTCCTCTCCGGAATGAGGCCGACAGGCCTCCTGCATTTGGGGCATCTTTTGGGTGCTCTTGAAAATTGGAAAGCTCTCCAAGAAACACACG
>CAZBIH010000009.1:2907-6345 GCA_964492015.1 uncultured Planctomycetia bacterium | reverse complement strand
TTGGGGCATCTTTTGGGTGCTCTTGAAAATTGGAAAGCTCTCCAAGAAACACACGAATGTTTCTTCATGGTCGCCGATCTTCACGCTCTCATGGGGGAATACGAAAATCCTTCCGAGCTGCAGTCTTATTCCCGTCAAATGGTCATCGACTGGTTGGCTTGCGGTATTGATCCCAAAAAAAGCACGATCTTCATTCAATCGGAAATTCCCGAACACGCAGAGCTTGCGCTGATCCTGGGAATGTTGACGCCTCTGGGGTGGCTTGAACGCAATCCGACTTACAAAGATCAATTGCGCGAGATCGCTGGCCGAGACCTGACCACGTACGCATTTCTGGGTTATCCTGTTTTGCAGGCGGCGGATATTCTCTTATATCGAGCAGACAAAGTCCCTGTCGGTGATGATCAGCTTTCACATTTGGAGCTCACGCGCGAGATCGTGCGGCGTTTTAAATTTTTGTATAAACAAAGCCTTTTCCCAGAACCGGAGGCGCTTTTGACCAAAGCTTCACGCATTTTGGGGATGGACCGCCGTAAAATGTCCAAAAGCTACGGCAACGCGATCAATCTGTCGGACAGCGAAGAGACGCTCCGCAAGAAAGTGCAGTCAATGATCACCGATCCTGAGCGCTTAAAGGTATCAGACCCCGGCCATCCGGATATCTGCAACGTGTTCTCATATTATGGGATCTTTTCGGACAAGGAAAAACAGAAAGAAGTCCGGGATTGGTGCGAAGGCGCCAAAAAAGGCTGTACGGACTGCAAGCGTGAGATGGGCGGCATCCTGGCTGAGAAAATGAAGCCTTTACGTGAAAAAAGAAAGCTTTATGAGAATGACCCTAAGTTCGTGGATTCGGTGCTGGCAGAGGGCAAAGCCCGCGCGTCCGCGGTGGCGCGGGGCACTTTACAGGAAGTCAAAAAGCTTTTACACTTAGTCTCATGAGCGACCCAGCCCGCACGGATTACAGGATACGTCTTGATCTTTTTGAGGGGCCGCTGGACCTTTTGTTGCATTTGATCCGGGAGGATGAGCTGAATATCTGCGACATCCCGATCATGAAGATCACTCAGCAGTATTTGGAATATTTGAATCTCATGGAAGACTTAAACCTTGAGATCGCGGGTGAGTTCCTGGTGATGGCGGCGACCTTGATGCAGATCAAGTCCCGCATGTTGTTACCGCCGGACCCTGCGGGCTTGGAGACTCAGGAAGAGGATCCTCGCGAGGAGCTGGTGAGGCGTCTTTTAGAGTACAAGGCTTTCAAAGAAGCGGCGGAGAGGTTTCGTCAGCTTGAGGCGCGTCAGAGCGGGATTCTTGGGCGCTTTGGAAGCGAGCCGGAGTATGAGAGCGATGATACCTCGATCGGCGATGTGTCGCTGTTCGACCTTTTGTCCGCGTTCGCTAAAGTTTTAAAGTCGATCGATGAGGGCGCCGCCCACGAAGTCTTGAAAGACGAGTACACGGTGGCGGACAAGATCCAGGATATCACCGAGCGCTTGGAGAATGAGACGAGCGTTAAATTCAGCCGCTTATTCCGCGCGGCCAAGAATAAGCTCGAGGCGATCACCACTTTTTTAGCCCTATTAGAATTGATCCGTATGAAGCGGGTTTTGATCGTGCAGGACAAGCAGTTTGGGGAAATTGAGATCTCTAAAAACCGTGATGTAATTATTCAGGAAAATTAAAAGAGGTCATTCCCGAATGTTTTGATTGGGAATCAAACCTAGACATGATCCCCGATAAATAATTTCGGGGATGACACCGAGGAGAGTTTGGTTGGAGACACAAGATCTAAAACCCATATTAGAGGCGCTCTTATTCGCCAGCGACCGTTCGCTGACCCCAGAGGAATTAAAAGATGCTTTCGAGGAGGATGTCCCGGCTTCGGCGATCAAGAGCGCGTTGTCTGCGCTTGAAAAAGAATACGAGGAGCAGGGCCGCGGATTTGCACTCAAGGAGATCGCGGGCGGCTACCAGATCTTGACGCACGAGCGCCTGGCGTCTTATGTGAAGCGTTTTTATCAGTCGCGCGAAAAGAAAAAGCTTTCGCCGGCAAGTCTTGAGACTTTATCTGTTGTGGCTTACAAACAGCCCGTGACCAAAGCCGACATTGAATTTATCCGCGGCGTGAACGTCGATGGCCCGATGCGCACACTTTTGGAGAAAAATTTGATCAAGATCGCCGGTCGCAAGGAAGTCCCGGGACGGCCTATTTTGTACGGGACGACGAAAGAATTTTTATCTCATTTCGGGTTGAATTCGATCAAGGAATTGCCGCCTCTTTCGGAGTTCACCGAAAAAGACATTGATCAAAATCTTTTGCCGCCCCAGATGCGCGCGATCACTCAAGCCGAAACGGAGCCATCCACCCATGAGTCTTGATAAAGTCCGTAAAAAAATAGACACGATCGACGCGAAAGTACTCTCACTTTTGAATTTGCGCGCCGGAGCGTCCAAAGAGATCGGTAAGCTCAAGAAAAAAGATGGCCAGGGGATCTACGCGCCTCACCGCGAAAAACAGGTGCTGGACCGCCTGAAATCCTTGAATCGCGGCCCGATGACGCCCGAGGCGATCGAAGCGGTTTACCGTGAGATCATGTCGTTTTCCATCAGCCTTGAGAAAAAAGTGAAGATCGCCTATCTCGGCCCGCCGGTGACTTACACGCATCAGGCCGCGCAGAAGAAATTCGGTGCTTCCGTGGACTACGAGGCATGCACCACGATCACGGATGTTTTCTCCGAGGTGGAGCAGGGCCGTGCCGATTACGGGGTCATTCCGGTCGAGAATTCGACCGAGGGCGCTGTCAATCACACGCTCGACATGTTCATTGATTCGGACCTAAAAATTTATGGCGAGATCTTTTTGCCTATTCATCATTGCTTGATGTCCAAATCGGTGCCGCTCAAAGACATCGTGCAGGTATATTCCAAAGACCAGGTGTTCGGCCAGTGCAGGCTCTGGATCGAGGCGCATTTGCGCGGTGTGGATCTTCTGCCGACCAACAGCACCGCCGAGGCCGCGCAGATCGTCGCCAACGACACCAACCGCGCCGGCATCGCCTGCATTGCCTCGTCGATCGCGGCCGAAACGTACGGTTTGAGGATCCTGGCTTCTTCGATCGAGGATAATTCCAATAATACGACACGTTTCCTGATTATTTCGAAGTCCGAGGCCAAGTCAACACAAGCGGATAAAACCTCTCTGGTATTTGAGATCAAGGACAAGGCGGGCGCTTTGCACGATATCCTCGTTCCGTTCAAAAAGTCCGGCATCAATCTGACCAAGATCGAGTCGCGCCCTTCCAAGAAAAAAGCGTGGAGCTATTTCTTCTTTGTGGACTGCCAGGGCCACCATGAGAGCCCCAAGATCAAAAAGGCGCTGGCGTCGCTTGAAAAACACTGCACATTCCTGAAGGTCCTGGGCTCCTATCCAAAGGC
>CAZBIH010000009.1:1734-2807 GCA_964492015.1 uncultured Planctomycetia bacterium | reverse complement strand
TGAATCTTTTCCCAACCGCCAAGCCCAACCTGGCAGGCGTCAAAAACTATCAGCCCGGCAAGCCTCTCGAGGAGCTTGAGCGCGAGTATGGCGTCAAGAACGCTATCAAGATGGCTTCCAATGAGAATGCCCTGGGCCCTTCACCCAAGGCGCTCAGCGCTATTCGTAAAAATCTCGAGAAGATCCACCGCTATCCGGACGGTGGGTGTTATTATTTACGCGAAAAACTTTGCAAGGTTTTGAAGATCAAGCCAGAGTCCTTGGTTTTCGGCAATGGCTCGGATGAGCTTTTGGTGTTTATCGCCCGGGCCTTCGCGGGCGAGGGGGATGAGATCATCATCGCGGATCCCACTTTCCTCATCTATGAGATCGCCGCCCAGGTCGAAAACGCCTCCGTGGTCAAAGTCCCGATGAAAGATTTTAGTTACGATTTGGAAGGAATGAGAAAAAAAATAAATTCTAAAACTAAAATTATTTTCATTGCTAATCCGGACAACCCGGTCGGTACTTACACGAGCGCTAAGCGTCTCGGCGCCTTCTTGAAGCTTGTGCCTAAAAATGTGATCGTGGTGCTGGATGAGGCGTATTATGAATTCGCCGCATCTAAAAAAGATTATCCGGACTCGCTGGCTTTGCTTGGGACTTATAAAAATTTAGTGGTGACTCGTACATTTTCAAAGGCCTACGGTCTTTCGGGACTTCGTGTAGGCTTCGCAGTCGCAGATCTGTCCATCACGGCGGCACTCAACAAAGTGCGCGAGCCTTTTAACGTGAACCTTCTGGCCCAGGTGGCTGCGGTTGCGGCGCTGGATGACAAGGCGCATCTTGAGAAAACCGTGGAGATGGTTGAAGAGGGCCGCAAGTATTTATCGGGCGAATTGAAAAATCTAGGCTGTGACCTTATCCCGACGGCCACCAATTTTATCCTGGCGGATTTAAAGATGGATGCCGCCAAAATTTACGACAAGCTTTTACGCGCAGGCATCATTGTGCGTCCGATGGCGGTGTGGGGCCTGCCGAGTTTTATTCGGGTCACCATCGGCCGTTCACGCGAGAACCGGTTTTTTATCCAG
>CAZBIH010000009.1:0-1634 GCA_964492015.1 uncultured Planctomycetia bacterium | reverse complement strand
AAAGGAGCAAGTCATGATCATCGTTTTGAAACCCGAAGCCACTAAAAAAGAAATCAAGCACGTTGAGGACAAGATCCGCGAGCTGGGCTTAAAGCCCATGCTGTCCGTCGGCAAAGAACGCACCATCATTGGTGTGATCGGTGAAGAGGATAAGGCGAGGCTTCAGCCCTTCGAAGCGTACCCGGGTGTGGAGAGCGTGGTCCAGATCCAAAAGCCTTACAAATTCGTTTCGCGGGAGTTTAAAAAAGAGAACAGCGTCATCAAGATCGCCCCGGGTGTCGAGGTGGGCGGCGACAAGATCATTATCATGGCCGGCCCCTGCACCGTGGAGAACCGTGAGAGGCTTTTCAATATCGCCAAGGCCGTCAAAAAAAGCGGCGCAAAAGTTCTGCGCGGCGGTGCTTTTAAACCCAGGACCTCACCGTATTCGTTCCAGGGCCTGCGCGACAAGGGGATGAAGTTCCTCTTTGAAGCCAAGGAGGAAGCCGGACTTCCCATCGTCACTGAGATCATGGATCCGCGCGACCTGCCACTTTTCTTAAAATACGCGGACATCATCCAGGTTGGTGCGCGCAATATGCAGAATTTTGAGCTCTTGAAAGAAGTGGGCAAGACCAAAAAGCCTATCCTTCTAAAGCGCGGCATGGCCAACACGATCAAGGACTTTCTCTTGTCCGCCGAGTACATTCAATCCGAAGGCAACAACAACATCATGCTTTGCGAGCGTGGAATTCGCACGTTTGAAGATTCGACACGTTTTACGCTTGATATCAGCGCGGTGCCGGTCATCAAGAAGCTGAGCCATTTGCCGGTCGTCATTGATCCTTCGCATTGCTCCGGCATCTGGGATTACGTGGCCCCGCTGTCCAAAGCCGCCATCGCCGTCGGCGCCGACGCGCTCCTCATCGAAGTCCACAACGAACCCGAAAAAGCGCTCTGCGACGGGCCCCAGGCGCTTAAATTAAATAAATTCGATCAATTGATGAAAGAGATGCGTTTGATCGCTGGGGCGGTAGGGAGATCGATTTAAAAAACATGGATCTTTGGAAAAAAGTAATTAGGTATCTCACTGTTTGCGAGCGGTATATCGGCACAAAATGCCCATATTGCAAGGGGGAAATAGGGAATAATCTATCCCATGCCAACTATTCTACGACGTGCCCTTTTTGTCAAAAGAAGATATTTAGAGTAGCGGGTAAATACGGCAGTGTTGGATGGGGCTCCGAATCTCCTTTTAAACTTATGATAATTTCTCTCGTCGGGGGAATTCTCCTTTCAACGATCATTATTGCTATTCTTTTTAAAACAGGTCATTTGAGTAAATGAAAACTAAAAAGATTTTTAACAGCGTTTGCATCGTCGGCGTCGGCCTTATGGGCGGGTCGCTGGGGCTTGCGGTTAAAAAGAGGAAGCTTGCCCGTATCGTCATTGGGGTTTCGCGGCACAAGAGCACGATCCTGAAGGCGTTTAGCAGAAAAGCGCTAGATGTGGCGACGCTGGATCTCGTAGACGGAGTACGTGAGGCGGATCTTGTCATTTTGTGCGCGCCTGTTTCGGCAATTACTAGTCAGATGAAGACCATCGCGCCGCATCTTAAAAAGGACGCGGTCGTGATCGATATCGGCAGCTCCAAG
>CAZBIH010000008.1:3862-27175 GCA_964492015.1 uncultured Planctomycetia bacterium | reverse complement strand
CATCGTCGAGATCGCTCAGACGGGTGCTGTTGCGCTTTCCAATAAACTACCCAAAAATTGACACGTTGTTATTTCGACGAACAAAGTGAGGAGAAATCTCGGGTTTCCGCCGAGGGCGGATCAGCCTCTGGCTGAAAAAACGAGATCTCTCGCTTCGCTCGAGATGACAAAGGATATTTAAAAAAAGGATAGATAAAATGGCTAAAATTTATTATGACAATGACGCGGATCTTTCTTTTATCAAAAATAAAACAGTGGGTGTGATCGGTTACGGCATTCAGGGCCGCGGCCAAGCGCTGAATTTGCGCGACAGCGGCGTGAAAGTCCTGGTTTCCCAGCGTCCCGGCGGACCCAACTACGACATAGCCGTTAAAGATGGTTTTAAACCGATGGATGCCGCAGAGCTAGCACAGAAGTCCGATGTCATCATCATTCTGGCGCAAGATCCTTTGCAGGCTCAGATCTATAAGACCTCCGTGGCTCCGTATCTCACGGCAGGTAAAGCGCTGGCGTTTTCGCATGGCTTTAATATTCATTTTAAGCAGATCGTTCCACCCAAAGATGTGGACGTTTTTATGGTGGCCCCCAAGGGACCGGGAAGCCTTGTCCGCCGTCAGTACGAAGAGGGGAAGGGCGTTCCATGTCTTGTGGCGATATTCCAGGACGCGACCAAAAAGTGCAAACAGCTGGCTCTGGCTTATGCCAAAGGGCTTGGCGGCACACGCGCGGGTGTCATCGAGACAACTTTCAAGGAAGAAACTGAGACGGATCTTTTCGGAGAACAGTCCGTTCTCTGCGGCGGCACCGCCGAGCTGGTTATGGCCGGATTTGAGACGCTGGTTAAGGCGGGATATCAGCCCGAGATTGCGTATTTTGAATGCCTGCACGAGCTAAAATTGATCACGGACCTTATTTATACGACCGGAGTCCAGGGAATGCGTAAGCGCGTTTCTGACACGGCCGAGTATGGCGATCTGACCCGGGGCCCCAGGATCGTCAACAAGAAGACCCGTGCTGAGATGAAAAAGATCCTCGGGGAGATCCAGTCCGGTAAATTTGCCAAGGAATTTTTGGCGGATTACAAAAACAACAAAAAGAATTTTGAAAAATTACGTCATGCGCACGACAATCACCCTATCGAAAAAGTAGGAGCAAAACTGCGCGGCATGATGAAATGGATGTAAATTCACAAAATTTTTTTGTGAATTTATCGCGCCGAAGCTTTAGCGTAGGCGGAAGCCTTGGCGTAGGCGGATAGCAAGGAGATGATGTGATGGACGACAAAAACCGAATCTTCATATTCGATACGACCTTAAGAGACGGGGAGCAGTCGCCGGGCGCAAGCCTCGACGGAAAGCGCAAGCTTGAGATCGCCCGTCAGCTCGCGGATCTGCGTGTGGATATCATTGAGGCCGGTTTTCCCATCACTTCTCCCGGAGATGCGGCTGCGGTCAAAACCATTGCCGCCCAGGTAAAAGGCCCGACGATCTGCGCTTTAGCCCGTGCCGTGCAAAAAGACATGGACGTGGCGTTGGATTCCTTAAAGCCCGCCAAAAAAAAGCGCCTGCACGTATTTTTGGCCACCTCGGCGATACACCGCCAATACAAGCTCAAAAAAGCCAAGTCAGAGATCGTTCATCTGGCGACGCAAGCCGTCAAATACGCGCGTAACCGTATCGGAGAGATCGAGTTTTCTCCTGAAGATGCCTCGCGTACGGAGCCTGATTTTTTATATGAGGTGATCGAGTCAGTCATTGGCGCGGGGGCTACGATCGTCAATATTCCGGATACCGTGGGATATACCACGCCGTTTGAGTATGGCAATCTCATTAAGGGAATTTTTGACAACGTGCCCAATATCAATAAAGCGATCATCAGCGTTCATTGTCACAACGATCTGGGATTAGCGGTCGCCAATTCGTTGGCTGCGATCCGTTTCGGCGCGCGTCAAGTGGAGTGCACCATCAACGGGATCGGCGAACGCGCCGGCAACGCCGCGATGGAAGAGATCGTCATGGCGCTGGATACGCGTTCGGATATTTTTAAAATGCACACCAACATCAAAAAAGACCTGATCTGCAAGGCCAGCCGCATGGTGAGCTCTCTCACCGGGATGGTGGTCCAGCCCAACAAGGCGGTTGTGGGGCGCAACGCATTCACGCATGAGTCTGGCATTCACCAGGACGGGCTTTTGAAGCACCGCAAAACTTATGAGATCATGCGGCCGGAAGATGTGGGTTTCGGCGAGACGCAGTTGGTGCTCGGCAAACATTCCGGCCGGCACGCGCTTGAGAATCGTTTGCATAAACTCGGTTATAAATTGACTGCCAAGGAGCTTGAAAAAGCATTTGAGAGTTTTAAACAATTAGCGGACAAGAAAAAAGAAGTTTTTGATGATGACTTGCACGCGCTGGTGGATACTCAGATCGTTTCCGCGCCCAAGATATATGAGCTGATCTCTCTCGGCGTTACCACGCAAACCGGCAAAGAACCTAAAGTTTCTTTAAGCATACGTTACAAAGGGAAAGTGCGTGATGCTGCCGGGACCGGAAGCGGCCCTGTGGACGCGGCTTACAGGATAGTCGATAAGATCGTGGCCCAAAAAACACGTCTCTTGGATTATCAGATCCGCTCCGTCACCGTGGGCAAAGACGCTCAAGGCGAAGTCACGGTCAAAGTGCAGGACCAGAAGTCCGGGAAAGTGGTCATCGGCCAGGGAGTCAGCACCGATGTCATCGAGTCCAGCGCGCGAGCGTATCTGGACGCGATCAACAAGATCGCGTATCGTTCCCAGGCATCAAAAAAAGATTCCGGGGCGCACGGAGTTTGATGCCCTCCAGCCAAAACGTCTCGGTTAACGCCCAAACGGCGCTTTACGGGATCTTTGGGGATCCTGTCGATCATTCCTTATCGCCGCTCATCCAAAATGCGGCTTTTTCAAGTCTCGGGATCAATGCGGCGTATCTTGCTTTTCCCGTGGAAGTGGGTTATCTGGGCATCGCGCTGGAGGCCATGCGAGCCATGGGAATGCGCGGTGCCAATATCACCATCCCTTACAAAGAAGAAGCGCTGGATTTTATCGATGAGATCCCTGAGGACGTGGATCGCTGTATCGGCGCGATCAACACCATCCACCAAGAGGGCGGGGTTCTTTTTGGGTACAATACGGATGGGCCCGGATTTTTGATGGCACTTCACGAGGAGCTTTCGTTTAATCCCGAAGGGAAGTCTATTCTGGTTTTGGGCGCCGGAGGCGCAGCGCGCGGTGTCACTTTTTCTCTGGCCCGTGCGCGCGCTGATAAAGTTTTGTTGCTCAATCGTCATGTGGAGCGCGCCGAAGGGCTTGCGGAGCACGCAGCCGGTTTTTTTTCAGAAATAGAATTCAGCGCGGTCAAACACCTCTATGAAATTCAAGGCGAAAAGATCGATCTGGTGGTGAATGCCACCCGCTGCGGGATGAAAGAGAACCAGGAGATCCCATTGGACTTAAGGCTCCTGGAAAGAAAAGCTTCCGTTTATGACCTGGTTTACACACCCGGCGAAACTCCTTTTTTAAAGACAGCCAAAGCGCTTCATTTTCCTCACGCCAACGGACTGGGGATGCTCGTCAATCAGGCGGCGTTATCCTTTGAGATCTGGACAGGCAAAAAAGACGGTGTGCGTCAGGCGATGAGAGACGCGCTCGGGGGGCAGGAGCTTTGACCTACGAAATTCTGGCAGTATTCGCGTTTGCTTTTGGGACCGTGGTGGGGAGTTTTTTAAATGTCTGTATTTACCGGCTTCCCAAGAACGAATCGATCGCGTTTCCCGGCTCGCATTGCTGCGCTTGCGGCAAGCCGGTTCGCTGGTACGACAATATTCCGGTTTTAAGCTATTTTCTTTTGCGGGGAAAGTGCCGTGATTGCGGCGCCGGTTTTTCGGTCCAGTATGCCCTGATCGAACTTTTGACCGGGGTTTTATTTCTTTTCTTTTACCATTTGTTTGGATTTAGCGGCCTTGGCGTGATCTATCTTGTTTTCACACTGGCGCTTTTGGTCCAAAGCATGATCGACTTCGAGCACAAGATCATTCCGGATGCGATCACGCTTCCCGGGATCATTCTTGGGTTTGTCTTTTCGGGGTTTTTTCCTGCGCTTCAAAACGCGGCGGACTGGAAGGGCGGCCTTTGGGCGTCCCTCATAGGGATCCTGGCCGGCGGCGGTGTTCTTTATTTGATCGCCATCGTGGCTGAAAAAATCTTGAAAAAAGAAGCGATGGGCGGCGGCGACGTCAAGCTTTTGGCGATGGTCGGGGCTTTTCTGGGATTTCGTGCGGCGGTATGGACACTTTTTGTAGGTTCTGTGATCGGATCTGTGGCGGGTGTTTATTTTAAATTGAAGAAAAGTGATGACGAGATCCCCTTTGGGCCTTTTTTGGGATTGGCGGCTTTTTTATACCTATTTTTCGGTGAGAAAGTCATTCATTGGTATCTAACGGCATCAGAGTTTTCGCTTTACCCCTAATTTTTAACAAGGAGATGTTATGCTTCGATTTTTGACCAGCGGTGAGTCCCACGGAAAATGCCTGGTGGCGATCCTTGAAGGAATGGTTTCAGGGCTGAGTGTGGAAGAGAAAGAGATCAACGCTCAGATGGCGCGCCGTCAGGAGGGCTACGGCCGCGGCGGGCGCATGACGATTGAAAAAGACACGGCTGAGATCTTATCGGGCGTGCGTTTTGGAAAAACCATCGGAGGCCCGATCGCGCTTCTGGTGCCGAATAAAGATTTTAAGATCAATGAGTTGCCGGTGGTCAAGCGGCCTCGTCCCGGACACGCCGATCTTGTGGGCGCCATGAAATACGGCTCCCAAGATGTGCGCGATATTTTGGAGCGTGCCAGCGCGCGCGAGACGGCGGCCCGAGTGGCTGTCGGAGGGGTGTGCCGAATATTCTTAAAAGAATTCGGCGTCGATCTATTGAGCCACGTGGTTTCTATCGGCGGGGTGACGGCCAATACCGCCGGGATGAGTTTTGACGCGATCAAAAAGGGATCTTGGGGTTCTCCGATGCACTGCGCGGATAAAGCGGTTGAAAAAAAGATGATGGCTCGCGTTGACGAGGCCAAGGTCTCCAAAGACACGATCGGGGGTATTTTTGAAGTCGTGGTGACCGGCGTCCCTGTGGGGCTGGGAAGTTTTGTGCATTACGACCGGCGCCTGACAGCGAAGCTGTGCGCGGCTCTCATGTCGATCCAAGCAGTGAAGGGCGTGGAGGTCGGGATGGGTTTTGATGTTTCACGCAACCTGGGTAAAGACGTGCATGACGAGATCTTTCATGACAAGAAGAAAGGCTTTTACCGCAAAACTAATAATGCCGGCGGATTTGAAGGCGGCGTGACCAACGGCGAGGACCTTGTGCTTCGTGCGGCGACCAAACCCTACGCGACGCTGATGAGCCCGTTGCAGTCCGTGGATATCGGTACCAAAGAAAAGCAGTCCGCGACGGTGGAGCGTTCTGACGTGACGGCAGTTCCGGCTTGCGGTGTTGTCGGAGAGGCGATGGTCGCATTCGAGCTGGCCGTGTCTTATCTTGAAAAATTCGGCGGCGATTCTTTGAAAGAGACCCTGCGTAATTTCGAAGGCTACAAAAAACAGATCGAAAATTTTTAAAATTTAAAAAAAGGCCGCGCAAACCGTGAAGAATATCGTGCTGATCGGTTTTATGGGAACAGGAAAATCCAGCGTGGGGCGCATCTTGGCCAAGCGCGCCAAGCGTGAATTTGTGGATCTGGACCGCTACCTCGAAGCCAAAGAAAAAAGAAAGATCCGCGATATTTTTGAGAAGGAGGGCGAGCTCTATTTCCGCGCCCTCGAAAAAGAAGCGGTCCGAACTTGGGCTTCGTCGCAAAACAAAGTGATCACCACTGGCGGCGGCACCGTGGTAGACCCTGAAAATCTCTCCGCGCTCAAAGAAAATGGGATCCTTGTCACGCTGGTGGCAAAGCCCGAGACTTTATTTAACCGCCTCAAACGTTCCAAAAACCGGCCGCTCTTAAACGACAAAGAAGACCTGTTCTCCGAGATCCAAAAACTTTTTGAGAAAAGAAAACCTTTTTACCAGAAGTCCGACTATTATTTCGACACGGACGGCAAAACCGCTTCCCAGGTGGCGAATATGATCCAAAAAGTTTTGACCCAAAAAGGGGTGCTTTGATGGCTTCCGGGGACTCTTTGAGGGAGTTGGTGGCACTGAGCCTGGTCAAAAATATGGGGCCGGTGGGTTTTAAAAATCTCATGGAAAAATTTGGCAGTGTCCGGGAGATCTTTGAGGCAAAAGAAGGAGAGTTCAACCGCGCTAAAAAAAGAGGCCCTGTTCTGTGGGAGAGTTTGAAAGAAGCCGATCTTTTATCACGCGCCGACGACGAGATCGAAAAAGCCGCGCGTCACGGGATCCGGATCCTGCCGATCTACGATGAACACTATCCCGCTGTGCTCCGTCAGATCTATGATCCGCCCATTTTACTTTATGTCAAAGGAACCCTTCCGTCCGAGGATGCGCTCAAAGTGGCGGTGGTGGGTTCGCGTGTTCCGTCTATTTACGGCAAACGGATGGCAACGCAGATCTCAAGTGATCTGGCTCAGGCCGGCGTGGTCGTGATCAGTGGTTTAGCGCTGGGGATCGATACGGCGGCGCATGAGGGAGCGCTTGCCGGAAAAGGAATTACGGTCGCGGTGCTGGGCGGGGGGATCCTGAAGCTTTATCCCAAAGAAAATAAAAAGTTAGCCGATAAAATTTGTGAGAATGGTGCTCTCGTTTCGGAGTATCCCGTGGAGATGGCGCCTGACCCAAGCTATTTTCCCGTTAGAAACCGCATTATCAGCGGGCTGTCTACCGCGGTGCTTGTGGTGGAAGCCAAAGAAAAAAGCGGAGCCTTGATCACGGCGGACGCCGCTCTGGATCAGAACCGGGAAGTCTTTGCTCTTCCGGGAAACGCGGATTCGTCCAAGTCCATGGGGACCAATGCGCTCTTGAAGCAGGGGGCTCATCTGGTGTTGTCGGCCGAGGATATTCTGGCGGAACTTGGATTTTCCATGCCAAAGAAAAAAGCATCAATTCGCGGCGCCTGCCTGCCGGCAGGCAGGCTTTCGGCGGAGGAAGAAAATTTTTTTTCACTTCTAGAATCCGGGCCCGTTCAGCTGGAAGAGATCGTTGAAACGACGGGGATCTCTTTGCAGAAAGCGCTGACCGTATTATCCTATCTTGAAATGAAGGGCCTTGTAAAAGAAGCGCCCGGAAAATATTTTCAAAAGGCAAAATAAAATGAAGATACGTCTGAACGGGGAATTTAAAAATTTTGACGAGCAGAAGCTGACAGCCTCTCAGCTTTTGGACAAACTCTCCCTCCCCGCTGAAAAAGTAGTGGTGGAAGTCAATTTTGAAATTCTTGCCAAGGATCATTTAGCCAAGGCGCTGATCCAAGACGGCGATGAGGTCGAGATCGTTCATTTTGTCGGCGGCGGCGCCAAGGAAGAGGGCGCTCTGGTCATCGTCGAATCCCCCGCCAAATGCAAGACCATCCAAAAATATCTGGGCCCCGGCTTTGAAGTGACCGCGTCGATGGGCCATGTGATCGATCTGCCTAAAAGCCAAATGGGCATTGATATTGAGAATAATTTTGAGCCCAAATACATCGTCACCAAGGATCGCAAGAAAACTCTTTCAGAGCTCAAGAAGAAAGTGAAGGGAAAGAAGAAACTCTATCTAGCCTGCGATCCCGACCGCGAAGGCGAGGCGATCAGCTGGCATTTGAAGAATCAGCTGGGGGCGGGCAAGGAAGTGCACCGCGTGGTTTTCAATGAGATCACCAAGAGCGCGATCCAGGAGGCGTTCAAGCATCCTCATGACATTAACCAGAACCTCGTGGATGCTCAGCAAGCGCGCCGTGTTCTGGACCGGCTTGTCGGTTACAACTTAAGCCCGCTTCTCTGGCAGAAGGTCAGCCGCGGCCTCTCGGCGGGCCGGGTACAGTCGGTGGCGTTGCGCCTCATCGTGGACCGGGAGAGAGCCATCCGGGCGTTCAAGCCTGATGAGTATTGGACGATCGAAGCGGATCTTTGCAAACAAAAAGGCGATAAAACCCCTTTTAAAGCCAAGCTGGAGAAGATCGGGCAGGCAAAAGCCGAGATCAAGGACCAAAAGACCGCCCACGCCGCTCTTGAAAAAATAAAGACACAACCCTTTGTTGTCGAAGAGCTTAAAAAGCAAAAGAAAAAAAGAAATCCTTCGGCCCCCTTTACGACCAGCAAACTTCAGCAGTCCGCTTACAATGCCCTGCGTTTTCCCGTCTCCAAGACGATGAAAGTCGCTCAAAGCCTTTACGAAGGTGTTGAGATCGGGGATGAGGGGAGCGTGGGTCTGATCACCTACATGCGCACGGATTCAGTGCGGATGTCCGATCAGGCGATCAAGGAAGTCCGCGAGTTCATCGGCAAGCATTACGGAAAAGATTATTTACCTCCCGTGCCCAATGTTTATAAATCTAAAAAACAGGCGCAAGAAGCTCATGAGGCGATACGCCCGTCCTCTTTTTTTCGTCGGCCGGAGGAGATCGAGCAATATTTGACACCGGATCAGTTCAAGCTTTATTCGCTTATTTGGCAGCAGGCGACGGGCAGTCAAATGACTCCGGCTTCTATTGCGCAAGAGTCAGCGACGATCAAAGCGGGGGATCACTTTTTCAACGCCACGGGAAGCCGTGTGGAGTTTCCGGGCTATCTGGCTGTCACAGGCCGCACCGAAGAGGATGATCATCCTCTGCCGGAGCTTTTGGAAAAAGAAGTTTTAAAACCCATCCAGATCGATCCCATCCAGCATTTCACCAAGCCGCCGCCGCGTTTTACCGACGCGTCGCTGGTCAAGGCGATGGAAGAAGGCGGGATCGGCCGGCCATCCACGTACGCGCCGATCATTCTGACGCTGACTAGCCGCGATTATATCCGGCGCGAGGGTGGAAGCCTATTACCGACAGACCTGGGGATGCTGGTAATAGATCTTTTAGTGAAGCATTTTAATAAAGTGCTCGATTTTGAATTTACGGCCAAGCTTGAAGAGGGCCTTGATCAGGTGGAAGAGGGGCAGCTGAAATGGAAAAAATTGATCAAGGATTTTTACGGTGTTTTCAGCGGACAAATTGAAACCGCCCGGGACCAAATGCAGACAGTGCGCCGTGAAGCGGAGTCTACTGATGAAATTTGTGACAAATGCGGAAAGCCGATGGTCATCAAATGGGGCCGCCGCGGGCGCTTCATGAGCTGTTCGGCCTGGCCGGAGTGCAAGAATGCTAAATCCATCTCCACGGACGTTTCTTGTCCGACGTGCGGCACGGGAAAGCTTGTCGCGCGCCGCGCCAAATCCGGCAAAGGCCGCTCGTTCTTCGGATGCACCGCCTATCCGGCCTGCACGTTCATCACCAATAAGCTCCCCTCCACTAAACCCGCGGGTGAGGCGCCCACCCATGTTCCCGAATAAGCATACGGAAAAATTTTTGGTCTATTTGAAGGCCGAGAAAAATTATTCTCCGCACACCGCTTTAAGTTACACTCATGACCTTAAGATCTTTTACGAGTTTTTGGGGGATACGCCTCTGACAGAGGTGGACAAGGATAAACTCCGCCGTTTTTTGGCGTCTTTAAGCGATCTGCAGTTTTCCAAGAGGACGGTGGCGCGGCGGATGGCCTCTTTGCGCACATTTTTCAGGTTTTTGACGCGCGAGGGGTATTTAAAAAAAAATCCGGTGGCCAGTGTGCGCAATCCCAAGCAGGAGAAAAAGCTTCCCATGGTACTTGAGGAGAACGAGGTGACAAGCCTCCTAGAATCTCCGGGAGACGATATTTTTGGCCTTCGCGACCGAGCCATTCTTGAGACACTTTATTCGACAGGGATGCGCGTCTCCGAGATCGTGAGGCTGGATCTGGAGAAGGTTGATTTTATCGGCGGGGTTTGCCGGGTGCTCGGCAAAGGAAATAAAGAAAGGCTTTGCCCGATCGGGAGCCGGGCCTTGAAATGCGTGCGGCAATACCTGGAACTCCGCGATAAGGATAAAAAGAGGAGCGGGAGAGCGGTGTTTTTAAATCATTCGCCGAATGACGAGGGGTCGCGGCTGACCAGCCGGAGCGTCTGCAGGATCGTGGATAAATATATTGAGAGGACTTGCCGGAGGGATAATATTTCACCGCATACGCTCAGACATTCGTTTGCGACGCATCTCTTGAATCGTGGGGCGGATCTGAGATCTGTGCAGGAACTTTTAGGGCATGAAAATTTATCGACGACACAGATCTACACGCATGTGTCGACGCAGAGATTAAAAGAGGCTTATGATAAAGCGCATCCTAGAGCATAGCTCGTTGAGGTGTTGCGCCGGGGTCTGGCCGGTAAAGTTTTTTGAGCCGCCGTTCATTTTGCCCCTCCGAGGCAAAATTTCACTCGGAGACAAGATTCGCTCGTCCCGCTATAAAGAGCGGGACTCCTGGCCGCTCATCTTGTCTACGCGTCTCAAAAATCTTTCCCGGCCACCCGGCGCGTGTTGGAGCAGCCATGTTCAATAAGATTCTATACAACGTTCTATTTTCCGTGTTCGCTCTATTCTATCTACCTGTTTTTTTGAGGAAGGGGAAGAACAGGGGGGGATTGGGCTCTCGGTTGGGTCATGTAGATGCGGCCGTGGTTGAAAAGCTTAAAAATCAAAAAGTGATCTGGATCCATGCGGTCTCAGTGGGAGAGGTGGCGCTGGCTTTGAGGGTGCTAGATCATTGGCGGAAAGTTTTTGACGGGGTGAAATTTGTGCTGACGACGACCACGGTGACCGGGTATGAGGTGGCGGGTAAATCGATGCACCCCGAGGATGTTCTGCTGCAATTCCCGGTGGATTTCCGGTTCGCGGTGCGGCGCTTCATTGAGGCGGTGCATCCGGAGGCGGTGGCGCTTATGGAAACGGAGATCTGGCCCAATTTGGTGTGGGAGCTTTCGGCAAAAAATATTCCGGTGTTTATTTTGAACGGGCGGATCTCAGATAAAGCGGTCAAGCAGTACCGCTTTGTACGGTTTTTTCTACGATCCGTCATGAAATATTTTTCGGGGATCGGGGCGCAGGATGAACGGATGGCGGAGCGCTTTATGGAGTTGGGCGCCTGGCCGGAGAAGGTGAGGGTGACCGGCAATCTTAAGTTTGACTGGGAACCGCCAAAAGAAGCCGCACCGGACGTTCTGGAGGCCCGTCAGAAGCTTACCGTTCGGGGCAAATTCGTGTGCCTTGCGGCCAGCACACATGAAGGCGAGGAGGAGATCTTCATGGATCTCTATCTTGAGCTACGCGAACGTTTTCCCGAGCTTCTCCTGTTTTTGGTGCCGCGTCATTTGGAGCGTATTCCTTCCGTGGAAGCGCTCGCCGCGCGGAAGGGGATGCGATTAAAAAGAGTTTTCACGGGGGCACAAAATGGTTATGATGAGGGGTGTATAGATGGCTGGATCCTGGACCGCATGGGGGTGCTGGCCCATTTTTATGCTTTAGCGGACGCGGTGTTTGTCGGAGGAAGCCTGGTGCCGGTCGGCGGGCACAATTTGGTGGAGCCGGCCTATTATGAAAAGCCGATCTTGTTCGGCCCGCACATGAATAATTTTTTGGAAATGTCACATCTTTTTTTAAACGGCAAAGCCGGGTTTTCTGTCCGGGATGCCGCCGAACTTCGCGACCGACTTATTTTTTTGATGCAGAATAAAGAAGTCGCTCTCCAGACGGGCCAAAGAGCCAAAAAGCTCGTGGCCGATCACCGGGGCGCTTTGACCAGAAGCACACAATTTTTTGTCAGTCTCCAGAGGAGATCTTGAAAGTGAAAAAATCTGTCGTTAAGTTTTTAGCCTCGATCTATCGCAGGGCTTTGAAGATCTCGCAAGACACTTACCGTAAAGGCCCTTTCCGTATTCAAAAGTCAACCGCGCGTGTTATCAGCGTCGGCAATATCACCTGGGGAGGCACCGGAAAGACCCCTTTGGTGGCCAAGATCGCTTTTGAGCTTGTTGCATTCGGAAAAAAAGTGGCGATCCTGACGCGCGGCTACGGCAAGGATGAAGTGGCGGAGCTTAAGAAAAAACTGCCCGGAGTGCCGGTGCTTGTCGGCCGCGACCGGATACGCACGGCCCGCGAAGCAGTCGAAAAGCACGGCGCCGAGATCCTTATTTTGGACGATGGTTTTCAGCATATCCGGCTTCATCGGGACCTGGATATTTTGACGATCAATTCGACGGAGCCGTTTGGGCCCGGCGGCCTGATCCCCGCGGGGACTTTACGGGAACCGATGGAGCATCTTTCGCGCGCGGATCTTTTTATTCTGACCAAAAGTGATATCGGAGCCAAGAACGTCCATTGGATCACACAAAAGATCCATGAGTTCAAGCCCGGCGCCGTGATCTTTGAGGCGATACACAAGCCGCTTCATTTTTGGGACCCGCTTCAAAACAAGACCGTGTGCTTTCACGAGTTCCGGGTAAAAAAAGCTGCGACTCTCTCGGGATTGGCAGATCCGCACTCTTTTGAGAAAACAGTCGAAAACCTGGGGATCGAGATCCTATTTGCCGGACGCTTTGACGACCATCATGATTATTCGCGGGGTGAGATCGGTGATTTTTTAAAGCGCAGTGAGGCATTGGGCGCGATGGATATTATTACCACACGCAAAGATTTTGAAAGGCTTGCGCCTTTCTTTCAACGCGGTCTTCCGGCGAACTGGAAGCGTTTCCAATTCTGGGTACTTGAGATCGAGTTTCAGCTGAGTGATGAAGAAGACCTTCTTCGAAGATGTATTAATTCTTAGCGCGATCCGCACGGCGCGTTTTTTTGTCCAAATCCTTCCTTACCGTGCGAGTCTGCGGTTGGGTTGTTTGATCGGCGACGTGGCGTATGTTTTGACCAAGCGCCGTCCGGTGATGGTCAAGAATCTGCGCGCTGCTTTTGCCGCTGAAAAAACACCTCGTGAGATAACGCGTATTGCCCGTGAATCTTTTCATAACCTGGGGCGTGTTGGGATCGAGCTTTTACGAGCACCGGATATGGATCATGCGTTTATCAGTAAGCGCGTGACTGTCGTGGGGCGGGAGAAAGTGGATCTCGCGCTCAAAGAAGGCAAGGGCGTCATTTTTTTGACGGCGCATTTTGGCAGCTGGGAACTTTTGAATATTTCAGCCGGCTTGTATGACTTTCCCATAACGGCTTTGGCGCGTGAGCAAAAACATCCCCGCTCCGATGCTTATCTCAATGGTTTGCGCCGCTCCACAGGAAATGAGGTCATCTTTAAGGGGATGCCGGTGCGTGATATTTTGCGTGCGCTTAAAAAGGGCCGTATTGTAGGGATCTTGAGCGATCAAGATGGCGGACGTAACGGGACGTTTGTCCGTTTTTTTGGACGACTTTCTTCCTACCCTAAGGGTGTCGCTGCGTTCGCACTGCGTACCGGAGCACCCATCTTTCCTATATTTATTTTTCGTGAAGGCCTCGAAAAACACCGCATTGAGATGGAGGGGCCTCTTTGCGTTGACTCGCAAAACCTGTCGGACGATGAAAAAGAAAAAAAAATTATTGAACAATTTGCTCAAATGCTGGAATCCAAGATCCGCAAAGACCCCGGGGGGTGGCTTTGGGCACACCGGCGCTGGAAATCGACACCGGACCGTTCTATCGTTGTTTTAAGCGATGGAAAAGCGGGGCACCGCAATCAGTCGCTGGCGCTTTATGAGGCTATTTTTAAGGAGCGTGCCATTAGCGGAGCGCCCGACGGGACGACGCACTTAAAAGTCATTGAAATTGAATTTAAAAATAAAACAGCCGGACCCCTATTCCGAGTCTTGCACCAGGTGTTTTGTGGCCATGTGCCGTTTGCGCGGTTTTGGGCAAAGAATTTTTTATCTGAAAAATCCTATCGGGAGGTTCTATCAACTTACGCCGATATTGTGATCTCGGCGGGTTCTTTGGTGGCGGGGGTCAATCTCTGGTGTGCCAAAGAAAACGTCGCCAAACCGGTGGTGATCATGGATCCGGGATTTGGATTGGCACCTTTTCACGCGGTTATTGCGCCAAAGCATGATGGTTTGCGCAAGAGCCCTCGCGTGTTTGAAACACACGCCGCCCTGACACGCATTTCCAGGGACGGGATGGAGCATCAGGCCCGGGCATTGAGAGAGAAGCTCCAGCTTGGGCCCAAAACAAAGGTGATCGGTTTTTTGACGGGAGGGGATACCGCCGATATTCATTTCGAGCCGGCTTTATTTTTGAAAGCGGCGGATCAAATTTTGGAGGCCGCAAAGGCTGCAGGCTTGATGGTTTTGGCAACGACTTCCCGGCGTACTCCGGCCTGGGCGGACGCCGCGATGAAGGAGAAGTTTGAAAAAAACAAACACTGCCCATTTCTTGTGATCGCCAACACAGCCAATTCTCCGGAGGTTGTACAGGGTATTTTAGGCCTGGCGGATATCGTGATCGTTTCAGGGGAGTCCATCTCTATGGTCTCGGAGGCGGCAGCATCTGGGAAAAAAGTGCTGGTCATAGAGCCTTTTAAAACTTCGGTTCTAAGATCAAAACATCAATATTTTTTAGAGCATATGGAGCAAGACGGCGTGATCCAACGAGTCTCTGTGGAGGATCTTAGCGGTCATATTCAGTCCGTGCTAGAGGCGCCAGCCTCCAGTTTGGAGAGCTATAAGGTGGATCGGGACCAAGAGGTGTTACTTGAAGCCGCGCGAAAGATCATCGGATGACCCCACCACTTTTTTTAATTCAACGTCATGAGGTGGTGGGGTGAATATCCTCCAAATTTTACCTGAGCTTCAATCGGGCGGTGTGGAAAGAGGCACTGTTGATCTGGCGCGCTATCTCCAGAAGAACGGCCATCGCGCCGTGGTGGTGTCCGCCGGCGGCGCTCTGGTGGGGGATCTGACATCTTCTGGAGTGACGCATTACGCTTTGCCGGTCCACAAAAAATCTATTTTTTCTATTCTTTATTCCATTCGTGAGCTCTCCAAAATTGTTATTGCTGAAAAAATTGACGTGATCCACGCCCGCAGCCGCGTGCCGGCGCTGGCGGCTTTTTTTGTCAGCCGGCGCACCAACGTACCTTTAGTGACGACTTGCCATGGTTTTTACAGCCGTCATTTACTGAGCCGCGTGATGGGATGGGGAAAACTTGTGATCGTGGCAAGCCATATTATAGGCAAGCGCATGCGCGATGATTTTGGTGTGCCGCACTCGAAGATCCGGCTCATCCCGCGCGGGGTCAATTTGGACGAATTTAAATTTAATGAGAGGCCCGACGAGGTTTTTTCAAAAAATATTGTGATCGGCTTGGTAGGCCGTCTGACCCCGATCAAGGGTCACCCGTTATTTTTAAAAGCGATGGCGCGTGTCGCGCGTATTTATCCCCAGGTTAAAATTCAGATCATCGGGGATGCGCCGAAGCCTCAGTACAAAGAAGAGCTGGCATCGCTGGTGAAGCATCTGGGGCTGTCGGGCTCCGTGGAATTTCTCGGGACCCGCTACGATATTCCCGAGCTTCTTTCAAAAATGACGATCCTGGCGGCGCCTTCTGTCGGTGAAGAAGCGTTCGGCCGCGTGGTGATCGAAGCCGGGGCGGCCGGAGTGCCGGTGGTGACGACACGCATGGGCGGACTCGTGGATATTCTTGAGCATGAACGGGACGGCCTTTTAGTCCCTCCGGATGACCCGAGGATCCTGGCCGAAGCGGTGCTTCGTTATCTCAAAGACCCGGCGTTCGCGCGGCAATGCGCGCGTTCGCTGAAAATGAGAGTGGACAAAGAATTCCATTTAGAATTAATGCTTCAGAAAACATTGAAGGTGTATGAGGAAGCCATCTCAAGTAAAAAGATCCTCGTGATCAAGTTGAGCGCGCTGGGAGATGTTATTTTAAGCTTGCCGTCGCTTCGCGCCCTGCGTGAAAAATTCCCAAAAAGCTCTATTTCCGTGTTGGTCGGCCGCAAGGCGCGGGGGATCGTCCGGAATTGCCCGTATGTGAACGATACGATCGTTTATGAACCGGAGAACGGATCCAAGATTCGGTCTTTGTGGAGAACAGCCCGCTTTTTGGCGGATGAAGATTTTGACCTGGTGGTGGATCTCCAGAACAACCGCACCAGTCATCTTCTATCTTATCTTTCCGGCGCGCGTTTGCGTGTGGGGCATGACAACCGCAAATGGTCTTTTTTCTTAAACCGCAAAACCAAAGATTCTCCGCCGGGACTGGGCGCTCTCGAGCATCAATTTCAGGTATTAAAGCTGGCCGGTGTCGATCATTTGGACCGGCGGCTTGAGATCTGGACTCAAAAAGAGGAAGATGAGCGCGTCCGTCTGTTCTTGGAATCTCAGTGGGTGTCCCCTAGCCAGACGCTGATCGGGATCAATCCCGGGTCTTCTTTGCGCTGGCCCACAAAGCAATGGCCAGTCGAAAATTTTGCAAAGCTCTGCGATGAGCTGGCCAAACGCAACATTCGTGTTGTGATCACCGGCTCCTCGGAAGACTCAAGCCTCGTGGAAGAGCTCCTGAAGCTGACGCGCAACAAACCGATCAACGCGGTGGGGAAGACGTCGGTGACAGAGCTCGCGTCTCTGGTGCGCCGCTGTCAGGTATTCATCAGTTCTGATTCGGCGCCGATGCATATTGCCGCAAGCGCCGGAGTGCCGCTTTTGGCGATCTTTGGGCCCACGGACCCGCGCCGGCATTTGGTGGCTCCGGCGCGTTATCAGGTTTTTTGGAAAGAGCTTCAATGCAGTCCGTGTTATTTGAGGGAATGTCCTATTATTGGGCACCCCTGCATGAAAAAAATAACCGTCTCTGAGATCCTCGATGCCGCTCTATTTTTTGCCAATGAAAAACCGGGGGTTTCGGGAAACGGTGCCGGAGCGCCGCAAAAATTGAGAGAGTTGGGTGTTTAAAGCGATCGGAAGTTTTATGAAAAAGAAAACCTTTCCGCTTTTTTTGGCCGCCAGCGCTATTTTGGCGGCCCCAAATTTACTGCGCCCGCTTTACGAGCCCCCCGTGTTGATGTATCACCGCGTAGGTTATCCCGAAGAGGATCCCGGACTTTATGTCACACCCGAAAGTTTTGAGCGTCAAATGGAATTCTTAAAAGCGCATCATTACCGTGTGTGGCCTCTGGCCGAACTTGTTCGTAGGATCCAAGCGGGCGAAACCATCCCCATGAACGTGGTTGTGATCACCTTTGATGACGGGTATCTGGATAATTTTAATTACGCGTTCCCGGTTTTAAAAAAAATGGATTTTCCTGCCACGATCTTCATGATCACAGACAACATAGGAAAGGAAAATTGGCTCACAGAGGAAGATCTGAGGATCCTGGACGGATCCGGCATCACGATCGGCAGCCACACGGCGCGCCATGCTTTTTTGCCGGGCCTGCCTTTGGAGGAAGCTCAAAGGGAGATTGCAGGATCCAAACAAACGCTTGAAGCGGTTTTGGGCCGTCCGGTCACGCTATTCAGTTATCCGGCAGGCGGGATGACCCCTAAGATAAGCCAGTTTGTTTCCGAGGCGGGTTATGAGGCGGCAGTGACGACCAATTATTCGGCCCCAAAGTCAGACCCTTATGCCATCCGGAGAATTAAAGTGGGTGACGCTCGCGGAAATCTTTTTAGTTTCTGGCTTAAAACAAGCGGTTTCTACCATTGGGGGAAAAAACGCGTGGAGGCGAAGAAGTATGGTGCCCCATAAGATCCTTCTGGTCCAGCAAAACTGGCTCGGGGACGTTTTGTTCGCCACGCCCGCGATCCGCGCGGTGAGAAAAAAATACCCCCAAGCTTATATTGCCTGCCTTGTGCCCCCGCGTGCGGCCGCTGTTCTCCAAAATAATCCACACATCAACGAGGTGATCGTCTGCGGTGACCGCCTCTCATTTCTTTCGATCCTATTTTGGAAAACGGTCGGTTCTTTGCGGGCCCAACAATTTGACGCGGCAATATTTTTTCATCGCTCAAAGACCCGAGTGTGGCTGGCTTGTCTAGGGGGTATCCGCGAGCGTTGGGGATATGCCCGGCTCGGGAGGACAACTCTTTTGACAAAAGCGATAGAGCTACCCAAAGCCCTAAGCCACAAGATCGATCATTTTCTTCACCTGGTGGAAAGACTGGGGATCCCCCCAGATGGCCGCCGTACTGAGTTTGTGCCCAAAGATGGCGCTTCCGCCGAGCTTGAAAAAATTTTTAGCAGATCCGGCCTCTTGGCCAGTGAGCCTTATGCCGTTGTCCACGCGGGAGGCAATTGGAACTTGAAGCGCTGGCCGTCCGAATATTTTGCGCAGTGGATCTATCTTTTTTTAGAGCAGTACGGCGGCAAAGTGATCCTCTGCGGCACCTCGGGTGAAGAGGTTTTAGCCAAAAAGATCCTGTCAAAATTTCCCGACGGGCAGGTGGTCTCGTTTTGCGGAAAAACATCTTTGGACGCGCTGGCACTTCTCTTAAAAGGCGCGAAACTTTTTTTATCCAATGATTCGGGGCCTATTCATTTGGCGGCAAGCCAGAAGACAAGGCTTATCGGGTTGTTTGGGCCAACGTCGGCGGCGGAAACCGGGCCTGTCTCCGAGGGATTGGTCAAGATCCTTCAGATCGACGTGGGCTGCCGCGTGCCCTGCTATTTTGAATCCTGCAATTACCGTGTTTGCATGGATTTTCTTTTACCCAAGGAAGTTTTTCGCCAAACCCAGATCTTTATGAATACGCCGTGAAATTGAAAAAAAGATCTAATATCCAAAAAGTCCTGATCGTCACACTCTCCAATCTGGGGGACGCGGTGATGACACTGCCGGTATTTGCTCTGGTCCTTGAAGCTTGTCCCGAGGCGGTGATCGACGTTATTGTCGGGCCCGGGGCGCAGGAGGTATTCTTGCAGGATGAGCGCCTTCGCCGGGTGACCGTATTTAACAAAAAAGCGCCTCTGGGCGAGAAAATAGATCTCCTCAGAAAGATCCGGGCCGAGCGTTATGATCTGATCCTGGATCTGCGCCGTTCCGTGTGGGGAATTCTGGGCGGCGCACGTATCCACAATTCTTATTTTTCAATTTTACCGGGGCAGCGCTCCCACCGCGTGCTCAGGCATCTGTATGCTTTAAAAAAGATCCTGCCGATCCATCACACGAGATCTTTTTTATCAGACCGAAAAACTCCGGAAGCAGAAGATCTCTTTGGATTTGTGCAGGAGGCTCAAGGGAAGGGGCAGCGTCTGGTGCTGGCCGCGCCCGGATCTAAAAGCGATCTAAAAAAATGGCCGGCCGCCTCTTATGCCGCGCTTTTGGACCGTCTGGCTCTGGAAGAAAACTGTAAGATCGTCCTGATCGGCGATAAAAAGGATGTTGCCGATTCCCAAAAAGTATCCTCTCTGATGAAGTCGGCTGCCGAGGACTTGTCAGGAAAAACCTCTTTTCTTGAGCTTGTGGCGTTGGTCAAAAAAGCGGATCTTGTGATCACCAACGACAGCGCTCCTTTGCATATTGCCGACGCCCTGCGCCGTCCGGTGCTGGCGATATTCGGGCCGACGGATCCCCGGAAATACGGCCCGCGTTACCGCCACAGCACGGTCGCGCGCCGCCTTCTTTTCTGCTCGCCCTGTGAAAAAGCACAGTGCCGTTATCATCAGGAGTGCATGACGGAACTCGGCGTGGACGAGGTCCGTCAGAAAGCTCTGGCGATCCTGAACGACACGATCGACCGGAAAAATTTTAAAATTTTGGTGGTCCGTTTGGACCGGATCGGGGACGTGACACTTTCTCTTCCGGCGATTCAGGCGCTTCGCGACCGTTTTCCCAACGCGTCGATCTCTGTGATGACCCGTCCGTCGACGGCGGAACTTGTCGAGGGCCATCCGGCGGTCAATAAAGTGATCCCGTACTTTTATGAGAAAAGGGGAAGGCATCGCGGTGTTTTGGGAAATTTTCGTTTTATTTATGAGATCATCCGGCATAAATTCGATGTTGTTTTTATTTTAAATCCAAGCCTGCGTTCGTATCTGGTGCCGTTTTGTGCCGGGATCCCGTACCGGGCGGGATTTGAAACAAAATTACCGTTTTTATTGACGCACTCGATCCCGGACCGCCGCTGGGAGGGCGCCAAGCACGAGGCGGAATATACACTGGACGTCATTCGCGCGTTTGGGATCAATGCCGGAAGGGCGGATTCTTACACGGGGACGCTCGCGCATTTACGTCAACGGACGCCGTCCGGTAAGATCATCGCGCTTCACGCTGGCGCCAGCTGTCCCTCCAAACGTTGGCCGAAGGAAAAATTTGCTGAATTGGGAAAAAGGATCCGCGCCGAACATCCTGAAGCAGAGCTGGTTGTGATCGGCGGTGATAGTGAGAAAGAGCTGGGAGATCATTTATCCCGTACCATCGGCGGTATGAAGGACCTGACGGGAAAACTTTCTCTGAAAGAATTAGCCGGCTTTTTATCGGGCTGTGAAGTCCTGATCTCCAACGATTCAGGCCCTGTTCACATCGCGGCGGCCGTGGGAACGCGGACACTGACGATATTCGGCAGGAGTTTGCCGGGATTGGGTGTGGTGCGGTGGAGAGCCTTGGGTCATGGGCACACGGTGATACAAAAAGACGTGGGGTGCGTGGTGTGCCTCGCGCATCGCTGTACGATCGATTTCGAATGTTTAAGGGCTGTGAGTGTGGAGGAGGTCTGGAAAAAATTACAGCCGATGCTTGCTGATAAAGAGGTCGTTGCTTCCGCGGGATGAAAAAATATCTTCCCCCGTTTCTCTTATTTTTTTGTTTAGCCCCCCAAGTTTTTGCTGAAAATAATTTTGCCGCCGGACAGGAAAAACAAAAACCCATTGTGATCGAAAAACCCGCTTCCGGCCTGCCCTTGGGAGAAAAACTTCTTTTTGAAGTATCCTGGATGGGGGTCAATGTCGGTTTTGGCGAGATCGAAATAAGAGAAAAAGTGCTTGTCCGAGGACGAGAAACCTATCATGTTGTCGCCACTGCGCGCACCAACGATTTTCTTTCAAAGCTTTATCCTGTCAATGACGAGATCCACAGCTGGATAGATACCAAGACGCTTTATTCGCTCAAATTCCGCAAGATCTTAAGTGAGGGCCGCTACCGCGCGGATGAAGAGACCGAATTTTTTCCCCAAGAGAAACGAGCGGCCTATCATTCGAATAAAAACGGAACAAAAAAGGAGTTTGAGATCTCGGGCCCGACGCATGACATCGTCAGCGCTTTTTACTGGTTCCGCCTGCAAGAAGCTGTTGTGGGAAAGAGCGCTCGCGCCGTTGTCAGCAGTGAAGAAAAAAGCTGGGACGTGGAAATAAAAGTCCTGGGCCTCCAGACCAAAGTGATACGTGGTTTGGGTTCTCTTGGAACGTTTTACGTGGAGCCCAAGACCAGTTTAAAAGGCGTCTTTTTTAACCGCGGCCGGGTGTGGGTTTACTTCACCGCCGATCCGCGCCGCGTTCCCGTCTGGGTGCAGTTTAAAACACCTTTTGGACCTGTAAACGGTGTTTTAAAGGCCCAAACGTCCTCATAAATCACTCATTCCGTGTCATCTCGAGCGAAGCGAGAGATCTCGATTTTCTTTAAGAGCGAGATTTCTCGGCCTTTGGCCTCGAAATGACACAGGGGCCCAGCAGGGCTCAAAACTTGTTTTTTGTCGGTTTATCAGGCATATTTTAGCTTATATAAGACTAAGCAGAATTAAGCACACAAAGGGCCCATCAGCCCTGAAAAATGAGGTTATTTTATATTGCGTAACCACAGTGTTTTAATAAGACTTATTTCACTGGTCCTGACAGGCGCTTTCTTTTGCCAAGAGATCTCCCATGCAGCCCCATCGCTTCCGTCACCGATCGCGCATGACCTCGTTTCCTCATTTCAAGTTCCGAATAATTTTTGCTCTCTTAAAGAGATCCATCGCGGGCAGGCCGGAAAGCCATTCATCATCCACATTCAGGACGCGCACTCCAATCTTTCAGGCCAGGAAAATCTGGCAAAGACCCTTGATGAGATCATGAATCAATATGGCGTTTCGTACGTGCTCGTGGAGGGCGGCGGTACCGACGGCACGCTGGATCCGCTCAAAAAATTGGCGTCTCCCCAGATCATTCAGCGCATCTCCAAAAAACTTCTCATCGAAGGCAAGCTCGCCGGTGAAGAATATTTGAACCTTACTTCCGATCACAAAATGAAGATCATGGGTATCGAGAACATGACTCTCTATCAAAAGAGCGTCGAAAACTACGCCAAGCTCGCTGACCGACGGGAAGCGATCTTGGACTATCTGGCGCTCATTGAAAGGTCTGCCGGGAAGCTAAAACAAAAATTATTTCCCGCGGAGCTTCTCGCTTACGAGAAACAAAAACAGAAAGATACCGCCGGAACACCGGGGCTTGAGTTCAGCGAGCTTTTAAGCCTGGCAAAATTAAAACAGGTGGATCTGGCGAATTTTCCAAACCTTCAAAAAATTTTAGCACTTGAAGAAAAAGAAAAGAGCATTGATTTTAATCTGGCAAATCTGGAGCAGGCGGGGCTGATTGAAAGGCTACAGGATGGAAAATTGAAAATGGAAAATTTAGGACAGGCAAAGAATTCAAGAGCCTCTCAGTTTTCTTTCTTCCAAAATATTTTGAATATCGCCAAGGAAAAGAACATTCCGGCGGATCAATACCCCAACCTTCTGAAGTATTTTAAATATTTGAAGGATTTCACAGATCTGGACCTGGATGAAGTTTTGAGTGAATTTGAGCGTCTTGAGGATAAAGTCTACGTCACCTGGCTCCCTGAAGATGACGCGCGTCTTCTTCGCGCCATCGGCCGCTATCTAGATCTCTTAAGGACCGCTTATCGCATCCAGATGTCCACCAAAGATTTTGAATTTTTCCAGGCCAACGAGCCTGATTTTTCCACCGCGGTGTATCAAGCATTTTTGAACCGGAAGCTCATGGAGTTTGGATATTTTGAGGATGTCATTCCTTATGAGAATATTTTGGAAGAAGGTAAAAAGACCTTGGAGGATTTCTATGATTCGGTGAGCCGCAGAGATCTGGCTTTTATTGAAAATACAAAAAGAATAATGGAAAACGAAATTGAAAATGGAAATGAGAATCAAATTGAAAATGGAAAATTGAAAATGGAAAACAAGAAATCTTCTCAATTTTCCATTTTCCATTCTCCATCCCGCGTAGCGGTTTTAATCACCGGCGGCTATCACACCTCCCACCTAAAACAACTCTTCCAAAAAGAAAACTGGCCCTACGCGGTCG
>CAZBIH010000008.1:0-3762 GCA_964492015.1 uncultured Planctomycetia bacterium | reverse complement strand
CACACCTCCCACCTAAAACAACTCTTCCAAAAAGAAAACTGGCCCTACGCGGTCGTCACGCCTATCGTGACCGGGGAGACCAACCAGAAAAAATATGAAAAGCTTTTGCTTTCAAGTATCCGAAAGGAAACAAAAACCATTGAGGTCATACAAGGAGAGTCGAGACAAAACAAGTCTTTGGCTCAGCTTGACGTTGATCTGCTTAAAACTGTCAAAAAGCAGGGTGCTCGTGTCGCGGGGGCGGTGATGACGCCTGTGAGACTAGCAGAGACGATGGACGCGTTTGTTTTTGGGGCCGGACGGGCACCCAACAATTTACTTGCAGTGTCAGTCGCTAGGCAATTCGAGAAAAGGCTCACACTTAGCGCAGCTCACACCTCTCGAACGGCGCGGGGTGCCTCGGATGTGGCCCACTTGGCGGGCACACAGAACTGGATTGCGGAAGTACCAAGTGCGTCTTTCTCTGTCATTTCGACCGAAGTCTCACATCAGCGGGGCGGGCTGGGGAAATTTTGGTTTTCAGGGGCGCGGTTTGCGTCTGTTAAAAAAACTATTCTCGCTATTTCAATTGTTGGGGCATTGGGATTGGTCGCTGTTTTTGGGTGGATGAAATGGAAAAAGAATAATGCTCAAGCGTTTCGTCCTATCGCGCGAGATCACCAGCCTGTCAACCCCGTGCCGCAGGAAACATCTGTCAAGGAAGCTCCGGAAGAGTTGTTTCCTGCCGATCAAGCGCCTGCACAATTATTGGCCTGGGTTTCTCAAAATCAAGCAGATGAAAGTGTATTGAGAAGCATTATTGAAGAGGTGGTAGATTTTCCAAATACCCATCCCGAATTTACGGGGAATAAGCGTAAACCAGTCATTCTGGCTTTGGGAGAAGCGTTGAAAAGAGTTAGGGAGGATTCCACCAAAGAGTATCTTTTTGTGGCTTTGGGTGACCTAGGCGGTGAGGATGCCGTTAGGATTCTGACAACTCCTGGTATTGGGATCCATGATAATGACGCTTATATGAGTTATCAGGCTTTTCAGGCCCTTTCTCAGACGAATCATCCAAGCGCCATACAGGCAATGATTGATGTGATCCACAGTCCTTCATCACAGCGGAAAGAATACGCTCTTGAGTTTTATTTGAAAAGTTTTAAAGAGGATGAGGAAGTATTGAAAGCGGTTTTAAAGGGTTTAAGCGATAAGAATCCCGTAATCAGAAATACCTGGATAGAATGGGTGCCTCATATTTCACGCCTCCATGTCGTGGAAATGCTTCTTACTGGCGAGAACGGCGTTCTTGATTCGGTTCCAAAGGAAATGGTTTATCGCGTGCGCCTGAATGCGATCCAGTCTTTTAGTTTCATGGGCCGGAGATTGTTAGGTCGTGACCGTGAGGCTCAATTAGATAAGATAACAGCCGTCCTTTCCGAATTGCTGGGTAACCCCGACCGGGATATTCGTATGGTTTCTTTGGATGCTCTGGGAGGAATTCTAAGCGAAAAAGTTGTTCCCATGTTACTCGGCAAAGACCGTGAAGTTGGACTCAATGATCCCCGTCGCGAGATAGCCTACAAGTCCGCGATTAAGTTAGCCCATTTAAACACGCATTTTCCCGATGCTTTTTCGGGAGAGGATTTGGACCGTGTCCTAGATATTCTTCTGTCGAGGCTGGGAGATGCGGATCTCAATATTCGGTTGGAATCCATCCAGGCGCTCAAAAACATAAGGTCCGAAAGAACGGTTAGGACCCTATTGGGAGTCGATGGCAGGATCGGATTGAACGACATTGACAAGGCTGCTGTTTGGCAATCCGCGCTTTCTTTGAGCGACCTGTTGGAAAAGTTCCCTCAAGCCGCCTCGCAAGCCGACAAGGACCGAGTTGTTGTTGTCCTTGAGGAAGCATTGGATGATCCTGATCTTAACACCCGGTTAACCTCGGCAGCGGCGCTTGGAAAAGCAGATTCTGAGAAAGCGATCGACGCGTTGTTTGACGCCGGGCGGAATGTGGGTATCCATGATGCCGATGAGAGGGTCTCTTTTCGTTCCGCAGTCGCTCTGAGTCAATTGTACGGGAAGTTTCCGCGCAAGATCGATCAATCGGCCGCCAGGAAACTTTTCAGGTTTATCAATAACCAGTTTATCGAAGACCATCTTCAGATTGCTTTAAACCAAAGAGCAGATCTTTTGAAAGAACTGCTCCAAAGCGCCCGTCAACAATTGAAGGTCCCCGCTGAGTTCAAAACAGAAGATTTTAACATCTTGCTTTATAGCTTGGTTCTTCCGGGGGCATCTGCCGCAGAAAAAACCGGTACTTTAAAGGTCCTGCATGACTTTGCTGCATTCGAAAAGAAAAGCTCCTTGCGTTCGCTTTATTTGTGGAGTGTTTCGATCGCTTTTGAAAACTTGGGTGAGAGCGAAAAGGACTTTTTCCGCCGCACGGATCCGGAAACCGCAGAAAAACTGAAAAGTTTGCTGTCCATCGACTCGCCTCCATATAAAGAGATTTTTGACCCCAAACGGAACCCGGATCAATTGTTCAATGTCAGGATGTATATCCCGCTGGGCCCGGAAGCTTATAAAAAGATGTTGAGGGAAGACCTGGGATTGAAAGAATCCAGGCAAGGAGAGGTCTTCATTTATCAGGGCCTGCTGAACGGGAAACTAATGACGGTTCGCTTGGATCCGCGGGGCGATCCCAAGCATTACGGCGGGCAAATTTTTGAAGCGATTGGCGACCCCAATCAACACATGATCTTATACTCGGGCCATAGCGGGATGGGCGCTTCACTGTTATTTGCCCTCCATTCAGCCCCTGACCTTGACCTTCTTCAGGCAGGTCATAAAATGATCGTTTGTCTTTCTTGTTCAAGCGCCCCCAATTATTTGCCGAGCGTTTCCAAGCTTTACCCCTATGCCCAATTTGCCGGCACCTTGACGGCCACGAGCAACGTTACGGACCTCCCGGCCCTAAAGCAAATGTTGATCGGGATCACACAGGAAAAAAGCTGGCCTTCCATTCACGCGATGATTTTAAAAGAAACCGGGGATAAGGTTGATTATCTTTTGCCCAATGACCCGCGTCGCACGCTGTACATGGATTTAGACGGCGATGGAAAACCGGATGATAGAAGGGCAGGCCACATGGCCTATCTTCCCGGTTTGGGCATCATCTTTTTGAACGAGGATGACGCGTTTGAGATGCAGCAGGGCAGCGTTGACCTTTCAAGAGTGGTGTCTGACAAGGTGAATGACGTTCTTCAGAAGACCCGGTATTTCTTTTCTTGGAACGATGTATTGAAAAAGTTTCATGAACATATAAGTCCCGACGGTTTTTTCTTGCCTACAGAGGATGAGACAAGTGCCGTGCTGGTCCGCAAACAGGGAGAGGACTACAGCGTTTCAATCAATGCCGGATACAGGGACTCTTCCAAAGCGGTTTTAGCGATGAGGACTCTTTATGAGCTTAATTTGTATTTTTCGAAGGAGAGGAATCAAGCCGAACCGACCGCTTTCGATAAATTGAGGGGCCTTCAATTAGTGGCGAAGTTCGTGGATTCCCATCATAAGGAGGATCTTTTCACGCCTTTTCTCAAAGAATACGGGTTTGACGATACGATTTCTTTAGACCTCTTGTTTCAAACGTCTGATGACCAGCCTCTCGAGTTGAGAGTGAAAGCCTTGCTGGAGCTTTTGAAACGGCTTAACCACAATGAGAAAATCGGCGCTGAAAAATTAAAAAATGAGGGACTTTTATCCGCCGCCCGGTTGGCG
>CAZBIH010000007.1:21011-27693 GCA_964492015.1 uncultured Planctomycetia bacterium | reverse complement strand
CCCATCAGCCAACCGAATATAAAATAGCCCCCCACAACCCCTGTCCATCCGGCTCCCGCATAAAACTGAAGGACAGGAGTGACCGCCGCGTCCATATCCGGCAAACCGAACATTCGCTCCATGACCAATTGAGGGGGAACGACCACCGGTTTATCCGGCCAAAGAAAACGCGGGACCAGCGAATATAAAGAAAAAAGGACATCCTGTCCGTGCAAGAAGCTATACCCGGTTTTTACCTGGTCCAGGATCAGGGAAAGGAAATCAATTCCGCTTCCGCCGCGAGAAGATACGCGTTCGCTCACCATTGATCCGGAGCCTTGCACAACCGACAAAGCGCTTGGAATAATATTCTGAACCGCGTAAGAAAATTGATTTTCAGATGCCGCAAATTCTTCGCTGTTTACCATTCGTAACCCTTGCACAAGAAATACGGCCGCGATGAACAAAAAACCAAACGCTACAAAATGAAAGAGGCGAATTGTCACACGCTTATAAAGTTTTACGCTTGCTATGATAAAAATGAAAGCCGTGATCACCGGTCTTGTCTGTGAAGAAAGAAGCAAAATTAAACAAATTCCACCGCCATAAGCTATAAATAAAAAACGGGAGATCCGCTTAATATTTTGTTTCTCGGCAGAAGAAAGCAAGCCCAGAAGAAGAATGGTCGGCAATTGAAGGCTTTGAATGAACACATCCCGAAAGGAGGAGGCCACGGTAAGCGCTGACTCGTAATACTGGGCTTGATTAAAAAAAATGCCATTTCTGATCTTCCAAACATACCCATACGCTATCAACCCTATAGCAACCACACAAAGTACCAATAACGCCCCGGCTTCCCCCTCGCGAAACTTGACAGCCCGGGCACCCTCGTTCGTTTTGACGCCGCTCATCTTGACTCCCAGCGCAAAAGCCAAATAACCGAATAAAAAAAGAACGGCGATGGACAGCGCGTTCTCCTCGGGTAATTTTTGATAAACAAATAATGATACATAGGGTACAAGATAATACAAACAATAAAAGAAACCGTAAAAAGACAGGGGATTTGAAAGGTCGATGTCGGCCCCTTGTTTTGGTAAAATGAGACTCAGCCCGATCAAAATAAATATAAAGGCCACGATTAAAAGGCCCTGAGATCCCCCCAATGTCGTTGAATACGGCAGCAAATACCATAATCCAAAGAAAGCGACACCTGCTAAAATGATGAGCATAAAAAAACGATTTAAATTTTGACCCTGAAAAGAATCTGAGCGGCTCATTTTATCATTCCATCACCTGCCGGCTCTTTCAGCAAGAGGGTGCTTCTTATCAAAAAATACGCCATGACGGCCAAAACACCCGCCCAAATAAAATAAGAAATAAACGTAGCGCTTGCCGCGCCTTGCACGCCGTAAACGGGAATGACAAATATATTTATCACGAGATTCAGCGCCGCCGCGATGGATGTGGCGATAAATATAGCTTTTGGCTTTCGCATCGCCAGAAACAGCGACACAAGCGAATACCCAATGACAAAAAAACAGTGCGCGCCGGCGATCGTCATCATCAATTTTCGATCTACCCAGTAAGAGGGTCCAAGCATCTTGGAAGCGATCAGTTCTCCGAAAAAAAATAAAGCGATTGTCCCTAATAAGCTCAATAAAACTCCGCACGCTGTACGGTAAAAAATTATCCGCTTCACTCCCATCCATTGGGCCTTAGCTGCTTTGTCATACAGCAATGGCCTGGTTAAGATCTCAAGCCAACCGTTCAACAGTAAATAAGGCATAGACCAAAAACCGTAATTCATCGCATAAACACCAACATCTCTTAATGTCATAAAATGCTGTATCAAATACCGGTCGGATGTCGACAGCACCCAATGGGCCAAAGAGCCCATAGGGAGAACCCAGCCAAAACTTAGGATCAACTGCTTAAGACCCTGCCATTCTTTTAAGTGATCGGCAGGTTTTATATTCGATAGAAAGAGTGCTTTCGACGGGCGATAAAAAAGCAGCAGCGGAATTACCGCCAATGCCTGCGCCCATACAATAGAAGATGATCTTGATAGAGGGACCATCAATAACATAAATAGGGCGGCGGGATAAAAAATCTTTTGCAGTATATTAACCGCCGCGAGCTTTTTCTGTTCACGGTGAGCTTCGAGATAAAGGGTCCGAGCGCTCATTTGAGGCTGTAAAAAAATAAGAAGGGCTGTGGGGAAAATGAGCCCAAGATAAAGAGGTTCGCCCTTCAAGAAGTAACCGCCTGCGATCAAAAAATAAATACACACTGCCAGAACGCTGGCTCCGGCCAATAATCGTTCGAAGGTAGCCGCAAACCATAAAGCCATTTTTTTTTCAACATAATCGAAATAAATACGATTTTGAGCCGTCATCAATGGGCCTATCAAAAAATTATTCAGTAACGCCACTATCCCAAGCGCAAGGCTCGCCTCTCCATACACATCAGCCGCCACAAAGCGGGTAATGATCTTAACGGCCAGAAAACCGGCCACGACGCTGATCGTGTTCCCCAATAAAGACCAGAAACCGTCCGACCAAAATTTCGCAGAGAATTTAAGTCTTGAAAACACGGAGCAACTTCCTCTTCAGTTTATCCTGCCAATCAATGATGTGCTCCCTAAAGCGGCCAGGGGACGCATAAGCAGTACATTTGCCCAATGGATCCTTTAATTTGAGATAATCTAGAAGATTCTTTAGATCGTCTTTCTGATCTTTCTCCGCATAATTTGAAAGCACTAATTCCAGGCCTGCTTGTCCCAGACTGTCACGCAGTTGAGCGTCTTGTATAAGCGTATTCAGCGCTTCATAACGCTCTTCTGCCGTGGTCACTCGAATGCCCGTGCCTTCAGGATTGGCGTATTTATAAACCATGTCGTTACCTGAAAGTACGGGACGACCCATTGCGTGCGCATCTAATATGGATATCGGCCCGCATTCATTCCCTAGGCTGACCAAGACAACACAAGCCTTACTCATCTCTTTGGCTAATTGTGGCATGGGCAAGCTTTTGATCAAGATTCTATCCATGGGAAGATTCAGTCCCCTGAATATAGCACCCGGTATCTCCTGAGGAATATGAGCGCCATGCATCGGTCCGTATAAATTCCACTGATAAGAAGAGTTCTCCGAAAGGATCCTCTCCATCGTCTCTGCCCAGCGGCGTAAGCCTTTCTTGGTCCATGCCCCTACCCAAGCAACCCTATTTTCCGGTGATTGACGTTCTATTTTGGAATAAATCCGCTCCCATGGAACGATGTTTCGCACCAGAAAAAATTTGTGGCGAAGCTTCGGATAACGCACGCAATAATCGGCCATTTGGCCAATACCGACAAAAGCATAAACATCTATGAAACCTTCCATTTTAAATGCGGCACGGTCGTCATATCGGTCTATATTCTGGCTGATATGCACTATTTTTGATCCGGTGAAATTTTTTTTAAAAAATCCGGCGGAGGAGAAAGCTCCTTCTAAAAAAACAACGTCCGGTCTTGCAATGCGCCCGGATGCTATCAGCCTTTCTTGATCGGACCGATTGGCTGCTCCCAAAAACTCAACCCCTTCTTCCATCATATCCACTCTCGTGGCTCCCAAAACTTGCACGCTGTGCCCCATTTCAGCCAGGCCTTTGGCATGCCACAAAAGCTGACTGCAGGTCCCGCCCATGCTGTATTTTTCAAGGGACGAATAAACCGCAGGGTAATCATAGAAAGGCGCCCAAGCACGCCATAATAAAATATGAAGCTTCTCAGACATGACTAATCCCGCTTTTTGACAGGATCTCAACCAAGTGTTTGGCTCGATCCGTATAACTGTGTTCTTGGCAGAGCTGGAAACCCCGTTCGCGTATTTTTTGAGCCCACGCCGGATCTGATAGGATCCTATTCAACTGATCTCTCAATTCTTTTGCATCGCCAAACATCAGACAGGCCTCTTCTTCAGGAAAAAAAGCATTTTGTTCCTCAGAGCGTGTTGTGAGCATCAACCCGCGCACCGCCGGGATCTCAAATGTGCGCATGTTGTGAGCGCCAATATTTTGAGGACGCAGAAGATTCAGGCTTACCGAGGAACGAGAGATCACTTTGGCAAATTCTTTGCCGTAAATATTCCCCGGAGAGATCTTATTGAACAGAACTGATCTTTTTGAGACCCTGTCCCAGTTATTTCCAAAAATTTGGATATTATGATCGGCCAATTCTGTCAAAGTTCGCTCACGCTCCCGGTCCCACGCGCCTACAAAAGAGACTGCGCTGGGCTCCATGGAGATCGGCGGATCCGGAGGCAAGTGAACATCGGGATCATACCCGAATGGCAGGTATTCCACCGTTCGGGCGCCTCGCCGTTTGATGATCTCAGCCAACCGGTGAGACCAAATAAAATAAATATCATAAAACGGAATGGAATCAACAATATTGGCATTCGTTGAACCCTTGCAAGCCACGTTCAAGGGATCATCCGGGTTGATATTTGCCCAGATCGCGGATGGCTGAAGCAAGCGACAGGTTTCAAGAAATAGGCGCGAAAATTCCGCCCCTTTACAGATCAGGATCGCGTCATACAAAGCTTTCTGATCAAATAAAAACTGTCTGAGCCGGTTGCACACATTCCGATAGTTTATCGGTGTGATCAACCGCGCCGTTATGCGAGAAATGGCCCCCGGCCCGTCAAAACGCGTTTGCGTTGATGTATCAAAAAAATCGACAGAGAGATTTCTGATTTTTTTAAAAGTCCGGAAGTACGCATTCTCGAGAGATCCTTCCCTGCCCGCACCGACGATAAGGATCCTATTCATGGGATCCCAGAAGTTTTTGTTTTACAGCCTCTAAAAATTTTATAGGCGCAAGCAAGCAAAAGGCAGTGATGACAAAATAAAGCGCAAAAAGACGCACATGAATGAAAAGGGGAACCCTGTCTACTTTGATCAAACGGCATGGAAAACAACCCCAAGCCAAATTGACCGCGGCCCGGTAAACGCCCTTTTTGCGGTAGTCCCACAACCAATAAGGATAACTGCGCAATAATAGCTGGCTGTAAACAGAAAAAATGTACTTCCCTCTCTCAGAAATGGGCACAGAAGGCAGGAGCGCCTCACAAGTCACTCGGCCTACCTGATCAAGCCCCCCCGTTTTGGGCCTGAGCCTGTCATTGGCCAAAGCCAGCCCTTCTTCATAAGTATTTATTTTTTCTCCCGGAACATGCACATCTTTTGCCACGAGAGATTCTGAAATACAAGCAAGCCTCGCTCCTGAGGCTACCGCGCGGACAACCAGATAAATTTGTACATAAATTGAGCCGTCATATTCGCTCGTATCATATTTCTTGAACACAGAGCGTTTCATCACGATCCCCATCACGGGGCAGAAATATCTAAAGTTTTTCGCGGCTATTTCCGGCCCGGACCCCAGCACTTTCGTCTCTCTGAATTGGCGGACCCTTTGATTTCCTTCGCCATAAAGTTCCATGCTCGAAAAGGCAACCTCAGGATGATCAAGATCCTTCAGTACAGAGACAAGCCGCGAGACAGTGTCATCTTTCGGGAGCGCGTCGTCATTTCCGAGAATAAAAAGATACTCACCCTCTCCGGCAGCCAGCGCCGCGCGGAGATTCGCGTCATACCCCCTATTTTTTTTGTTGCGGATATAGCGAAAACGGGCGGCGGATGTTTTTTCGTGAGCCCTGATATAATCAGGGATCAACTTTTCCGAATCGTCCGTTGAAGCGTCATCGGAGATAATTACTTCTATTTCCGGATGATCCTGCTTGCGGATCGTCTCAAGCACGGCCAAAAGGGTCCGGCATCGGTTGTATTGAGGAATGCAGATGGAGATCAACACGGATATTTACTTCCCAATATTTAAAGGCCGATTAAAATCAGGAACGGGTTTGGCTTGATACCGCAACCTGCACGCCGCGCAATCCAAAAAATCTCCTTCGCTGATAAGAGTCTTCCTGCATTTGGGACACACCAACAAATCCAACAGCGAAAACGATCTTCTTTTTTTAAATTGATGCCACCGCCTCAATAACGAAAGTCCCAAGCTCCTCAGGCCTGATATCTTGGTTTCTGCCGAGACTTCACTTTCCACTGCCCCTTTTATTTCCGGGTCAACGAACCACTCGAGCGAAGTTTCAGGATTTAACACTTTAAATAAAATATGATCTTTCCAGAAATAGCGGGTATGAAAAAGATCCGGATTTTGATAGAAAAAACGGTTCCACTGCGGAGATCTTTTGACCAGATCAAGTTCATTCAGGAAAGGATCGGGCCTTGCCGATCTTTTCTTATGGATCAAAAGCGTTCCATCCATGTTCATGATCTCCAATAGATGCACATCATAAGGCACGAGCCTTTCAAAAATAGCGTTGGGTGTCTCAATGTAGCCCGCTTTTCCGATGCGCTGAAGTTCACTCAAAAAAAGAGCGGGGTCCACCATATGTTCGAGCACATGAAAAGCGATGACGAAGTCAAACGCTTTGTCCTTGAACGGCATTCGGCACGCGTCTCCCAAAACAAGCGGCCGGTCAACCACCAACGGCTCATAACGATGCTTGGGATCAAGATACCGCTCGATCAGCACATCCGCGGCAGGATGAGGATTACTGCCGGAACCGACATCCAGCACCAGATCCCCCTGCCGGATAGGGAGGCTTGCTTTTCTCAACGACCAACGAATTCGATTCCA
>CAZBIH010000007.1:6604-20911 GCA_964492015.1 uncultured Planctomycetia bacterium | reverse complement strand
CCCCCTGCCGGATAGGGAGGCTTGCTTTTCTCAACGACCAACGAATTCGATTCCATGTCCAGGCATCAAAACTCACTTCACTGCCACCGCAAAAAGATTTTGAGTAAAAATACAATCCTTCCCGCTAGAGCCGGTTTCCGCCGACCAATAAAGACGGAGCGCCAAGCGGCTGAGTTTCCAAATAGCCCGCCGCAAAAAGCTTTTTAAGCCGTGCACGACCGGGACATCCTCATAACATTCAACGCGCTCAAAACCCGCGACTCCCATCAACTGCCGGATACTTTCTTGGGTAAAGCATTGCTCATGCGTGAAATCCGCATAACGGATCCGTGAACCAAATAGCGCTTCGGCATTCGGCACGTGAACGAGCCATTTTCCGCCTTTTTTAAGCACGCGATGGACTTCATCGGTGACGGCCAAGATCTCGTCTTTGGTAAAATGCTCAAGCATATCAAACGAAATAACGACGTCGTAATACCCATCCCTCTTTTTGCCAAGCATCTGGAGAACATCGCCCTTTTGAACAAAACCAAGCCCCAATTCCCCGGCAACAGCCACTTGCTCCGGCGAGCGATCAATGCCCTCAAGATCGCGGTACCCCGCTTCTTTTAGATAATAAAGAATAGCTCCATACCCGCAACCCAGGTCCAAGATCCGGCTATTAGGATCAGTAAGTATCCAACGTCTTATTAAGCCCTTTATATAGGGGGCGCGTAACTTCAGATCATTCCGGATCATTTTACTATCGGAATGCACCTGAGTCGTCGTGTAGTAACGGTAAAATCGATCGCGATAGCTCATGTTATATTTTAAGCATTGTTAAGCAATATTATATACTAAAAAATATACTACTTAAAGTAAAAATACATAAATTTATTTAAATTTTATCAAGGATCGCATGGGTTCTCTTTTCGAAAGCCTCATACGAAAAGTGAGAAAGACCCTCCGGAATAACCCCTTTGGGACGATTCAATGCCTCTAAGATCCCTTTAACGAGTTCTTCCTGATCGGATGGATCCACAAGAATACCAAGCTTTCCATCCCTGAGCGCTTCACGGCTTCCATCACGCTTACCACCGACTACAGGCACGCCGCAAGCCATGGCTTCAAGGTATACGATCCCAAAACCTTCGCCGGAGCCAGGCATGACAAAAGCATCTGCCAGGCGAAAATAATCCAGTTTGTCATTCTCCGGCAGGAAACCGGTAAATAGTACATAAGGTTTTAAACCCAGAACCTCTACGCTCTTCTCCAAGCGCGCTTGATCATTTCCCGTCCCGCAGACAAGATAAACAAGATCGGGCACCCTCTTCAAGATCTCCGGCATCGCCTGGATCACCTCGTCGATCCCCTTATATTTTTCTTCCCTGGCAAGACGCGCTAACGTCATGATCACTTTTCTGTCTTTCAAGCCATACTTTAAAACCAGATCATACCTTGGGCTCATGGGATGGATCTTGTCTAGATCCACACAACATGGCAGAAGATGAAAACGACGATCAAACCCTGACCAGTCAGCGAACTTTTGTTTAGAAAATTCACTTATAGAAAGCACGCTATTTAATTTTGAAAGCCACTGGCTTAAAAATATTTTTGGTTTTTTCCATGATTCAATTCCATAGATGATCAGACAGGCACGAATTTTTTTGAATAGGGTGATCACCCATGCAAGGATAAGAAAATGAGTGTGGCCACAGATCAAAATATCCCATTTCCCCCCGAAAAAAGCTTCTCTGACTGAACAAAAAACATATGAAATTTTTCCGGGCGGCTCCAGGTATTTAATTTTTTTGGAGGGATCTTTGTGAGCGACGCCGGATGGCAGCCTTGCGATAACCGTTAATTGAGTCACTTCCGGATGAGCACAGATCGCCCGGATCAGATCCCGGTTAAACTTCGCGATCCCGCCATTGGCGCCATAAGCATCAGTCGCGAGAAAAAGTATTCTCAAGATCTAAAACCTGTCATAAACAACCTTCGCCCAATTTCTTGATCCGCGCTCCTGCTTGACGATCTTAGAACCCATCATCTCCTGTATCCATCGATCGACCGGTGTCGTAAAACCTGTCTTTTTGCGCCGGACGACACGCGCTGGCAACGCCTTGGCCGGTGTCTTGGCCAGATCATTTTTTGACAGAGATGTTTTTTGCATTAAAAGAGGCAATAGGGTGTCAAAAAAGTTCCGATCCAAAAAAGGAGTGCGTATCTCAAGCGAGTGATACATTCCGGCCCAATCAGCATCCCTTAAAAGCTGGCTTCGCATATACCATTCCATTTCAAGAAATGACACGCGTAGACGGTCGTCGGGCACATCACCGACCGTCTGACGCAAGGATCCTTCTGTCGCAAGATCCCTCAAGCCTTCATGGATCAGGTCGCGATCCAGGAATTGATCGAGTTCCCATGGCATGAAAAGAGCGCGCCTTAAAAGATAGGCCCCCTCAAAAGTGCCGCCGTACTCCAAAACACCGGCCCATTTGGGAGAACCCCTGGCTTTTAAAAAGGGTGTTGCGCCCTTGCGAAAAATTTTTCCAAAAACGGGAAAACCTTGGGCCCACGAAAAATAACGGACAGCTCTTGGTATATCCCGGAAGCCGGGGTACCCCCCAAATATTTCATCGCCCCCCAACCCCGACAAGGCTACTTTAAGCCCCGCCTCTTTTGCCGCCTGGCTGATAAAAAAAGTGTTGAGCCCGTCAATTGTCGGCTGATCCATCGCTTGGAAAAATTCATCGACTCTCTTGCGGAACATCTCCTTGGTGACCAGGATCTTGCGGTGGGAAACCCCGTACTGACGTGCCACAACCGCGGCAAGCTCCGATTCATCGTTCTCCGTGCCTTTGTATTCGTCAAACACAACCGTGATCGCGTTGATATTCGGTTTAAATTCGGAAGCTAAAGCCGTCACAACGGTAGAATCGATGCCGGAAGATAAAAATACGCCCACCGGCACATCGGCGATCAAATGGTGGCGCACGCTGTCCAGCAACGCATCCCTTAAAACTCTCTTTCTTTCTCTTTCATCCGCAGCGGCCGGAGCCGTATTTTTTACTGATAAATATTCTTCCCTGAAAGAAAAATATCTTTGAGGAGCCCGCGGCCCGTTTTCATCGATCACCATGAAACATCCGGCCGGAAAAGAGCGGATATTTTTATAAAGAGTGTGCGGCTCAGGCACAAATCCCCAGAGAAAGAAACCCGCGTGGCCCGCCGGATCAAGAGCAGTATCAATGTCGTCGCCTTTTAACAGAGCTTTTACCTGGGAGGCGGCCTTAAAAATACCTTTTTTGCCGGTGTAATAAAGAGGTTTGATCCCGAAAGGATCGCGGGCAAGAAGCATGCTTTTTTTTTGCTGATCCCACAACGCAAAAGCGAACATGCCGCGGAGCTCATCGAACATGGACTCACCCTTTTCCCGATAAAGATAAAGGAGAACTTCCGTATCGGAGTCACTTTTAAAATGATGGCCTTTCGCCTCAAGGTCTTTGCGAAGTTCGCGGTAGTTATAAATTTCACCGTTGAAGCTGATCACAAGACTGCCATCCTGGCTAGCCATGGGCTGAGCACCCTTTTCGGAAAGATCCAGGATCGAGAGGCGGCGGTGGCCTAAAGCCACACGGTCATCGGCGGAAAACCATTCCCCGGAGCCGTCGGGGCCCCGACGGGCCATGAAATCCCGGATCGCTCTTAGTTCTTCACGGCTTACTTTAGAGGCGTCGCTTCGGTAGGAAAAAAGGGCCGCGATGCCGCACATTAGGCTGTCATCCCCGAAATCTTTAATCGGGGATCAAGTCTAGGTTTGATTCCCGATAAAAACTTTCGGGAATGACAATTAGCGGGCTTTGAACCATTCATACATTTCACGGACGCCGTCTTCAAGCGAAGTGGCGGGCACAAAACCCGTGTATTTTTTAAGAAGCGTCGTATCCGCCGCTCGGCGGGCATAGCCATCGGGCTTAGAAGTGTCATAGAAAACCTTGGGTGAGCGGCCCAGAACCTTGCAGATGACGCTAAAAAGCTCTTTGATCGTCACTTCTTTGTCATGACCGATATTGATCGCCTGACCCGCCGGCGCCTTTTCCGCCAGAAGCATCATCCCGCGCGCCAGGTCCCGCGCATGAACAAAAACACGGGACTGATTTCCCGTGCCCCAGATCACCACCGGATCATTGCCGTCCAAGACACGTTTCATGATCGCCGGAACGACATGGGACGTGCCTTCGTCAAAATGGTCCCGAGGGCCATACGCGTTGAAAGGGCGGCCGATAACGACTTCCATCTTTTTTTCGGAGGTATAATATTTGGCGAGCTTCTCCCCCATAAGCTTGGCAAGACCATAGCCTTCATTGGTAGGCTCAGGCGCGCCGCGGTCCCCTTCGGATTCCGGTGTCGGGACTATCGCGTCGTGCGGGTAAATACAGGCGGTGCTGATCTGCAAAAATCGCTTGATCCCGCACTCGGAGGCCGCGTGAAGCACGTTCATCTGAAGCTTTATGTTGGATTCAAACATATCCGCCATGTTAAAACGGTTGTATTCGATCCCGGTCACTTTTGCGGCAAGATTCAGAACGATCTCCTGGCCCTTGCAGGCTTTTAGGCAATTTTTATATTCAAAAAGGTCTCCGGTCTCAAGTTTGATCTGCTTCGCAACCGGTTGAATGCGGCCTTTCGTCCCTCGGACCAAATTATCGGCGACCGTGACCTTGGCACCCTCGGCAACCAGAAGCTCCGTCAGATACGAGCCAATGAATCCGGCTCCGCCGGTGACCAGGACTTTTTTTTTCTTCCAAAAACTCATAAAAATATTACTCCTAATTTGTCATCTCGAGCGAAGCGAGAGATCTCGTTTTAAGAACGAGATTTCTCCTCACTTCGTTCGTCGAAATGACATCGTTTCCAAAACCTCCATATCCGCATCCACCATGATGTGCACGAGCTCTTTAAAACTTGTTTTAGGCCTCCACCCCAGCTTTTTTTTGGCTTTGGAATAGTCTCCCTGCAAAATATTGACCTCTAGCGGGCGGAAATAACGCTTATCGATCTTGACGTATTTTTTCCAGTCGAGTTTCGCGTAGTCAAAAGCCTCTTGCACGAATGACCGGACCGTATGAGTCTCACCGGTGGCGATCACAAAATCTTCGGCTTCTTTTTGCTGAAGCATAAGCCACATGGCCTCGACGTAATCCTTGGCGTAGCCCCAATCACGCTTGGCGTCCAAATTTCCCAAGTACAATGTCTTCTGAAGGCCTTTTTTGATACGTGCGATGGCCATCGTGATCTTGCGCGTCACAAACGTTTCTCCGCGTCTGGGCGACTCGTGATTAAAAAGGATGCCGTTGCATGCGAAGATCCCGTCCCCTTCGCGGTAATTTTTAGTCGTCCAATAAGCAAAAAGCTTGGCCACCGCGTAGGGACTGCAAGGTTGGAACGCGGTATTTTCATTCTGGGGGACCTTCTCGGTGCGGCCGTAAAGCTCGCTGGAAGAAGCCTGATAAAATTTTGTTTTAATGCCGGACTCTACGATCGCTTCCAAAATACGCAAACAGCCGAGCCCCGTCACTTCCGCCGTATATTCGGGGATCTCAAAACTTACTTTCACATGACTTTGTGCGGCAAGATTATAGATCTCATCAGGCTTTACGGTTCGCAAGATCCGATTGATGGAGCTGGCGTCATTTAAGTCGCCATAAACCAATTTCAGCCTTCTTTTGGTGTTCTGAGGTTCCTCATAAATATGATCGATACGTCCGGTATTGATGAGACTGGCACGCCGCACGATCCCATAGACTTCATAACCCTTCTCTAAAAGAAAATCCGCCAAATACGAACCGTCTTGGCCTGTAATTCCTGTGACTAAAGCTTTCTTCGTCATTTCTTCTCCGTCTTTTTCTCCGTTTCTAATTTTGGAATTTCAGTATAGTAGTAACTTTGGTACTGTTTAAAATATTTTTTGAACTTCATGTCCATGGAGTGATCCGCACGATTGATAACGACACCCATCACAGGCCTCGCGATGGCGTCAAATTTATGTTTTACCGCCTGCAAGGCGTGGCGCCGTATCATCCCAGCGCTAGTGATGAGAACCACTCCTTGAGCATATTTGGCGATGATCAGGCCGTCTGGGATGAACAAAACCGGAGGCGCGTCGATCAGTATATAGTCATATTCGTCGGCGGCCGTCTCCAGCAATTCTTTGAGCTTGGTCGAGGAAGACAGAAGCTGGGCTGAGTTCACTTTAAGCACGCCGCCGGTAATGGCCTTTAAAGTGCTATCGGGAACAGTGTGAAAGACCTCCTGATAGCTGGCTTCACCCGATAAATATTCCGCCAAACCTTTTTGATTCTGCATCGCCAGCTGAGTATGAAGATAGGGCCTCCGAAGGTCCGAATCAATAATGAGGACTTTTTTTCCCATGGAGGCCAGCGACAAAGCGAACAAAGCGATCACCGTGCTTTTGCCCTCATTGGGCGTCGTGCTGGTCATGAGCAAGATCTTGGATTTTTGCTGAGGCGCCGAGAAAAATAAATGCGTTCTCATAAAAGCAATGGAGTCCGCGAGCGTCGGATGCACTTTCAGCAAGTTTTGAAGCTTCAGATCCTCGGACAACTCAACAACCTTCCCCTTGGCAACATCTTTCTTGTCTTTTCTCGAGGCAAGGCTTTCGATGACAGGCACATACCCCATGAAGGGGACATCTAGCGCGTTGCGGATCTCGGTTTCATACCAGATCCGCGGATCCGCTTGCTCAATGTAAATGACAAAACAAACACTGACGAAGAACCCCATCATTGTCGCCAAAAAGATCCCGTTCAGGCGTTTGGGACTGGCGGGCTTGAGCGGAACAGGCGCGGGAGAAAGAATTTTAATATTTGTCAGGTGAAAATCACCCATCAAACTGGCTTTTAAACTGCTGAGTAGAGCCTCTTTTCTTTCCTTGATCTGCTGATCCAGATAAGAAAGTTTTTCCTCCAACTCCTTCATGATGGGATGATTTGGCTTGTAGCGGAAAGACATCTCACTGCGCTTGGACTCCGCTTCCATTCGGCTCTGACGAAGCTGTTGATAGACGGCATCATCCGCCTCCGAGGTCAATAGCAGTTCGCCCCCTTTATTTTGTGACTTTCCTGAAAAACCGACAGAACCTCCCTCGGACGTCTGTTCGATCTGATTCGGCAGCCACTTGAGCATTTGTTTGGCAATAAAAAGATCATCCTGCCCCTTCTCCTGAATGTAAACATCAATGGTTTTGTTGGCCGCCCGGGCGGCAAGCTTGGCATCCTTGGATTTAACGCTCACGGAAATGATCCGTGTACCACGCAGCCTGCGGGCCGTCAAAACATAGCTGCCGCCGGAAACACCCAACTCATTTTTTACCCGGTTGGAGATCTTTTTTCCGGTAATAATAGCGACCTGAGTGCCATAATAATCGTCTTCACCCTTAAAATTACTGGACCCCGTCTGCGGGGCGAACTTTTCTACGTCGCCTAATTGCTCCACAAGGATCTGGACTTCCGTTTCGTAGGAATTGGGGATAAATGCAAGATAAACAGCGGATGTAATAAAAAAGACGACACAGATCGATAAGATCTTCTTTTTCTCATGGTAGAGGGCCTGCAGATACTGAATGAGATCGCCGGACATCTCCCGGTGGGGATCTGAGTAAGCGTTGGGGTTGATCGATGTCTCCATGAAATCTCCCTTTAAAAAACCGACTCAGGGACATACACGATATCCCCGGCTTCCAGCTTCACATCGGGAGCCTTGCCATCAATGATCCTGTTGACGTTGACAGTCACAACAGAAACTTTCCCGTTCTCTTTTTTTCGTGTCAAAGTGACTCGGGACGCATCCGCCCCCTTCACCATCCCGCCGGCCTGGGACAGCACCCGGACGATCGTCATCTCAGGAGTGAGCTTGTAATTGTCAGATTTTTGTACCTCTCCCAATACCGCAACGGAGTTAAGCAGATCATCCTTCTCTTCAACGGCAGAGCTTGTCTTGGGAATAAAAATGATGTCTCCGGGCTCAAGCTCTGCATCCGTCGCTTTGCCGTTGAGCACTGCCTCCACATCCACTAGGATCGAGGACTTGCCCCCACCTCTTTCCTTGCGCGAGATCTTGCAGGCAGCATAATTGGCGCCGGCCGTAAAACCCCCCGCGACCGAGATCATACGCAAAAGGGTCATTTTCGGCGGCAGAATATAATTTCCCGGCTGATTCACTTGCCCCAAAAAAGTCACCGAGTTGAACGCGCTCTCCTCGAATGCCGTTTCCACCTGCGGATTGGTCAGAAAATCTTTGGCAAGCGCCGCACGTAAATTTTCGCTAAAATCCATCAAGCTCAGGCCATCCGCATGGATCTTATCCAGCAGAGGAAAATGAATATCCCCCTTGGCATCGACCAAATAAGTACCGGAGAGATCTTTTTCCCCCTGCACAACAACCTTGATCTTGTCTCCTGCATGGATCGGATAGAGGCCTTTCTCCGGTGTTTTCTCCGGCAAAGAGATCTCTTCTTTCGTGACAGTCGCCGGTCCGGAGGAAACGTCAGTCGTTGCATCTGTGACGACTTCAGCCATACAGGGTTGCCAAGAGATAAAACCCAGCATCAGGACAAACAGGGTCTTTTTTGTCATCAGAAACTCACTTTCGCTGAACCGGCGATCTTCTGGCCATCATACTGGAAATTTTTAAAACTCGAAAATCTATTCAAAAACTCATAGGACAGAAAATAGGACCAGGCGGTTCTGGGCTGGTATTTCAAGCTTAGTCCCCACCGATAAGTCTGATCCTCCAAAGCCCGGGTGAACGTCAATGAGGGGTTCTCCGGATCTACCATCGAGTAGAGACCGTCCTGCTCACTATCTTCAATGCTCGTGAACGCACTTAATATCATGTGATCATTGGCGTTCCACGCAAGATCCATACGATAACTGGTGCTTAGGGTCTTAAAAGATGAGTTTTCTTCAGCGGATCCGGTCGTGTCAAAAGCTTCTCCTGTCGACCGGCTGGCCAAGATCGTCGCCGCGATCTTTTTGGTGAATTCGCGGCGAATGATCCCTGTGAATCTCGGCCCCTCCGAAGATCCATAGATCGGCAAATTATAATCCCGCCAATCGTAACCCAGCTCAAAACCTATATCTGTCTTATTCGTGAGTCGGTATCGAATGCCCGTGGCTACAAGGTAATATTTTGAAGCAAGATCGCCGTTCTTAAAATAATCGGTGCCGCTAACCCTCCCTGTCCCGTAAAGCGAGGTTTTTGAGCTGAGCTGGTAAGAAACTCTGGGTGAGAGGGAATTTTCCTGAAAACTAAACCGGGTCACGGTCCGGTTATTTTCATTGGAGGAAGCCGGAAAATAAGTAATGTTGTAATTATAATCGGCGGACAGATCCGTCTTTGATGTCCAATGATAGGTAAGGTTCACTGCCGCACTATCAGAATAAGCAATGACACGATTACTGTTGCTAGAGGCGAGTTCGGTGCGCTCACCGGTCTCTCTTGCCGAAGCCGGCTGAAATTTATTTTGAATACGGATCTCAAGCTTTTCCCCGCGCAAGCCCATACTGACAGTGTGCGTCTGATTGAATCGGCTGAGCTTGCTATTTTCGGTGTAGTTGACGTAGGTCAAATCGTAAAAAGTGTCTAGATGGGCCCGCGTAACACCCTGTTTTCCGAGACGGTATCCCAGAGATGCGGTATAAAGCATCAAAAGGTCATCCTTGGGATCCGTGCGGTCATAGAATAGATTGGAGTCATATAAAGTCCCCACACGAAAACTGCGGTACACGCGCAGCCGCTGTTTTTCATCCGACACACCAGCTTCGGCTGTTTCCGCCAAGACCGTCTCCTTTGCGTCGCGCTCAAGGAAAGTTTCTTTAAAACGTTGGACTTCCTGAGCTTGATTGTAATAACCAACAGTAAAAGACCTATCCGCCCCACTGATCGCATCATATCCTTCTTCCGCGAAAGCGACGCGAGCCAGAAAAGGAGAAAGTAGTGTTAAAGCCATAAGTGCGGTTCTAATTATCTGTTTTTCCATTAAACTATTAAAATTTAACTAATTCTTAACAACTTCATATTATCATGAATATCAAAAACCTTGTCAAGCAGTAACTAAAGCGGTGAAAGAAATTATGCTGTTATCGACTTCTTTTAACTCCTATTCTTGGGCAAAATTCCCGCAATTTACAGCGGCTGCAGAAAGGTGAGACCGGCTGGCAGAGATTCTGTCCGAAGCAAACTAAAAGGTCATTGTATTCGATCCAAAATTTTGGCGGTAAAATTTTTCTTAAAACCGTTTCCGTTTCATCGGGGGCGCTTGTTTTGACCAGGCCCCAGCGGTTGGAAATACGATGGACATGAACATCCACACAGATCCCGGGCTTTCCATAACCCACGGTTACGACTAAATTTGCGGTTTTTCTCCCTACACCTTTGAAGGACAAAAGAGTGTCAATATCCGACGGCACTTCTCCCCCGAATTTCTCGATGAGCGCCTGACAGATTCCCAGGATATTTTTCGCTTTGGTGCGATAAAATCCGACAGGGAAAATGATCTTTTCGATCTCGGCGGCGCTAAGCTTGAGCATCGCTTGCGGCGTCTCGCCAAATTTGAAAAGGCGATGGCTGGCTTCTTCGGTGGTTTTGTCTTTGGTGCGCAAACTCAAGACCGTAGAAATAAGGACTTTGAAAGGAATGTTCTCACCCCGGGCAAAAGTGCCCACAATGGGCTGTTTCCACTGCCGGACCTGGCGGCGCAAGACAGAAAGAAACCGGGGAAGCACCTTCAGCGCGGCGCTCTGACGGGTATTTTTTTGCATGATGGGCATTATAACATTATGCTATATTAACCGTATGCTAAATACAGCTTTTCAGGCCGCCTCCTGCCTTCTTTTCCCTAAAATTTGTGAGACTTGCGAGGAGCTCCTTCCGGCCCGCGATACACGAGGCGTGTGCGGAGCCTGCGCAAACAAGATCCTCAAGATCACACCGCCTTTTTGCCGTCTTTGTGGCCGCACAGCGCCGGGCGAGAAGTCCCTTTGCGGACAATGCCGCGACACAGGTTTTTATTTCGATCGGGCCTACGCCGCCGCCTATTACGAGGGAAAGATGCAAGAACTTTTACAGGCATTTAAATTCAGTGGCAGAAGATCCCTTAAAAAATATTTCTCGGACGAGTTGGTCGGGTTTATTTCAAAATACCTGGATCTCTCGAACATTGACGCGCTGGTCAGCGTGCCGATGGATGTAAAAAAAGAAAACGCGCGCGGGTTCAACCAGGCGCAGCTGGTCACCCGTTTGACCGCGAAAAAAATAAAAAAAGAAGACTTGAGCCCCTATTTGAAAAGAAAAAAATCAAGCTCTACCCAGTCTCTGCTCAACAAAAACCAGAGACGCCGCAACATCGAAGGCTCTTTTTTTGTGAGCGAACCTAAAATATTTTCCGGCAAAAAGATCCTGCTCATCGATGATATTTTGACAACGGGCTTTACCGCTTCTGAGTGCTCCAAAACTCTAAAAGCCGCCGGGGCCATTTCCGTCACCCTGCTCGCCGCGGCGCGAGGGCTTTAGACCGTGAAAGTCCTGCGCGATCATATCGTGAGTGAGTTTTTTTCTCCCTTTTTTCTCTCCATCTCTTCTTTTGTTTTCCTGTTCCTCCTGGGCCGGGGCTTGGTCCAAATGGCGGATTTTATTTTTAATAAATCGGTGGATGTCTTCCTGGTGCTTCAACTTCTGTGGTACTCCCTCCCATTTATCCTGACATTCATCGTTCCGATGTCGGTGCTTGTCGCGACCCTTTCGATGTTCAGCAAGCTTTCTTACGACAATGAGATCATGGCCATGCGCGCCAGCGGCCTGAGCCTCTTAAAGATCGCCAAACCGCTTTTTTTTGTCGCCATCCTTTTGTCGCTGGGCACGTTCATCCTCTCCGATCAGCTGGCCTCCACGACCCATTACCGGTACCGCCAGCTTCTGACGCGCATCGGCATTGAAAATCCGGGAGCCGCGCTGGAAGAAGGCACGTTCATCAAAAAGTTCAAAAATTTCGTCATTTTTATTTATGAGATCGATAAAAATAAATTAAAAGGGATCCGTATTTACCAGCCTCAAGAAGGAAAGCCCACGCGGACGATCACTGCTCAGAAGGGAGAGCTTATCTCCCTGCCGGAAGAGGGCATCATCAAACTGCGCCTGATCCAGGGCACCAGCGACGAGCCGGACCCCAAGGACCCCGCAAAGTTTTATACCATCAATTTCAAAACCTATGATTTTCCTCTCAATGTCTCGGATGTGAAAAGTTCGGAGGCGCTCGGCAAAAAACCAAAAGACATGTCGATCCGCGAGCTTCGCGCTGAAATTGAAAATCTGGGCCAGGATGGCATCCGGGGCACGTATCCCCTCACAGCGGAGATCCACAACAAGATCGCGCTGGCGTTTTCGAGCATCACGTTCCTTTTGATCGGGATCCCGCTGGGCATCACAGCCAGGCGCAGTAACCGCTCCGTCAGCTTCGGCATCAGCCTTGTCCTGATGACGCTCTATTGGCTGCTTCTGATCACCGGAAAAGCGCTGGCCCAAAAAGGCCTGGTGCCGTCCTTTTTAGCTCTGGAATTCGGAAACTTTGTCATTGGCGGGGCCGGGATCCTGCTTTTGCGAAAAATAATGAGGGCTTGACGATGCGCATCCTGGACCGCTATCTGATCCGCAGTTTCACGGCGGCGCTTCTTTATTGTCTGGCGGTATTTCTGGTCCTGTTCATCGTGATCGACCTTTTCACCAACCTGGACGAATTTTTAAAACACAGTGTTTCGCCGGCCGTCATCCTTTCTTATTACGGCTACTTCATTCCGGTGATCTTGGTCCAAGTGGTCCCTATTGCCTGCCTGGCGGCAGTTCTTTTTGTGATCGGGAATTTGAGCCGCCACAATGAGATCATTGCGCTCAAGGCCAGCGGCATCAGCGCGTTTCATATTCTCCTGCCCTATTTTTTCATGGGGATCCTGATCAGTTTCGGTGTTCTTCTGATCAATGAAACCCTCGTCCCCCAATCTTCCCTCATGTCGACCTCGATCATGGAAGGCTTGATCAAAAAAGGGAGTAAAGATTTTCAGAGCCGAGCTCTTAACAAAGTAACGCTCTACGGTAAAGACGGCCGCATGATCTACGCCAGAGAATTTGAGATCTCTTCCAAAACCCTGCACGACATCGTCATTTTTCAAAACAATCCGCGCGAGTCGTTTCAGACAGTGGTCAAAGCTAAAAAATCGATTTACCGAAACAACCAGTGGCTCTTTTATGACGTGATCCAGTACCGCATCAACCGCCGCGGAGAAGTCATCGGAAATCCTGAATTTTCACAAGAGCTGGATTATCCCCTCGACCAAAAACCGGAAGATTTTCTGCATGAAGGCTCCCAGGTGGAGTTCATGAACTCAAAAGAATTGACCCAATACATCCAGCATTTGGGCACCGCCAGTAAAAAATTGGTGCAAAAATTGTCCGTGGACCTGCATTACAAGATCGCGTTCCCGTTCGTGAGTTTTATTGTGATGCTGATGGGGGCGCCGCTGGCGATGAAAACAGGCCGCGGCGGGGCCGTGATGGGGATCGGAACAAGCTTCGGACTGGTACTGCTTTATTATGGGATCGCCTCGATGTGCCTGGCGCTTGGGAAAGGCAACTATCTGCCGCCGATGTTCGCGGCGTGGTTCGGAAATCTATTCTTCGCCTGCGTCGGGATCTATCTGATCAAAAATACTTCGTAAAGGCCCACCGTCACAAAAACATTGTCATTTCGACGAGCAAAGCGAGGAGAAATCTCGCTTTTAGGGGATTTCTCGCTTCGCTCGAAATGACAGCCTTACGTCCCAACCTCCCAAGCGGCGAGGTATTTTTCCTGGTCCTTGGAAAGCTTGTCGATAACCGTTCCCATGGATCGAAGCTTGATACGCGCGATCTCTTTATCGATATCCAGAGGCACACGGTAGACTTTTTTCTCAAGAGACTTATGATGACGCACCACCCACTCGCTGGAAAGCGCCTGGTTGGCGAAGCTCATATCCATCACCATCGCCGGGTGGCCTTCCGCCGCGCCGAGATTCACCAGCCGTCCTTCGGCCAGAAGATAAATTCTATTTTTGTTCGACAGCGTGTATTCCTGCACAAAATCACGCAGAGGCCGTACTTTTTTTGCCATTTTCTTAAGCTCGGCGACATCGATCTCGACGTCAAAGTGGCCGGAGTTACAAACGATCGCGCGGTCCTTCATCGCCATAAAATGTTCTTTGCGCAGGACGCTCTTGT
>CAZBIH010000007.1:5147-6504 GCA_964492015.1 uncultured Planctomycetia bacterium | reverse complement strand
ACGATCGCGCGGTCCTTCATCGCCATAAAATGTTCTTTGCGCAGGACGCTCTTGTTGCCGGTCACGGTCACAAAAACATCGGCGTTCTTGACCGCATCTTTCATCGGCATCACCTGATAACCGTCCATCACGGCTTCCAAAGCGCGTAGAGGATCGATCTCCGTCACGATCACATTGGCCCCGAGGCCTTTGGCGCGCATCGCCACACCGCGCCCGCACCAGCCGTAACCGGCGACAACGACCGTGGAACCCGCGATCAGAATGTTGGTCGCGCGGATGATGCCGTCCAATGTGGACTGGCCCGTGCCGTAACGGTTGTCAAAAAAATGCTTGGTGTCCGCGTCATTGACAGCCACGATCGGGTAGAGAAGTTTTCTTTGGGCTTCAAGGCTTCTTAAGCGGATGACTCCGGTGGTAGTTTCTTCAGTGCCGCCGATAATATTCTTCATATATTTTTCAGGCTGTTTGTGGATCGCAGACACTACGTCGGCGCCGTCATCCATCGTCAAATGCGGGGCATGCTCAAGCGCCGCGTAGACATGAGAAAAATAACTTTTATGATCTTCCCCTTTGATCGCCAGAGTCTTGATGCCATAGTCTTTGACCAAAGACGCCGTGACATCATCCTGAGTGCTTAGGGGGTTGGATGCCACAAGGACCAGATCCGCGCCCGCGGCTTTGAGAACGATCGCTAGATTGGCTGTTTCGCAAGTCACGTGAAGGCACGCGGAGACGCGAAGCCCTTTGAGCGGTTTTTCCTTTTCAAAACGCTTACGGATCAGCTCCAGCACAGGCATATTATTGCCCGCCCATTCAATACGTAATTTTCCTTTGGGCGCTAATTTGATATCAGCAATATCGGAACGCACAGAACTCATATTGTTTAACAGACCCTAAGGTCAGCGACCTTGTCTAATTTTTCCCAGGTGAATTCTTTTTCATTGCGGCCGAAGTGCCCGTAAGCCGCTGTCTTTTGATAAATAGGGCGCCTGAGATCCAGCTGTTTAATAATGCCTTTGGGTGTGAGGTCAAAATATTTCCTCACCGTACGGCCGAGAGCCCCTTCCGAGACTCTGCCGGTGCCCAGCGTATCCACCATGACCGAAACAGGCTCGGCCACACCGATCGCGTAGGCGAGCTGGACTTCGCATTTATCCGCGAGTCCCGCGGCGACAATATTTTTGGCGATGTAACGCGCCATATAAGAGGCGGAGCGGTCCACCTTCGTGGGATCCTTGCCTGAAAAAGCGCCGCCGCCGTGAGAACCGTAGCCGCCGTAGGTATCGGCGATGATCTTGCGGCCGGTCAGCCCGGTGTCCGCCTGAGGCCCGCCGACTTCAAAGCGGCCGGTCGGATT
>CAZBIH010000007.1:0-5047 GCA_964492015.1 uncultured Planctomycetia bacterium | reverse complement strand
CGCACGATCTTGGGAATATCCACATAACAGGAAGTGGTGATCTCACCCGCCACGAACGCGACGCCGGTGGTCACCAACGTCTCGCAGGCGACGCGGCCCATCGGGTCTTTTTCAAGGATAGCGTCTAAGATAGCGTCTGAAATTTGGTCGGCGACTTTGTCCGGGTGGCCTTCGGTGACGCTCTCAGATGTAAACAGGTAAGATTCTTTGCTCATGTCCTGGCCCTTATTTTTGGGTTTGAAAAATGCGATTTGCCTCTTCAAGCGATTTTAAATCGCCGATATCATACCATAACCCAGAAAACTTTAAGCTGAAAATTTTGACTTTTCCGAGCAGCCAACGCACATAAAATCCGGGCGCATCTTGGGCATCACGGCTTGAAAGATATTCGTCGACAAAAAGCAGTGTTTTGGCGGGAAAATAATAAACACCCATGCCGATCAGGCTGGATCTTGGTTTCTCGGGCTTTTCCTCAAAACCGATCACCTCTCCCGAAGCTGTCGTCTCGATCACTCCAAACTTTTTGGCAGCCGCTTCAGGCTCACCGATATCATAAACACCGATCACGACACTTTCCTTTTCTTCCTGGGCAAAATCGACGAAACTTGAAAGGCTCTGCTCAAACAAATTATCACTCGCCAAAAGTAAAATATCGGTCCGGATATTCCCGCGGCGGATCGACAGGCTCAGATCCCCCACAGCCCCCAGGCGATCGTCATTGGAAGTGGTGCCGTCATTCAGGATACGCACCGGCGCGCGCGAGTTCGTGTGTTTTTTCCAATGATTTAATTGCTCAAAAAAGCGGGCATTGGTGACCAGCAGGATCTCGTCCAGCAGGGAAACCCCATTCAGTTGAGCGATGATCCGGTCCAGGATCGTAATGCCGGCGACCTCCAAGAGGCATTTGGGCTTATTTTCGGTAAGAGGATAAAGCCGTGTGGCGTAACCGGCGGCGAGAATAACAGTTTTCATTTTTTATTGGCACCCAGGCGCAAACTCTGCTGGTATTTATTTTTCAGAAAGTGCATCACTTCGTCACCTGTGTTGAATGTGAGTGCCTGCTTGGCGATATCCTCGGCTTCGGTGAAGGTCATGGAACGCACGATCTTTTTGATCTCGGGGATCATCACCGGAGAAGTCGATATTTCATCGATCCCGAGCCCCACAAGCACCGGGGTCAAAAGCGGGTCTCCCGACATTTCGCCGCAGATCCCGACCCATATTTTTTTGGAATGGCCGGTCTCAATGATTGTTTTCAAAAGCCTCAAGACCGCCGGATGCGCGGGCTCATACAGATAAGCGATCTTTTCATTGATGCGGTCGACCGCCAGGGCGTATTGGATCAGATCGTTGGTGCCAATGCTGAAAAAATCCACTTCGGAGGCCAAAATATCGCAGGTTAACGCCGCTGAAGGGATCTCGATCATCGCGCCAACTTCCATTTGGGCGTCAAAATGAATTTTTTTGGCGCGAAGCTCTTGGCGCGCCTCTTCCAAAAGTTTGTTGGCCTGGCGTAGTTCCCCGACGCCCGAGATCATCGGATACATCATGCGTAGTTTGCCGTGAGCGCTTGCCCGCAAGATCGCGCGCAGTTGGATCTTAAAAATATCCGGGGTTGCCAGACAAAAACGGATCGCGCGCCAGCCCAAAAACGGGTTCATCTCGTGAGGCATTTCCAAATGTGACAAAAATTTATCACCGCCCAGATCGAACGTACGCACGATCACAGGTTTGGGCGCCATCGCCAAAACGACCGTCTTGTAAGCCAGATACTGGTCCTCTTCTGTCGGCAGGCCGGCGCGGTTCATGTATAAAAATTCACTGCGATAAAGCCCGATGCCGTCCGCGCCGTGCGAGAGCACCGAATCTGTTTCCGAGGGCAATTCAATATTGGCGGCAAGCTCGATCTGACGGCCGTCTTTGGTGACGCAAGGCAAGTCCTTGAAACGTTTGAGGCCTTTGTTGAAATCCTGATAACGTGACTGCTCGTTCCGGTATTTATGAAGCTCCGTCGCTGACGGGTTTAACAAGATCACTCCTGAGATCCCGTCCAGAATGATCGTATCGCCGGTCTTGATCACGCGCGTGGCTTTTTCAAGACCGACCACCGCGGGGATCTCGAGGGACTTGGCCATGATCGCCGTATGGGAAGTGCGTCCGCCGATATCTGTGGCGAAACCGATGACATTTTTGCGGTTCATCACCGCCGTGTCACTGGGTGAAAGGTCATACGCGATGACGATCACTTTTTCCCTTATTTCACTCAAAGAAGTCCTCTGCTCACCGGCCAGGTGACGGATCACGCGGCGGCCGACATCACTGATGTCGCTGACACGCTCACGAAGATATTCGTCGTCAATTTTTAAGAACGACTGAATATATTTTTTGAGTACCTGGGAAAAAATATATTCGGCGGAGAATTTCTCTTTCTTGATGCGCTCCATCACTTCTTCGATGATGACGCGATCCTCGAGCACCATCAGGTGCGCGTTGAAAATATCCCCATGCTCCTGGCCGATCTCATGCGAAATTTTGTCGCGGATCCCCATGATCTCGGCACGCGTCATGGTGAGCGCATCCTGAAGACGCGTGATCTCCCGGGGGATCGCCGATTCCTTGATCGACCGCTGCGGGATGGACATCTCCTCGCTGTCGACGACGAACGCTTTTCCGATGACGATCCCCGGTGAGGCTGCGATCCCGGTCAACAGTTTCATTTTAGATCTCCGTCTTCTTTATCGTTGGTCAAATAAGCCTCAAGTTCATTCATCGCCGCTTGGGCGTCCGGTCCGCTGGCCTCGATCTCCAGCACCGAGCCATGATTGGCCGCCAGTGTCATGAGGCTCATGATGGATTTGCCGCTGACCGCTTCGGAACCCTTACGGACCACGATATCCGACTCGTACTTGTTGGCGATCTTGACAAAATTGGACGCGGGCCTGGCGTGGAGGCCTTGTGGATTGGTAATTTTAATTTTCTTTTTGATGACCATTTTTAAACCGCCTCCAAAAGGCGCTCTTTACGCTTTTTTTTACTGCCGGTGTTCTTTTTTTTGTCAGCGCTTATAATTTCCAAGATCAACTTGGAAACACGCCGCGGATTATGGCGCACAATATCCGCCGCGTTGATGATATTGTCCTCGATCACCTGATACCCCAGCGCACGGATCTTTTCCGTATCCGCTTTCACGGGGATCGAACCGCCTTTTAAATATTTAGCCAAAATATTCGGCGGGATATGCCCGTTGTTAACGATCACATGGCTCAATACATCCGGATGCGAATGTTCTGCGATCGTATTCACATGATCGAACGCGCCAAAACCGTCCGTCTCGTGGCTCTGAGTCATCACATTACAAATATAAATTTTAGGCGCCCGAGACCTGGCGATCGCCGCCGACAGATCCTCGATCAAAAGATTCGGCAAAAGACTCGTGTATAGACTTCCCGGCCCGATCACGATCGCATCGGCATTCTCCACCGCGAAGATCGCATCCTCCGTCGCCTGAGCTCCCTCGGGCTGCAAATAAAGCCTCTCGATGCGGCTGGGCGTCTGCGAAATATTGGTCTCGCCGACCGTCTGCGTGCCGTCCGCATGCTGGGCCACCAGCGTCGCGCGCTTTAGCGTCGACGGCACCACCCGCCCACGGATCGCCAAAATTTTAGAAGACTCGCGGATCGCCTTTTCAAAATCTCCGGTCACTTTGAGCATCGCCAAAATAAAAAGATTGCCGAAATTGTGGCCTTCAAGCTCCCCCGACTCTTTGAAGCGAAATTGAAAAAGTTCGCTCATCAAAGGCTCGGCATCTGCCAATGCGACTAGGCAGTTGCGAATATCACCGGGCGGCGGGATATTGAACTGGCTTCTCAAACGCCCTGAAGAACCGCCATCATCCGCTACCGTCACTACCGCCGTGATATTGGAAGTAAATTCTTTCAAGCCGTGCAAAAGCACCGAAAGCCCCGAACCGCCGCCGAGCACCGTGATGCGCGGCCCACGCTCTAAGTACCGCTTCTGGTACATGATATTCACCAGCTCATTCTCGCGCTGGGGCAGAAGCACCGTCACCACCGATTTAATGATCTTACGGATGCTGACCAGCACCACGACAAAGCCCAAAAGCACGAACAGACTGCCGGTGGTCCGCTGGATCTCCATCAATGCCAGCACAAAACCGATCGAGCAGAGGATCACGCCGAAACAGCACAGCGTCACCCAGCGCTTGATGCGCATGCCGGGATAAAGCCACTTAAAAAGCCCCATAAATTAACACCTTTTTAAAACCAATTTTATTCGAACAACGCGGTTAGATCTTTTTGAACAGACAAAAGGAAAAGAGGATGAAGCTTTAAGGCTTTTTAGCATCTTCCTCGCGGATCATTTTGAGAATGGCTTTCTCGTCTGTGAGGGACTTAAGAGATTCTCTAAAATATTTATCTTTCAAAAGTCGGGAAATGCGGGCCAAGCCCTTCAAATGCGGGCCCGCGGAATCCTCGGGAGCGACCAAAAGAAAAAAGATGTATACCAGCTCCCCGTCGAGCGCGTCAAAATTGACGCCTTGAGGACAGAGGCCGAAAGCGGCGACGAGTTTTTTGACCACATTGGTCTTCGCGTGCGGAATGCCGACGCCCTGGCCGATCCCGGTGCTTCCGAGATTCTCGCGGTTGATCAAAACAGAGATCAGCTCATCCTTGTTCCGGAAACCTTCCGCCTTCGCCAATAGATCCACCATCTCGCGCAAAACGCCTTCTTTAGTGGTGGATTTGATGCTCGCCGTGACCGCTTTTTCGTTCAGGAACTCGACAATTTTCATTGGACCCCGGTTTCTTTAGCTGTTGAAAAATGGAGCGGGAGAAGGGATTCGAACCCTCGACGTCCACCTTGGCAAGGTGGCACTCTAGCCGCTGAGTTACTCCCGCTTAATTTATTAAACTAAAAAGAACTTTCCTGTACCAAAAAAATCATGGGCGGAAGAGGATTTGAACCTCCAAGGGTTGCCCCATCAGCTCCTAAGGCTGACGCGTCTGCCAGTTTCGCCATCCGCCCT
>CAZBIH010000006.1:25391-28597 GCA_964492015.1 uncultured Planctomycetia bacterium | reverse complement strand
AAAAAAATAATTCCTTTTTTTTTAATATTCTTCCTGTTTTTGCTGCAAAATGCGGTTGGTTTTATTTTTCCCCAAAAAACTCCGGTACTTCTTCTCTGTGGTGTTTTGTTTTATGCGTTTTCAGAAGGACCTTGGTTCGGGGCGCTTTTGGGCGCCTATGCCGGGCTGTTGCTGGAAGTGTTTACCACGGGCAGACTGGGAAGTGAGATGATGGTGCTCGCGGCCACAGGATTTATTTTCGGGCGGGGGACGAGGATTTTTTTCGGCGAGAGCCTGTTCATGCGGTTTCTGATGCCTCTTTTGGCTTTTTATTTTTCCGTATTTTTTCGTTTTCTTCTTTTTTACGCGTTCTCGGGCGAGGGGCAGGCGTTTGGGATCTTTCGCAATCATCTTTTACTTTGGGATACACTGGGCCTGCTGGTGGCATGCCCGGTCGTTTTCTCCTTTCTGAAGAAAGTCAGTTATGGCTTATCCAAAAGCTGAGATCAAAGCCGGACGCCTTACGCTTTTTGTCCTCCTCCTTTTTTTGCTTATTCTGCTGAACCTCTTTTTTTTACAGATCGTGAAGGGTGGTTATTACTATGAGCTTTCGGAAAAAAACCGCTTAAGGATCCTGTATCTTGAGCCGCCGCGGGGAAAAATTTTGGACCGCCGCGGCAGGACACTTGCCACAAGCCGGTTGTCGTTCAATTGCACGGTGATCCCGCGGGAGGCCAAAAATACGATCCGCGAGACGATCCGCGTGATCAGCCCCGTGTTAAAGGAGGAAGAATCCCGTCTTGAGAAGATCTTTAAAAAAGGGAAAGCCGGCGCTTTTCAGTCGGTGATCTTGGCGCAGGACATTGCTCCCGCGCAGGCCATGGCGATCGAGGAGATGCTGGAAACGATGCCGGGGGTTTTGATCGAGACTCGCCCCCAGAGAGAATATCCCTATGGCGAGGCTGCCGCGCACTTGTTGGGCTATGTGGGCCCGATGACAGAGGAGGAAAAAGACCAGATCAATAACGAAGAGTACCGGCCTACCGATTGGGTGGGGCGAGAGGGGACCGAAAAATTTTATGAAAATTATTTGCACGGCCGGCCGGGCGGAATTCAGATGGAGGTCAATAGCCGGGGGAGATTTCTGCGGGCGCTGGGGGTGCGTGAGCCTCAAGAGGGGCGTGACATCCGGTTGACGGTGGATGCCGAGCTTCAAAAGTATGTTCAAACGCTCCTAAAGGATAAAAAAGCGTCCGTGATCGTGATGGAGCTGGCGGAGGGCGGTATTTTATCGATGAACAGCTCGCCGTCTTACGACTCCAATCTTTTTGCTTCGGCCCGCGGAAGAAAGGATGTGGGCCGCTTTCTTACAGGCACGCGATCTCCGATGATGAACCGGGGGATACGCGGGCAATACCCTCCAGGGTCTATTTTTAAGATCGTCACGGCGCTAGCCGGCCTGGATAGCGGTAAACTCAAAAAACACGCCTCTTACCGCTGTCCGGGTTATCTTTTGATCGGCGGCAAACGTTTTATATGCTGGCAGGAAGGTGGCCACGGAGAGCAGCAACTTACGGAAGCGTTGGCGCACTCCTGTAATGTATTTTTTTATCTCGCGGGGCTTTCCACGGGCGTGGACCGGATCTATTCCAAAGCGGTGGAGTTTGGTTTTTCACAAAAAACAGGGATCGATCTGCCCGAGGAGAAGAAGGGGCTTGTGCCGTCACGGGAGTGGAAGAAAAAAAATAAGGGACAGGGCTGGTATGACGGAGATACGGCGAATTTGGCGATCGGTCAGGGGTATCTTCAGGTGACACCGCTTCAGGCGCTGGTCATGGCCGGGGCTGCGGCAACAGGCGGAGACCGGCTGGTGCCGCACGTGATCGATAAGATCGACGGTGTCAAAGTCACAGAGCGCCACGGGTTCAAGGTCCCCATCACACGGGAGTCTAGGGTGGCGGTTAAAAAAGGCCTGGACGCGGTCGTTAACACAGAAACCGGAACAGGGCGTCTGGCGAGGTACCCGGGGCTTCGTGTCGCGGGGAAGACCGGCACGGCGCAGTCGGGGCAGGCGGAAGATCATGCGTGGTTTGTGGGATATGCCCCGGCGGAGGATCCCAGGATCGCAATGGTCGTGTTCATTGAGAATGGGGGACACGGGGGAGTCGCGGCAGGAAGCGTGGCGCACTCGATCTGGGGCTATTTAAAAAAAGAGCGGTATTTGTAATGTCCAAAAAGATCAATTTCAGAAATTTCGACAAGGTCTTGTTCTTCGCACCCATCCTTATTTTTATCGTGGGCCTCTTGAGTATTTACAGCGCCTCATTTAAAGCGCACGAGATGATGCTACAGACGCTGGCGATGAAACAGGTTTTGTGGATGGGGATCGGGATCCTTCTGGTGTTCCTGACCCTCCGTACGGATTATTTTCGTCTGATGGATTGGGCGTGGCCTGTTTATATTTGCAGCTTGTTTCTTTTAGTGCTCGTCTTTTTTGTGCCGGCGCGTTTAGGGGCACACCGGTGGATCAGCATTGCCGGTATTTTTAACATTCAGCCGTCGGAGATCGCAAAGCTTGCGGTGATCCTGATGCTGGCCCGTTTCTTTTCCAACAATCGGCCGGAGTTCATTTCCAAGGCCCGTCTGGCGCAGGCGTTCCTGATCGTGGCGGTGCCTTTTGCGCTGATCTTAAAAGAGCCGGATCTGGGCACCGGGCTGATCCTGGTCCCTGTTTTTTTATCGATGCTCTATTTTTGGGGTTTTTCATCTAAAAAAATATTGGTTTTGATCGGGCTCGGCGTTCTGGTTGCGCCGCTTTTGATCTTTTTTCTCAAAGATTATCAGCGCTCGCGTATTCTTGTATTTTTGAACCCCAATTTAGATCCGCTCGGCGCCGGATACACGATCATCCAATCCAAGATCGCGATAGGTTCCGGGGGATTTTTCGGCAAGGGACTTTTTAGCGGCACACAGAACCGTCTTCAATTTTTACCTGAAAAACACACGGATTTTATTTTTGGCGTCATCGGGGAGGAGGGCGGATTTATCGCGTCGGCGGTGATCCTCTTTTTATTTTGGCTCCTCATCCGGCGCGGTTACCAGATCGCGGGCCAGACTCCGGAGCGCTTTGGAAGTATTTTAGCTTGCGGCATCACCACGATGATCGCCATGCAAACGGTCATCAATCTGGGAATGACCATGGGGCTTTTGCCGGTGGTCGGCGTGCC
>CAZBIH010000006.1:20351-25291 GCA_964492015.1 uncultured Planctomycetia bacterium | reverse complement strand
CCTTTGGTGGGATATGAAATTGATCCTGAAGTAGCCAAAATTATTTCGGAAGATATCGCGCGCCGTTATGGACTCATCGCGGTGGACAAAGTCGGGATGATCTTGACGGTCGCAATGTCTGACCCCTTGAACGCAAAAGCTTTGGAGCAGGTAGAACAAAGCACCGGCCTTAAGGTGCAGATCTATGTGTGCACCCGCAGTGATGTGAATGAGGCGATCGTAAGATCCTACAAGAACGCCGCTTAATTATGGCCAGCCTCCTGATCAATCGACTCACAGAGCTTTTGGTTGAAACAAAACTCCTGACGCTTGAAAAGCTCAAAGAAGCGCTTGCCATTCAGAAGGAAAAAAAAGAGAGGCTTTCGGAGATACTTCTCCGCTTGGGTTATGTTACCCAGGAGAATGTCCTGCAGGTGATCAGCGCCGAAGTGAATGTGCCGGTCATTCAATTATCCCGCTACAAGATCCAGCCCGATGTGATCGCGCTCATCCCGAAGAAAATAGCTCTGCGATATTCTCTGATGCCTGTTTCGAAGCTTATAGACACACTGACCGTTGCGATGGCGGATCCCAGGGATCTAAAGGCGATCGATGACCTCCGCAGTGTCACAAACCTTGAGATCCGCAGGGTCTTGGCTTCGGAAAAGGATATCAAAGACGCCTATGAACAATATTACGGGGAGAATGTAAGTCAGGCCCTGAAAGAGGTGATGAAGGATTTTGATGACGAGGGAAGCCTGCAGGTCGATGAGGGATCCGCGGCGAATGCGGTCTCCGGTTCGACGCAGGAGCTGTTGAGGCTTGTGGAAGACGAGCCGATCGTAAAGCTTACCAACTCGATCATGCTGGATTCAATACGAAAACGCTCCAGCGATATTTTTATTGAGCCTGAGGAAACAACGATGCGCGTGCGTGTGCGTGTGGATGGGTTGCTGCAAGAATCATTCGTGGCGCCCCGGTCGATGCATGCAGGTGTGATCTCAAGGATCAAGGTGATGTCCAAACTGGATATCGCCGAGCATCGCATCCCTCAGGATGGGCGGTTCAAGCTTCGCGCGGGAAATCAATTTGTTGATTTTCGCGTGTCCGTATTGCCGACCTATTACGGTGAAAAGATCGTGTTGCGTGTTTTGGACAAGAGCGGCGCGTTGTTGGACCTGGACAAGTCGGGGTTCGAGCCCGAACCTCTTGCGGCCCTGAAAGCGGCGGCATCCCACCCGCACGGAATGATCGCTGTTTGCGGCCCGACAGGCTCCGGCAAAACAACAACTCTTTATTCTACGCTCAAACTTTTGGATCAACCGGATAAAAACATTGTCACGGTCGAGGATCCGATCGAATTTCAGATCGACGGGATCAACCAGGTGGCGATACGCACGGAGGTTAAGATGACATTCGCTGCGGCTCTCCGTTCGATCCTGCGCCAGGATCCGGACATTATCATGGTCGGAGAGATCCGTGACTCCGAGACAGCGGATATCGCTGTGAAGGCGGCGCTGACAGGCCACTTGGTCTTGAGCACACTGCATGCGACGACGGCGGTGGGGGCTATTACACGTTTGATCAATATGGGCATCGAGCCCTTCCTGATCACTTCCAGTGTTTTGATGACCGGATCCCAACGACTGGTGCGCAAGGTATGTGTGAAGTGCAAAGAAACGTACGAGCCTTCGCCGGAGGCGATCAAACAGCTGGGGATCTCGGAAAAGGACCGGGCGGCTCACGCCAAAAAGATCTTGTTTGCCCGCGGCCGTGGATGCGAGGCCTGCGGAAAAAAAGGTTATTCCGGCCGCGCGGTTCTCCTGGAGGCTTTGTTGATCTCGCCCGCGATCAAGGCAATGATCTTGAAAAACGCCCAGGAATACGAGCTCAAAAGAATGGGCCGCAAAGAAGGCATGAAGACATTGCGGGAGAACGGGATCGCCAAGGTCTTGCAAGGAGTGACCACGCCCGAAGAAGTGATGCGTGTGACCGTGCGTGATGAGGATGTCTCTGAGCTCCCATGAAAATACTCAACCAAATGATCATCGAAACGCTGCAGAAGAATCATCGGGTCTCCGAAGAAGAAATACAAAAAGCGGTCGATCAATGCTCTCAGGATCCCAAACTTAAACTGTGGAATATTTTGGCGCAAAAAGGTTTGGTGGAGGAAAAAGACCTGGCATTGATGCTGAGCGTTGAATTGGAGATACCCTTCCTCAATCTTTCCCGTTACAAGATCGGCCCCGAGGTCGCGAAGTTGATCCCAGAAAAATTTGCTCGAAAACATCACATTGTGCCGGTCTCAAGGATAGGAAGCCAGATCACGGTGGCGATGGCAGACCCCTTGAATATTTTTGCCGTAGACGATATTTCCATATTGACCAAGAGCCGTGTGGATTGTGTGATCGCGTCTGAAAAGGATATTCAGGACGCGATCGAAAAACTTTACGCGAGTGAACAGCAGAGCATCGACTCGATCGCCCAGGAGATAGGCGCTATGGGCGGCGATATCGAAATCGTTCAAAAAGAGGAGGATTCGGGGGAGAGCCTTTCAACTTCTCAAGAAACCCAGGTGCCGATCATTAAGATGGTCGATCTTTTCCTCAGAGAGGCCCTGAAAAAACGTGCCAGTGATATCCATATCGAGCCGTTCGAGAACCGGATCCGCGTGCGTTATCGCATCGACGGGCATCTGGAGGAGGCTTTTACGATCCCCAAAAAAAATCAGAGCGCTCTTTTGACGCGCCTGAAGATCATGTCAAAGCTGGATATTACTGAAAGCCGAGTGCCTCAGGATGGCCGTTTTAAGATCAAATTCCCTGAAAAGGAAGTTGATTTTCGCGTCTCGGTTCTGCCGACTTATTTTGGAAGCAAGGTGGTCCTACGTATCCTGGATAAAAGCGCCCTGAGCGTCGGTTTGGAAAATTTGGGATTACTCCCCGAGACGCTCGACGCTTTTGCCGCAGCCGTGGCCAAGCCCTTCGGGATGATCCTGATCACCGGACCCACGGGCAGCGGAAAATCAACAACACTTTATTCTATATTAAATCAGCTGAACACGGTCGATCGCAACGTGATCACGATCGAGGATCCGATCGAGTATCAAGTGAGGGGGATCTCTCAGATCCAGGCACGTCCTGAGGTGGGGATGGATTTTGCAAGCGGCCTTCGTGCTATTTTGCGGCAGAGCCCGGACGTTGTGATGGTGGGTGAGATCCGTGACGGTGAAACGGCCGATATCGCGATCAAAGCGTCGCTGACCGGGCAGTTGGTTTTGAGCACGCTTCATACCAATGATGCCGCCGGAGCCATTACAAGACTGGTGGATATGGGTGTGGAGCCCTTCCTTATTTCTTCGAGCGTTGTGTTGGTGGCGGCCCAGAGGTTGTGCCGGCGCATCTGTAATTTTTGTAAAGAAAAAGCCGATGTCCCTCCCGAGATCTTTAAAAAAATGGGGGTTGATCTAGACAAAATTGTGCCGGATCCCAAGAGCCGGCTATTCTTGCGCGGAAAAGGATGTGATAAATGTTCCAAGACAGGTTATAAAGGCCGCATGAGTATTCTCGAGGCTTTGACGATCGATGACGCCATCCGGGACATGGTCGTGGCGCGGGCCTCCTCCTTTGAGATCAAGCAGTATGCGATCGATCACGGGATGTCGACCTTGCGGGTTGACGCTTTAAAAAAATTCTGTGCGGGCCTTACCAGTTTAGACGAAGTGATACACGCAACTTCCGAGGATTCCTAACCATGCCGACTTATCGTTATACCGCTAAAGACGGCGCAGGGAGAAATTTGAACGGTGTCATCGAGGCTTTAGACGAGAAAACCTTAAGCGCAAATTTGAGAAAGCAGGGGATGATCCCGCTTTCGATCCGTCCGGAAAAAAAGAAGGAAGTCGCGGGAGGGGGAAAGTTCAGTTTTGGACAACCCAAGATCAAGGCTGTCGAGCTCGTGCTATTTTCCAGGCAGATGGCGACCATGCTGGACAGCGGCATCCCTTTGGTGCAGGGCATGGAGATCCTGGGGGAGCAGATCGAATCAGTCCCTTTTAAAAAAGTTGTTCAAGAAGTCCGTAAAGATATTACGACAGGCCTTTCTTTTCATGAGGCTTTGAGCAAGCACAAACACGTTTTCTCGCCTCTCTTTATCAACATGGCCAAGGCGGGAGAAGCGTCGGGCGCCTTGGATGAGATCATGGACCGCCTGGCGATGTATTTGGAAAAATCCGACGCGCTCGGGCATAAAGTAAAGTCAGCGATGAGCTATCCGATCGTTGTTTCCTCTATGGCGGTGGCGATCACCGTGCTGATGCTTGTGAAGGTTGTGCCGATATTTAAACAAATGTTCATCGATTTTGGCGCTAAACTGCCGCTTCCCACGCAGATCCTAGTCACTGTCAGCGAATTTTTAATTCATACCATCCTATTCTGGATCGCGGGCGGCATCGCCGCTTTTATGATGTTCAAGCAGTTCATCAAGACGGAAAAAGGCCGTTTCATGTTCCATTCCTTTTTACTGCGCATGCCTGTTTTTGGCGTGATCCTGCAAAAGGTCTCGGTGGCCAAATTTACACGGACGCTTGCCACACTGCTCAAAAGCGGGGTGCCTATTCTGCAGGCGTTGGATATCGTCGGCAAATCTTCCGATAACAGCGTGATCGAAAGAGCGCTGGAGAAGGTCCGCATCAGTATCCGTGAAGGGGAGAACATCACAGCGCCGCTCCAAAGGACCAAGGTGTTTCCGCCGCTGGTAGTCCGCATGATCTCGGTGGGAGAGCAGACCGGAGAACTGGAAAAAATGCTGAACAAGATCGCTGATTTTTATGATGAGCAGGTCAATGCGGCGGTTGCCGGCCTGACAAGCCTGATCGAACCTCTGATCATTGCTTTTCTGGGGGTTGTTATCGGAGGCATTGTCATTTGCATGTTTTTGCCCATTTTCAAGATGGCGACGAT
>CAZBIH010000006.1:0-20251 GCA_964492015.1 uncultured Planctomycetia bacterium | reverse complement strand
CAACTCTAAAGGTTTTACCCTCGTTGAAATTATGATCGTGGTCGCGATCATCGGCCTTTTAGCGGCCATCGCGGTCCCGAATTTCGTTCAGGCCAGAACCTCCGCCAGAACGAGCACCTGCGTCAACAACCTCCGTTTAATTGCGGCGGCCAAGGATCAGGCGGCACTTGAAAACACGTTGGCCGAAACAGCCACCCCGACGACCACCCAGATGTCTCCGTATCTCAAATCTACGGCGGCTGCCACGGGTCTTCCGAAGGAGCCTTCGGCCGGCACTTACACGATCAATGCAGTCAGCGCGGTGCCTACTTGCAGTATTGGCGGGACGCACGTCGTTACGTAAGAAAACCGTCTGGTTGAATAAAAAGCCCTCACTCGATATGGGTGAGGGTTTTTTATTTCACCTCTAAAATACCCTATGAATAAAAACCGTTATCCCTTTTGGGCCCTGGCCCTGCTTTTGGCAGGGGTGATCCTGGCGCTTTACAGCGTTTCGCTGGGACATAATTTCTTTTTCGATGAAGAAAATATTATTCTCAATAATCCCACGATCCGCAGTTTTCACCAGATCCCTGAAATTTTCAAGCACGGTTATTTTTATTTTAAGGGCCGCGCCGCGCCTCAATGGGATGAATATTACCGGCCTCTGACGTCGCTCACCTTTATGCTGGATTATCATTTTTGGAAAGCCAATCCTCTGGGCTACAACCTGACGAATCTTTTTTTGCATATCGCGTTGTGCATTTTATATTTCCGTCTTTTGGCTGTTCTATTGGATCACCGCATCGCCGCATTTTTGGCGGCGCTTCTTTACGCAGTGCATACGATCCACACGGAAGCTGTGACTTATACGGCCAGCCGGGGGGATATTCTTGGGATCGTACTCATGCTGGCGGCGATGCTCCTCTATCTGAGGCGCCGGTCGATGGCGGCTCTTTTTTGTTATTTTCTGGCTCTTTTTTCCAAAGAAACGATGATCCTTCTGCCGTTTTATATCCTGGCCCTGGATATCGGTTTTGTAAAAAGCCGCCCGAAAGACCTGCCTAAAAACACAGGCCCCTTCTTTTTGGTGATGATCTTTTTTTGGTTGTACCGGAAATTTTTATGCCCGATCCCATTCACACCTTTTGATCCGGACTTGCGCGCGGTGCTTTTGCGCATGCTGGGGATGGGGGATGGGATCTTGCAGTACGTGCGCGCCTTGTTGGCGCCGGAATATTTCAAACCTTTCAGCGATGTGCCTGAGCTTTACGGTTTCGGGGACCCGCTTCTTTGGACCGCGGTCACAGTCGGCTCTTTGCTTCTGGCGGCATGGCTTTTGGCTTTGCGCTACCGCGGGCTTGCTTTTATCGCGATGACGGTATTTCTGGTGGGGTTGGCGCCGCATTTTCAGATCTTGCGCGTGTATCCTAAATGGGCTGAGCATTACATTTGTATTTCCTCGCTGGGTTTATTCCTGCTTTTGGGGATGATGATCCGCTCTGTTTTTGAAACTCGTAAAAAAAATACCTTCATTTTATTTCTGGCGCTGTATATCCCTTTTTTAACATTTATTTTAGTCCGCACTTGGCAGAGAAACCAAATTTACAATGACACGGAACGTTATTACACGCTTCTTTCGCAGGCGGATACGCCGTACCGTTTTTTTGGGTATCAGCAGTTGGCGCGGATGGCGCTGGAAGACAACCAGCCGGATAAGGCGTACGTTGATCTTCATATGGCGTTGCAGCAGGAATTCCGGTCGGAATTCACGCATGAGCTTTTAGGGACTTATTATCAGCAGAAAAACGATCCCGTAAAAGCTCTCCACGAATTCAAGCTCGCGTATTATTACAGCCTGGACAGCCCGCGCCAACTGCAATTTATCGGGTCGACGTTGATAGAGCTGGGGCGTTACCGCCACGCGGCCCGTATCTTTTTTCTGATGCGCCGCCTGGCGTCGGATTCGATCGTTCCTTATACACAGCTCATGGTGTTGCATGAGCTTTTGGATCAGCCGGACAGCGTGGAGTTATGGGCACGTTCAGGTTTGCGGGTTTTTGAGTCTTCGCCCATCAAGGCCGCCTCCATCCGTATGGCGCTGGCGAGATTTTTTTACCGGAGCGGCCGGTCCGAGGAGGCTCTGGAGCAGATGAGGGAAATTATCCGCCGTTACCCGGAGGCGGGCGGTAGCGCGGACCTGGCGAGGCTGTGCCTGGGCGAAATGGATCCCGAGCAATTCCTGTCTCTTGTGGAAAACAAATACCCTCACTTTCAAAGCGCCGCCCCGGCTTTTTTGATCATGGCCGATGTGCTGGCGGGAAAAAGATCCCAGGCGCTGGAGCAGTTAAGAAGATCTAGGAAGGGGCTTTTGAAGTTCGCCAAAAAAAATCCCCTGATCCGCCGCGAAATAAGGCTGGCAGAGAAGTTCACCCGTTCTTAAAAAAGCTTCTTTTTTTTGACATTATCGGAGAATTTAGACTATAATCAGTCATTATTAGTAGTTTTTGATAAAAAATATTTATTTTTGCGGAGAGCGGTCGTTGAAACCTAAGAAAAATGAAACGATCACAGGGCTGGACATAGGAAGTTATTCGGTCAAGTGTGTTGAGGTTGTTCAAAATCCGGGTGTCATTGAAGTGAGCCGGGCCGAGATCTTGCCAGTCGTTTCTGCAAACAGCCTCCACGACGTCATTAAAAAATTAAACCTCGATCCTTCAAGCCATGTTCGTGTGGCTCTCTCCGGGCCCTCCGTGATCATTCGCCGTATTTCCATGCCTCTTTTGAATCCGCGAGAGCTTCGGGGCGCTATCCGCTTTGAAGCCGAAAGCCATATCCCGTTCTCGATCGATGACTGCATGCTTGATTATCAAGTGCTTAAGCAGGATCCATTAAAAAAAGAAATGAGCATTCTTTTGGCGGCAGTAAAAAGAGATCTGGTCAATGAGAAGATCAAGTTCTTGACGGATCTCGGGATCCATCCTGAAGTCATCGATCTGGATATTTTTTGTCTGATCAATGCGTTCCTTGCGCTGAACCCTGAGAGCGACGAAAAGCAGTTCGGGCTTTTAAACATCGGGCATCGCGTGAGTTCATTTGCGATCCTGGATGAGGGCCTTCCGGTATTTGTCCGCGAGATCATGTCCGGGGGGCAGGGCATTACGAAAGCACTGTCGGAGATCAGGGTTCTTTCCGAAGAAGAGGCCGGCCTTCTTAAGGTCAATAAACCCGAAAACGCGCAAACGGATCTAAAAGCTGCGGCCAAAGCGGGATTTGAATCCTTGGGCGAAGAGATACGCCAATCGATCGACTATGTTGAAAATGAAATGAAAGGGGAGTTGAAAAAAGTTTATGTTTCCGGCGGAGGCGTTTTAGCGGCCGGAGCGTTGGAAGTTTTAGCCGCAGAGATCGGGCGGCCCGTTTCTTTATGGAAAGATCCCGGCAAAGTTCAGTTGGTCGCGGCCGAAGGGTCTCAATGGAAAGAAGGCGGTTTGGTGAGCTTTCCAGTTGCGCTTGGGATGACGCTTCGAGGATTGGGGGGCTCTCAGAAATGATCGAGATCAATCTCCTTCCCGCCGAGTATCAACCGAAATTGCCGCCAAAATTCACAGCGCCAAAATTGCCGGTCAAAAAAACATTTATTTTGATCGCAGGTTTTGTTTTTGGCTTGCAGGTCCTGCTGAGTTTGTTCGCGGGTTATCAGGCTTTACATCTGTCGATCGTAAAAGCACAGGCCGCGCGGCTTGAATCTGAAAATCATTCTGTTGCTGAAAAAAAATCTCAGATCAAAGCGACTCAGGACCACTTAAGGAAGATATGGCTTGTCACCGATAGGAAATATGTTTGGGCATCGCTTTTAAATGCTTTGTCTCGGTCCGTGACCAAGGGGGTGTGGCTGACCGGATTTTCGGTGATGGATCCCAAAAGCGCTGATAAAAAGGGAGCCTCCAAGGATAAGAAGGATGACAAGAACCCGGCAGATCCCAAAATATTGAAATTGAGCGGCAGTGTGGTGGGGCAGGGGGAGGAGACGGCGTTTACCGGAAAGTTCATCAAGGAGTTGAAAGCCAATACGGTCTTTAGCCGGCTTTTTTCCGGGATAGAGCTTTCAAGCCTCGTGCAAAAAAAGATCCGCGAATTTGACGTTTATGATTTTTCTATTACCTGCACCTTTAGATCAGATAAGGCGGTTGCCCCGTGAAGTTCTCACCCCTAGCTTTTCTTTCAGGACTTCTTGAAAAGCTCAATGCATTTCTTGAAAGCCGTGAAGAAAGGCAAAAAAATGCCATCGTGGGTGTTTTCTTTATGATCGTGCTTTTGGCAGATTTTTTCTTGTTGGTCAGGCCGGTGATCGAGGTCTTTACCCGAACGATCCCGGAGCTCGCCGTTCAAAAACAGAAGCTTTTGGACCTGCGAGAAGATATTCATAATGCTGACGGCATTGAAAAGCAGTGGGAAAGCTCGCGTCAAAAATTGGCTGAGACAGAAAAGCAATTCATTCCCAAGGGCGAGATCCCCTCTCTTTTAGAAAGCTTGTCGAAGCTGGCCCAGGAGTCGCAAGTCAGGATCATCACGATCAAGCCTTTGGAGCCTACCGATGCCGGCTCTGATCTCCTGAGGATCCCGATCTACCTGAGTGCTGTGGCAGGGACTCATGACTTGGGGAGGTTTTTATCGCTTTTGGAAGGCGGGAGCACTTTTTTTAAAGTGACGGACCTTCGTATTGCGGCCAATGCGTTGGACGATCACCGGCATACGATAGAACTTTCGATCGAGGCTTATGCAAAGATCAAATAGAACCCGCAAACTCTTATTTCACCCGCGTTTCTTTTTGTGGAATGTTTGCTTGGCATTTGGTATTATTTTTCACGGGACGAACCTCTTTGCGGCACCCGAAGACCTTTATGACGCGCAGGGGAGGCGTGACCCGTTCATGCCTCTGGTCACTACCGCATCAAGACAGGTAGCTTCCGGGCTTATCGGTGTGGAGAGCCTGGACGAGATCACTCTGCAGGGGATCATTTTTGACCCCAAGAACGGATCCATGGTGATCGCCAATGATTCGATGATGAAGGAAGGGGAGGAGCAGGGTGCAGTGAAAGTGTTAAAGATCGAGGCTGACGGGGCTTTGTTCTCAGTCAATGGCATTGAAGGTTTTAAGGCACAATATTCGTCCGACCCAACCGATCAAGGCCGTCCAAGAAAGATCAAGAAATGAGATCAAGCCGGAAAAAAGTAAGCCTGCTCACCGCCCTGGGGGTGGCCGCTGCTGCTTTTATTTTTCATGCTGTCTCTTTTGCCGAAACCCCCGTTTCTTCTGACGTTACGGCGCCGGTTTTGGCGGATGTTCCAGCCCTGGAGAAAAAGGAGGCCCTGGCTGTCCCGCCGCTGTCCTCGTCAAGCAACGTGACCGTTGATTTCAAAGACGCTGATATTCAAAATGTTCTCCGTGTCATATCTTTTAAAAGCGGCGTTAATATTGTCGCCGGCAATGATGTGGTTGGGACAGTCACCATTCGCCTGGTCGATGTGCCTTGGGAAAAGGCCCTCGACGTCGTGTTAAAGACTTACGGGTATGCTTATGACCGCGATGAGAATATCGTGCGTGTGACGACGCTTGAGAATCTTAAGAAAGGCGAGCTGTCCACCGAGGTTTTTACGCTGAATTATTCGCAATCAGCAGAGGTGGAAAAGGCGCTTAAAGACATGCTCAGTGAGCGCGGCAGGATCCGTTCGGACGCACGTTCGAATACCGTGATCGTGACCGATATGCCAACGATCTTGCAGAGTGTCAGCCGCGTGGTGGAGCGCCTCGATCACAGCACGCCGCAGGTATTGATCCAGGCCAAGATCATTGAACTGACCCTGGGGGACGCCGACAAGCTGGGGATCAAGTGGAATGTTGACGCATCGATCACCGGCGCGAAGAGGCCTTCAACGGTTCCGTTTTCAAATTCTAATGAGGAGTCAAAACCCTACCGCTCCTTCATTCCGCAGGGAAATATCCCAGCCGCGACTTTCCCGACCGCAGATTACACCCACCAAGCCACATTTCCTTTTGTCGACAAGACTGATTTTACTTTTGGCTCGCTGAATTTCAGCCAGTTTCAAGCGGCCCTGCAATTGATCCAAAGCCGTAAGGACTCGAGAACCTTGTCGGAGCCTCACATTGTGACGCTCAACAATAAGCCCGCTAAAATTCTTGTCGGGGATGTTATTTCTATCCCTCTTTTTGAACGCAATGTGACGACAGGCAAGATGGAAATTACCGGCTACACCAACAGGGATGTGGGAATACGCCTGGAGGTGACGCCGTCTGTGAACGATCAAAACGAAATTGTGGTCATTGTGCATCCGGAAGTGACGACCCTTGTGGGTTATGACACGATCACCGCGGATATCAAAGCGCCTCATTTCACCACGCGTGAGGCTCATACGGAGGTCCGCATCAAGTCAGGACAAACTATTGCTATCGGAGGATTGATCAAGGAAGAAAAAATTACAACAAACACGAAAGTACCGTTTTTGGGCGACGCGCCGCTTATTGGCAAGCTTTTCAGGCATTTTGATACAACGGTCAATAAGACAGATCTTTTATTTTTTGTGACGGTGGATGTGGTCAGCGAGGATGTTTTGCCTGCCGGGCACCCGGCGGCGAAATAAAGATTTTAAGCTCGATCCGCACGGCCGTTATTATTAAACATTAAAAGAGTCTATTAGCGCATCGCCAAATTCGCCCACTAACGATTTGATAGTGGGCGTCCGCCAAAGTTACCCTGGTGGACAAATTTGACGGTGCTTTTTTATTGCCAGCTTAAGGAGTATTTCATGAAAAAAGAAATTTTGGTGAGTCTTGAGTTTCAGAACAAGAAAGTGGCGGTCGTTGAAGACGGCCATTTAGAAGAGTATTATGTTGAGCGTTTAAGCGACAAACAGCTTGTCGGGTCGATCTTCAAAGGGAAGGTTAGTTCCATTGTCCCTGGGATCGGCGCCGCTTTTATTGACATCGGCCTTGAGAAAAACGGGTTTCTCTATGTCGCGGACGTGGTGGGGCAAGGCGGCCTAGAAGGGGAAGACGCGGATTTTGGGGAAAACGGCGATAAGCCGGAAGGGGCAGCACCTTCTGCTGTTCAATTACCGCCGAAGCGTCAGCAGCATCATTCTCACGGGCGCAGGGATAAGCGGGAAAATATTCCCCTGATCCAAGACGTCTTAAAAAAGGACCAGGAAGTGCTTGTGCAGGTGGTCAAAGAGCCTTTTGGCACCAAGGGTGCTCGTTTGACTTGCCAGATCTCTTTGGCGGGGCGTTTTGTGGTATTCATGCCGCATCACCCTCACGTTGGGATCTCCAAACGCGTGGATGACCGTAAAGAGCGGGACCGCATCCGTCAGATCATCAAAACCGTGAATCTGCCCAAGGAAAGCGGCTTGATCGTGCGTACGGCAGCTTGGGGATGCGAGGCCAAGATCCTTGAGCGTGATATTCATTTTTTGATCCATCAGTGGAAGATGATCCAGCGGCGTTGTTCCGTTCACAAAGCGCCGACAGCGGTCCATGAGGAGTACGGCCTTGTCCTACGCATGGTGCGCGACGTCTTGACTGAGAATTTTGACCGCATCATGATCAATGACCGCGAGGAATTCCGCAAGGTGGACCGCTTTATGCGGGCGGCGGTGCCTAATCTTCGGCCCAAACTTCTCCTGTACCAGGGGGAGACTCCGCTCTTTGCGGCGCATGGGATCCAGAGAGAGATCGAGAAGATCTACGAACCCAAAGCGTCCTTAAAAAGCGGCGGGTATCTGGTCATCGAGCAGACCGAAGCTTTGGTAGCGATCGATGTCAACACGGGGAAATTCACCGGCACCAAGAATCTTGAGGAAACTGCGTTCCGCACCAACTGTGAAGCGGCCGGCGAGATCGCCAAGCAGATCCGCTTGAGGGATCTGGGCGGGATCATCATCGTGGATTTCATCGATATGGAAATGGCGGATCACCGCCGGCAGGTTTTGAGGATCCTCGAGGAGGCGCTTCGCCGTGATCGCGCTAAAACGAGTTTTCTGAACCTCTCTCAGCTGGGGCTGGTTGAAATGACACGCCAGCGCATGCGTAAAAGCCTGGAAAGCGCTTCGACGCAGGAATGCCCTTACTGTCAGGGAAAAGGTTTCGTCAAATCCCGTGAGACGGTGGCTAGCGACGCGCTCGGGAAGCTGACCGCTTTCGTGAGGAATATCCGCAAAGAGCAGGTGGAGTTGACGTCCTGCCCCGACGTGATCGAGGTGTTGAGCCGGGATAATTGCAAGATGATCCATGCCATCGAAGCGCAGACACAGAACCGTATTACCCTGGTAGGAGACTCGCACTTGCATGTGGAGGAAGTCCGTTTGAAGAGGGTTCTTGACAAACGAAAGAAGCTGTGGTAACTTTCTCAGACTATGTTCGCAATTATTAAGACCGGCGGTAAACAATACAAGGTAAAAGAGGGCGATGAGCTCTCGATCGAGCTATTGGAATTGGGGAAGTCCAAGACCCTTAAGCTTGATCAGGTGCTTTTGGTCTCCAAGGACAGCAAGGTCGAGCTGGGAAGGCCTTTTTTGAAGGGCGCCTATTGCGAGGCCGAGCTGATCAAAGAATACCGGGGCCCCAAGTCGTTCTCATTCAAATATATTCGCCGTGAAAAGTCAGCGACCAAGAGCGGACACCGTCAAAATTATTTAAAAGTTAAGATCAAGTCCATTCACGCAGGAGCATAGAAGTAGCGGTCGGCTTTCTGCCATCTGTCTACTGTCATCTGCCTACTGAGGAAATAGTAAATATGGCAACAAAAAAAGGCGGCGGTAGTTCTAAAAACAACCGGGATTCTCAATCCCAGCGCCTTGGTGTGAAGCGCTACGGCGGGGAATTTGTCACGGCCGGCAGTATCATCGTGCGCCAAAAGGGCAGCAATTTTCGTCCCGGGCTTTATGTGGCTCAGGGCCGTGATTTTACGATCTTCGCTTTAAAAGACGGCGTCGTGAATTTTAACCCGTCTTATCGCGTTAACATCATCCCGTCCGAAGCTGCTTAAGCTCTTCTCACCCAATCTTCAATCGGATCTTATTTCCAAGGGTTAACTATGTTTGTTGATGAGGCGGTCATTACATGCATTGCCGGTCGAGGCGGAAAAGGCTGTCACAGCTTGGACCGTTCCAGGCCGCGGCATTACCGTCCCACGGGCGGCGATGGCGGCGACGGCGGATCGATCATCCTCGAGGCCCAGCCCAATATTCAGACGCTTTTGGATTTTCAAATGAACCGTCAATTCGAGGCGGATAAGGGCGGCAACGGCTCCAGCAGTTTTAAGACCGGTTTTTGTTCCGCTGATCGTGTGATCGGTGTGCCTCCCGGCACGGAGGTTTTTGACAAGAATACGGGGGAGTTTTTGCGGGACTTAGACCAGATGGGTGCGCGTGTCACTGTCTGTAAAGGCGGCGCCGGCGGCAAGGGGAATGATAAAAAGAATGAAGCCACGCCCGGTGACCCCGGTGAGCAAAAAGAGCTTCTTCTGCGCTTGAAACTCATTGCGGATGCGGGCCTTGTCGGTTTTCCCAATGCCGGGAAATCGACGCTCATTTCGCGTGTTTCCAATGCGCGTTCCAAGATCGCGCCCTATCCTTTCACGACTAAAAATCCCATCCTGGGTGTGGTAAAATTTGACGATGACCGAACCCTAGTGCTGGCGGACATTCCGGGTATTATTGAAGGTGCACATGAGGGCCGGGGGCTAGGCCTTGAGTTCTTGAAGCATGTGGAACGCACACGCATTCTTTTGCATGTGATCGATTTCGCGGCGGTGGACGGGCGTGACCCGGTCACGGATTATTATGCTTTAAGAAAAGAACTTGCCGGCTATTCTGAAAAATTGGCTGAAAAAAAAGAGATCCTCGTGGCCAACAAAATGGATGTGCCGGAGGCCAAGGAACGTTTGAAGATATTTAAAAAGAAGATCAAAAAAGAGATATTTCCCATTTCCGCCGTTACCGGCGAGGGGGTGGATGCTCTCTTGAACAGATTGCGGTCGGAATCATGAGAAAAAATTTCATCAAAGACATTCGTTCCATGGTGGTGAAGGTCGGCACTTCGATCCTTACCCGCGAGGGTCGTTTTGACAAGAACAGGCTCGATTCCCTGGCCGGTCAAATTTCCGTATTTTTGAAAAAGGGTATTCATGTTTCCGTGGTCAGTTCCGGAGCTATCGGCGCGGGGATGGTGATCTTAAAAGAGACCCGGCGCCCCGAGACGATGCAGGGCTTGCAGGCCGCGGCTGCGGTAGGCCAGAGATACCTCATGCAATGCTGGGAAGAGGCGTTTTCGAAACGGGGCTTCTCCACCGCGCAGGTGCTCCTCACATGGGAAGACCTCGCGCATAAAAATCGTTTTATCAACGCCAAAGGCACCTTGAAAGAGATCCAGCGCCGGGGCCTGGTGCCCATCATCAATGAGAATGACACCGTTGCCACGGATGAGATCCGCTTCGGTGACAACGACAAGCTTTCGGCGCTTATTGCGATCCTTTTGGAAGCGGATGTACTCACCATTCTTTCGGACACGGACGGGCTTTGCGCGCGTTCTGCCGGAGGGAATGGACAGCGTATCCAGATCGTTGAAAAGGTAAGCGACAATATTTTTGCCCATGCGCAGGACCAAAAAAAAGATTTTACCGTCGGCGGGATGCGTTCCAAATTGAGCGCGGTGCGGATGAGCGTCAACTCCGGTGTGCCTGTTTTTCTGGCGTCGGGCCGCGACCGTGACGTTTTGTCGCGTCTTTTTGCCGGGGAGGACATCGGGACGTTCTTTCTGCCTCAGGCAAAAAAGGGAAAGATCCGCAAGGATTGGGTCTTGAATTTTTCAAAACAGATCAAGAACGGAAAAAAAGTGTGAGCTCCGATCTTATGAAGCAGATCGCTTCAGACGCAAAAGCCGCGGCGTATCCGCTCTCGCTTTTATCCACCCAAGTTAAAAATGAGGCTCTCCTGGCGATGGCCGCCGCTGTTATCAAGAGCCGCAAAACGATCTTAAGTGAGAATAAAAAGGACGTCGCTGCTGCCAAAGAAAAAGGGCTCGCCTCGAGCCTTGTCGGACGCCTTGAACTGAACGATAAAAAGATCCAAGGCATCGCTGATTCTATCAAGAATATTGCGCGTCTGAAGGATCCGGTGGGACGTGTTCTCTGGACCCGCAAGCGGCCCAATGGCCTCCATATCAAAAAAGTGGGCGTTCCGCTGGGTTCTATTTTAATTATTTACGAGTCACGCCCTAATGTCACGGCGGATTGCATGGCGCTATGCCTGAAGTCCGGCAACAGCGTTATCTTAAAAGGCGGAAGTGAAGCGCTTCTTTCCAACCATGCGATCTTTGGGGTGCTTAAAAAAGCGGCAGTCAAAAAAGGCGTGCCTGCCGGCGCTTTTCAATTGGTTCTCACAGGGGACCGTGAAGCGGTGAAAACTCTTTTAACTTTAAATGATTCGATCGATCTTGTGATCCCTCGGGGCGGGGAAGGACTGATCCGCGAAGTCGCCCAAAATTCAAAAATTCCCGTGATCAAGCATTACAAAGGCGTTTGCCATGTCTTCGTTGACAAGGAGGCTGATCTGAAAAAAGCGGCGGCGATCGTTGTGAACGCCAAGACGCAGAATCCCGGCGTTTGCAACGCGATGGAAACTTTGCTTGTCCATGAAGCCGCAGCCGCGAAATTTTTGCCTGTGATCGCCCGCGAGCTTGCCTCTAAGAATGTAGAGGTTCGCGGCTGTGAGAAGACCTTAAAAGTTATTCCTCAGGCAAAAAAAGCCTCCGAAGAGGATTGGTATGCCGAGTACCTTGATCTGATCTTGGCGGTGCGTGTGGTCAAGGATGTCCGGGAAGCCGCGGCGCACATTCAAAAATACGGCTCGCACCACTCGGACGCGATCGTGACGCAAAATAAAAAAACAGCGGAGTTTTTCTCGGATTCCGTGGACAGCGCCTGTGTGTTCGTCAACGCGTCTACGCGTTTTAATGACGGCGGGGAGTTCGGGATGGGCGCCGAGATGGGGATCTCGACCGATAAGCTTCACGCGCGCGGACCTATGGGCCTGGAAGAACTGACCTCCTACAAATACATTGTTACGGGGACGGGGCAGGTGCGGGGGTAATGCGCGTCGGGATCCTGGGGGGCAGTTTTAACCCGGTGCACGCGGGACACCTGGCCTTGGCGCAATTTGCGCACTCCGAGCTCAATTTGGACCACGTCTATTTCGTGCCTTCTTCCGAGACACCGCTGAAGTCCCAAAAAGAACTCCTGCCCGCGGCACTGCGCGTAAAGCTTCTTAAGAAAGCGCTTAAAGATCAGCCCGAGTTTTCAGTCTCTACCTGTGAGATCGACCGCGGAGGAAAGTCTTACACGGTCGATACGCTCAAACATTTTCACAAAAAAATAGGCAAAAAAACCGTGTTTTATTTTTTAACCGGAATGGACTCGCTTCAAAACCTCTCCCGCTGGAAGTCCGTGGAACAAATTTTTAAGCTGTGCCGTTTTGTGGTGGCTTCGCGTCCCGGTTTTCGTCCGCAGGATTCGAAGTTTCCTATCCTGCAAATGCCGTTCGATGCTCTGGATATCTCCTCTTCCAGAATACGCCGCGGCATGAGATCCAACAGACGTCATTCTGAGGCGAAGCCGAAGAATCCGAAAAAACAAGATCCTTCACTGGCACTCAGGATGACACCGTAAAAAAGGGGGTTTGACATCGATACGCACAAGAAGATCGCTTTGATCTGTAAAACCGCTTACGATAAAAAAGCGGAGGAGATCGTCGTGATGGAAATGGGGCAGCGTTCTACCATTTGCGAGTATTTTATTATCATGAGCGCGTCTTCCACTGTCCGCGTGAAAACGATCGTGGACTATATCGAGGAAGCCCTTGAGAAGCAGGAAGACCTGCGCGTCCAGCACAAAGAAGGTTATCTGGATGGCCAATGGGTGCTGATGGATTACGGCGCTGTGATCGTGCATATTTTTCATGAGGGGATCCGCAGTTATTATGACATTGAAAAACTCTGGGGCGATGTTCCCAGAAAAAAATATTTAAATCACGGCGGATGAGGTTCGATGACGGTCAAAAAACAGCTTAGCTCTCTTTTTTCCCAGGCGCTCAAAGCCTATCCTGCGTCTGTCCCCGAAGCGGAGATCGAAGCTTCTTTCCAAGCGCCCAAAGAGGAGAAATTTGGCGATCTTTCAACTCATCTGGTCCTGAAGCTGGCTAAAGAGATGAAAAAGCCGCCTCGTGTCCTCGCGGAGGCGCTTTCCAAAGAATTATGGCAGGCGATCGAAGCGTCGCCGCTCAAAGGGAAGATCGAGAAGATCGCCGTCGAGGGCCCGGGCTTTCTCAATTTTTATTATTCTTCGCAGGAAGTGGTATCGGTTCTGGCGCGCATCCAAAAAGAAGGGCCTGATTTCGGCCGTCCCAAGCTTTCGGAAAAAAGAAATATTCTTCTGGAATTTGTCAGCGCTAATCCCACGGGGCCTCTCACGGTCGCGCATGGCCGGCAGGCGGCTCTGGGGGATTCCCTGGCGCGTATCCTCCAATTTTGCGGCCATAAAGTCACCCGTGAATATTACAACAATGACGAGGGTGTGCAGATCAACACGCTTGGGCTGTCTTTGCAGTTGCGCTTGCGCGAACTGCAGACGGGGCAGTCTCAAGAATTGCCTGAAAATTATTATCAGGGCGACTATTTAAAAGAGATCGCCAAAGTTTTGAACCAAAAAAATCCGTCAGCGACCCTTGAGGACTGCCGGAAATTCGCCCGCGACCTCATTATGGAGGGGATCAAAAAAGACCTGATCGATTTTGACGTCACGTTTGACAATTATTACAGCCAGGAAGCGCTCGGGCATTCCGGAAAAGTGGAAAAGACGCTGGAAGCGCTCAAAACAAAAGGTGTTGTGTTTGAATCGGAGGGCGCGGTGTGGCTTCGCTCGACGGATTTTGGGGACGACAAGGACAGAGTCCTCGTCAAAAGCGATAAAAATTATACTTACCTGACCCCGGACATCGCTTATCATCATGAAAAATTTAACCGCGGGTTTGACGAGCTCATCGATATTTTAGGACCGGACCATCATGGCTATATCGCGCGCCTGAAGGCCTCGCAAGCGGCGCTCGGGCATGATCCCTCGCGGGTGAATGTGCTCATCGCGCAGTTGGTGACGCTGTTTGAAGGCGAGAAGCAGGTGCGCATGTCGACGCGGGCGGGGGAATTTGTGACGCTCCGGCAGATCCTGGATGAGGTGGGAAGGGACGCAGGACGTTTCTTTTTTGTCATGAGAAAATTTGACGCGCATCTGGATTTTGACCTGGCACTGGCCAAGAGCCAGACTCCGGACAACCCGGTATTTTATATTCAATACGCGCACGCCCGGATCGAAAGCATTAAAAATTCTTTCAAAGAAAAGACCGGTTTATCCGCGGGGATATCGGCGGCGGGAAACTCCCCGGCGCTTCTTAAGTTTTCAAACCCCATGGAAATGCGCCTTCTTCAACTTTTGTCTCAATTTGAGGATGCCGTGCTGGGCGCCGCCAATACTCTGGAGCCTTACCGCCTGGTGCCGTACTTGATGGATCTGGCGGCGTCATTTCATCGTTTTTATGCCGAAAACCGCGTGGTGACGGATGATGTCGAGCGGACCCAAGCCCGTATCGTGCTGATCGACGGCGTGCAGTCGGTCCTGCGGCAAGGCCTTAATCTTCTCGGTGTATCCGCACCGCTCAAAATGTAGGTTGTCATTGCGAGCGAAGCGAAGCAATCTATCCTTGGACGCGTTCTTCGATAGATTGCTTCGTCGCTTCGCTCCTCGCAATGACACTCGTTATGTTTGAGACTCTAGAATTTTATTCCGGAAAAGAAACTAATTTTGAAGCCATTGCCCGTGTTTTAAGCGGGTTCGGCTACCGGCGCTGTGAAGCGCTGGGCGCTGAAGGCGAATTCAGCATTCGCGGCAGTATCGTGGATATTTTTCCCGCCCATTTTTCTCTTCCCGTCCGCATTGAGCTTAGCCATGACCGCGTCGAGAGCATTTATACCTACGATCCTCAGACGGGGCAGCGTCTGGAACCGCACCGCATGCTGATGGTTTTGCCGGTCAAATCCGGATTTCGTCACGGCAAGCACGCGCGTCCCAAGGAGTTTTTATCGGTCGAAGCTTATGAAGCGCCCCTAGATCCTTTTGTCGATATTGAGCCGGGGGATCTGGTTGTCCATGTGTTGCACGGCATCGCCCGTTTTCGGGGGGTGAAGACCTCGAAAAACAAGGAGGGGCAAGGCGAAGACGACCTGACGCTGGAGTTTGCCGAAAAAAATATCCTTTATGTGCCGATGCGTGACCTGCATTTGATACAGCGCTATATTGCTTTTGGAAAAATGAAGCCTGAGCTGTCGCGCCTTGGTTCAAAAGTCTGGGAAAAATTAAAGGAAAAGACCCGAAAAGGCGTGGTTTCTTTTGCGACGGAGCTTTTGGAAGTGCAGGCAAAGCGCCGGATGCTGGAAGGACACAGCTTCGGCCCGGACACCGAGTGGCAGAAAAAATTGGAAGAAGAATTTCCCTACCAGGAGACTCCCGACCAGGAAAAAGCGCTGATCGCTGTTAAGGCTGATCTGGAATCGCCGGCGCCGATGGACCGCTTGCTCTGCGGGGATGTCGGCTATGGCAAAACGGAAGTAGCTTTGCGCGCCGCGTTCAAAGTGGTGATGGGTGGAAGGCAGGTGGCAATGCTGGTACCGACAACGCTTTTGGCGGAACAGCATTTCGAGACGTTTTCCGCGCGCATGAAAAATTTTCCGGTATCGCTTCGCATGCTGTCCCGTTTTCGGACGCCGTCTGAGCAAAAAGAGGCGGTCGAGGCGGTCCAAAATGGAAGTTGTGACATCGTGATCGGCACGCACCGGCTTTTGTCCAAAGACATATCCTTTAAAAATTTAGGTCTTGTCATCATCGATGAGGAACAGCGTTTTGGCGTGCGGCACAAAGAGCATTTGAAAAAATTAAGATTGTTGGTGGATGTGTTGACGCTCACCGCGACGCCCATTCCCCGGACGCTTTACCTATCACTTGTCGGCACCAAGGATATGTCCACGATCAATACGCCTCCGGCCGGCCGCAAGCCTGTACAGACCATCGTGACCGAGGGGGGTGACGCCGTGGTGCGTCGGGCGATCCTGAAGGAGTTGGACCGCAAGGGCCAGGTATTTTTTATTCATAACCGTGTCAAAGGCATTGAGGGCATCGCCAAAAAGATCATGCAGTTGGTCCCTGAGGCAAAAGTTGCCGTCGGGCATGGACAAATGCCCTCGCGCCTTCTGGAAGATGTCATGAAAAAATTCATTCGCGGACAGGTGGATGTGCTGGTTTCCACGACGATCGTCGAGTCGGGCATCGACATTCCCAATGCCAATACGCTCATCATTAACCGCGCCGAGCATTTTGGCCTTTCGGAGCTGTATCAACTGCGCGGGCGGGTAGGGCGTTTTGATCGGAGCGCTTACGCGTATCTTCTCATTCCCAAAGGAGCTGTTCTTACCGAGGAATCGCGCCGAAAACTTTCGGCGATCGAGAAATTCAGCTATCTGGGGTCCGGTTTTAACGTGGCGATGGAGGACCTTGAGATACGTGGCGCCGGCAATATTCTTGGCACCGAACAACATGGCTATATTTCAAGCATAGGATTTGATCTGTATTGCCGGATCCTGCGTGAAACGGTAAAGTCCCTTAAGAAAAACCCCTAAAAACCGCCTAAAATATGGTATATTGAGGCTCAAACCATTCATGCCCATGAAAAAAATCTCTCTTCTTCTTCTCGTTTTGATCGTTTGCGGCTGTACTCCCAAGTCTTCCGGCGGGACGGCGTTGGCCCGTTTTGACGGGACGACGATCACGGACAAGGATTTTACGAGTCGGCTGGAAGGCGTTCCCAAAGAGGTGCGCAGTTTTGCGTCGCGCCGCCGGAAAGAATTTTTAAATGATCTGGTCGCAGAACACTTTTTAATGAAGGAAGCCAAAAAACGCGGTTTTGAGAAAGACCCCGAAGTGGCCGGTGTTTTGGAATCGGCGCGCCGCAAGATCCTGATCGCGCGCCTGGTTGAAAAAGAGGTCGACGACAAGATCCTAATAGGCCCCGAAGAGGCCAACCAGTATTATCAGGCACACCGGGAGGAATTTATGACGGCGCTGACCCTGCGCGCGTCTCACATTCTGGTCAAAACCGAAGAGGAGGCTGTGCTGGTCAAAGAGGCGCTGGATCAGGGGGCTGATTTTGAGGAAATGGCCCGCAAGAGCTCTCTGGACGCGACGGCGATACGCGGCGGGGACCTGGGGTTCTTTCAGAGGGGCCGTTTTGTTCCGGAATTCGAGGACGCTGTTTTTCAGATGAAAAAAGGCGAGCGAAGCGGCCCGGTGAAGTCCCAATTCGGGTATCATGTGATCAAGCTGACGGATCGCATGGAACCGGCGTTGAGAGATTTTGAGAGCGTAAAAACTTTTGTAGAGCAGAGGCTGGCCAGTGAAAAAAGATCCAGGGCTTTTAAAGCTTTGGTGGAAAAATTGAAAGGAAATTCCAAAGTTGAGATCGATGAAAAGAGGCTCGAAGTTTTGGATCTAAAACCATGAAAAATTCAAAAAAAACCCTATTTTTATTGATAGCAGGTGTTTTATTTTTTTCAAATTTTGTTTATTCTTCCGAAGTGGTGGAGAAGATCCTGGCCGTCGTCAACGATGAGATCATCACCGATCACGACCTGAACATGGTGGCGGCTCCGGTGGCGGCGCAGTACCGCACGATCTATACCGGCAATGAGTTGGATGTGAAGATGGATGCGGCGCGGCAGGAATTTTTGAATAAGCTGATCGAAGACAGGTTGGTTTTAAGCGAAGCCAAGCGCAAGCTGGTGATCGTTAAGGATACGGAAGTCGATGAGATGATGACCGAGGTGCGCAACAAGTTCCCGGACCGCGAACAGTTCTTGAAGGCGTTGGAAGATCAAGGTTTGAGCGAAAAGAGGCTGTGGAACCGCTTCCGTGACCAGACGATGACGCAAAAATTCGTCAATTATGAAGTGCGCTCCAAGGTTTCCGTATCGCCGGGTGAGATCAGCGCCTACTATAAGGCGCACGAGGGTGATCTTACTCAAGGCGAACGCGTACGCCTTCAGCAGATCCTTGTGCGTGAGGGTTCACGCTCCGAAGAAGAAGCAAAAAGTTTCATGGAGACGGTTCTGGGCCAGATCAAGGCCGGTAAGCCGTTTGACGAATTAGCCAAAACCTATTCCGAGGGCACCGAAGCCAAGGAGGGCGGGGAAATGGGGTGGGTGGAACGAGGCCAGCTTTTGGGCGAGATCGATGAAAAAATATTCTCCATTCCTGTGGGCGAGGTTACACCACCCATCCAAAGCGCTCTGGGGTATCATCTATTTAAGGTGCTTGATAAACAGGAGGCTTCTACCAGGCCTTTGGCGGAAGTCCGCGGTCAGATCCACGATACGATCTTCAAGGAGAAAGTAAAAAGAAAGCTCGACACCTGGATCGCCGGCCTGCGTAAGAACGCCTACATTTCTATTCGTTCATGAAGCAAAGAATTGCGATTACGCTGGGAGACCCGGGCGGTATCGGACCTGAAGTTACCTTAAAGGCGCTCGCACGCCTGCCTATTTCCCAAAGGGAGAGCATCATTCTTCTGGGGGATGAGGCTTATTATTCACAGCTGGCTAAAAAACTCTCCCTCAAGACATCTTTCAATTATTTTTTTACCGAAGTGTTTCCTAAAAAAATAGTTTTGGGGCGCTCCGTCATCGCGCAAACGCGCTTGACTGTCGCTTCGATCGATCTGGCGGTAAGACTGGCGATGCAGGGGGCTGTTGACGCGATCGTGACGGCGCCGATCAACAAAGCGGGTTTAAAAAAAGCCGGCTACTCGATGCCGGGACACACCGAATACCTGGCCGAGCTTTCCGGAACTCAAAAATACGAAATGATGCTTGTCGGCGGCCCACTCCGCACGGTACTGGTGACAAGGCACGTTGCGATCAAGGATATTTTCTTCAGGATCACCCAAAAAAAAGTGGAGGAGACGATCCTCTTAGCAGATATTGAACTGCGCCGGTCGTTTGGGATCGCCAAGCCGCGTCTGGTAGTCTGCGGGCTCAATCCGCACGCGGGGGAAGAGGGGAATTTTGGCCGTGAAGAGATCGATGTGATCGGTCCTGCGGTACGGTCAGCCCGGAAAAAAATTTGCGGTACGGTGACGGGCCCTCTCTCGCCCGATACCCTTTTTTATGACGCCTACAACGGGAAATATGACGCCGAGATCTGCATGTATCACGATCAAGGGCTGATCCCTCTTAAGATGATCTCGCGCGGCCACGGGGTCAATGTGACGCTTGGGCTTCCTTTTGTGCGCACGTCTCCCGATCACGGCACGGCGTATGATATCGCGCCGAAGTTTCAAGCGGATCCGGGCTCCATGCTAGAGGCGATCAAGCTCGCTTTTACCCTTTCCGCCCACCGGAAGAAATATGCCAGAGCTCAAAGAAGAAGCTAAATTTCTCCTTCGAAATCTCGAAGCCGCCGCCCGTAAAAATCTCGGGCAGAATTTTATGGTGGATGAAGGGATCCTGGAATTCATCGCCAATTCGCTGGCTTTTAAAAAAGATGAGGCGGTTATCGAGATCGGTCCTGGACTTGGGTTTCTGACGCGGTTTTTATTAAATCACGGTGCGGTGGTGACCGCGGTTGAAAAAGATAAGGCTTACGCTGAATTCTTGAGGAACTATTTCAAGAATAAAAAATTTCAAGTCGTTGAAGCTGATGTTTTAAAAACCAACATCTCCGAGTTGGTTTCTGAAAAACCGGTGAAGGTCTGCGGAAATATTCCCTACAATATTACAAGTCCGATCCTGGAGTGGTTGATCCTACAAAAAGATCGGGTATCCGAGGCCGTGCTTACGGTGCAGTGGGAAGTGGCGGAGCGCTTGAAAGCTCAACCGGGGACCAAAGCGTGGGGAGCTCTTTCGGTTTTTTTACAGTTTCACGCAAAGGTCGAGACGCTCAAAAAGATCAGCCCCGCATCCTTTTCTCCTGCCCCCAAAGTGGATTCAGCGGTGATCAAGGTCACTTTTCTAAAAAAGCCGGAATTTGAGGTCAAAGACGAGGCGCTGTTCTTTTCCCTGGTAAGACGCGCGTTCCAAAAAAGGCGAAAGACGCTTTTGAAT
>CAZBIH010000005.1:4182-31163 GCA_964492015.1 uncultured Planctomycetia bacterium | reverse complement strand
CCGGCGGCCGTGAAACCGTCCCCCAGATCTTCGCCGATGGGAAGCTTATCGGCGGGTACGATGACCTTGTTGCTTTCTACCAATCCGGGAAGAGCCTATAATTTTTAGCCAATTAAATTACATAACTCTTTATATATAAATAGGTTACAGATTTATTGTAACTTTTTGACCCCCCAAAGCGCTAAATAGACAGAACAAAGTTTCGACGAAAAGGATCCTCTGATGGAAAGAAGTGACGAAGAGCTGATGCTGGAACACCAACAGGGTGTGAAAGGGGCGATCGACGTGATATTTATACGCTATCAAAGGCAGATCTTAAATTTTTCCCTTCGAATGCTTGGCAACCGCGCCGATGCGGAGGATGTGGCGGCAGATGTTTTTTTAGGGATCATCAGCGGTAAGAGCGCCTACACACCAAAGCCCGACGCTAAATTTTCTACATGGCTCTATACGGTTGCCCGAAATTCCTGTTTTTCAAAGATCCGCAGCCGCAAGAATCAGTTTTCACTCTTTTCAAAGGTTTCCGATCCGGCAGACGAAGCGCAGTGGGATATCCCGGATACAAATACCCCGGCGGATGAACTGCACAGAAAAGAAGTAGCGCTTCAAATAAAAAAAGCGGTCCAAGAGCTTCCCTTAGCCCAAAGGGAAGTTTTTATTTTGAGGGAATACCAAGATTTTTCTTATGAGGATATCGTTCAGGCGACCGGCCAGACCCTGGCGAATGTCAAAGTGCTGATCTTTCGAGCAAGAGAAGAACTAAGAAAAAGTCTCAGCGGTCTGCTGAGGGAGGCTTAAATCATGAATCCCAATACCGATGAAAAAATAAAACAGGCGATCTCCGCGTGGGTGGATGGTGAAGCGGACGCGCAAGAGACGCAGATCGCCCAAAGCGCTGTCCAGGAAAATGCCAAATACAGGGAATACTTGAATGAATTAAAGAAACTCTCTTTGGTGGCCAAGCAGTGGAAGGACGAGGAATTTTCAACCGATCTTAACAGAAAATTTGAAAAAATAAAAAATAGGGAGGGTATTGCGATGAAAAATACCGTCAAGAAGATCAGCCCGAAGGTCGCGGGGAGCCTTGTCATGGCCTCTGTTGCCGCTTTTATCCTTGTTGTCTATACACCGCATCTGACCAAGCCCATAATGCCGGTTCCCGAAAAAGGCGAGATGAAGCGGACTCCGCCGATTTCAGTGGTCGAAAAAACTGTTTCGAGAGGGGCTCCAGCGGTTACCGCGGCCGCTCTTGCGCCCCAAACAATAGGGAAGGTCTTTGTAAAAAAAGAAGTGCTTGAGCCGCAAGTTGTTGCCGCTGGCGCTTCAATGAATCAAGCAGAATCGAGAAAATCATCCTATTTTAATGGCGCCAGGCACCAGGTTGCCGAGGCTGTCTTTAGCGCGCGCCTGTCAGATTCTCGCATGAAGTCGGAGGCAGTTTATGATAGGGCAGTCTCCCCATCTATTTCTTGGGTTGATAGAGATGCAAGGGAATCCAACACTGAAAGCTACAACACCGTCGACGAAACCTCCTTTAAAAACGTCATCGACAGCCCGTTATCCACTTTTTCTATCGACGTAGATACGGCCTCCTATGCCAATCTACGGAGATTCCTTACTTCGGAACAGATGCTCCCCAAGGACGCTGTAAGAATTGAGGAGATGATCAATTATTTTCACTATGATTACCCGGAACCGGCCAAAAACGAACCGTTTTCGATCACGACGGAAATTTCTCCGTGCCCTTGGATGAAGGAGCACAGCCTTGTGCTGATTGGACTTAAAGGCAAAAGTTTGGATGTAAAAAATCTGCCCCCAAGCAATCTTGTATTCCTGATCGATGTGTCTGGTTCTATGGAGGAACCCAACAAATTACCGCTTCTTCAAAAGGCTCTGAGCAAGTTGGTGAATCAGCTGAGCGGCAATGAGAAGGTCGCGATCGTGACTTACGCGGGCAATGCCGGTTTAGTTCTCCCATCCACTTCCGCGACGGAGAAAAGCAAGATCCTCCAGGCGATCGAGAATTTAAGCGCCGGCGGTTCGACGGCGGGCGGCCAAGGCATTGAATTGGCTTATCAGACGGCCAAGGAAAACTTCATTAAGGACGGCAACAACCGCGTCATTCTCGCGACAGACGGTGACTTCAATGTTGGTGTGAGCAGTGATGCGGAGTTGGTGCGTATCATTGAAGAGAAGCGCGGCCTTGGGATCTTTTTGACCGTTCTTGGTTTTGGAGAGGGGAATTATAAGGATTCTAAAATGCAGCAGCTGGCCGATAAGGGGAACGGGAATTATTTTTACATCGACACCCTCCGTGAGGCCCAAAAAGTCCTTGTGCATGAGCTCGGGTCCACACTCTTTACGATCGCCAAGGACGTAAAACTGCAAGTTGAGTTCAATCCGGCTTACGTCAAATCTTATCGCCTGATCGGCTATGAGAAAAGAGCTCTAGCCAATGAGGATTTTAAAAATGACAAAAAAGACGCCGGAGAATTAGGCGCGGGGCACACCGTCACCGCACTTTATGAGATCGTGCCTCAAGATTCAAAAGAAGACATCGCATCCTCCGTGGATCCTCTGAAGTACCAGGCTTCTCAGGTCAAAAAAAGTAAAGAGCTTTTGACCGTTAAGATGCGCTACAAAGAACCCAATGCAAACGAAAGCAAGCCTCTGGAGAAAATTTTGGCGGCGGGAGATCCCGCTAAGGCGGCTTCAGAAAATATGAAGCAAGCCAGCGCTGTAGCCGAGTTCGGACTTCTTCTAAGGAAGTCAGAATTCAAAGCCAATGCCAGCTACACACACGTATTGGATGTGTTAAAAGGCTTAAAGGGCGAAGACCAGGAAAATTACCGCGCCGAATTAGTCCAGCTTGTCGAAAAAGCCAAGTCCTTGGATGAAACGTCCATCGACGGGATCAAGTTCAAGCAGTAAAATAGAACATTTTCGCGTGTATTGGGAGACAGACTGCTTAACTAAGCGCAATTAAGCAGTCTGTCTCCCTAATTTGTGGGGTGGCATGGGGTTGAAATACCCCTATTTACAAAATGTATTAAATATGATACATTTTGATTATGCAGAACACCGGATCCCTTATTCTCCTCTGGAGAAATCAAAAAAAGTTGACGCAGGGAGAGCTTTCAAAGCTTTGCGGGGTTTCCAGGCCCAATCTTTCGGCGATTGAGCAGGGTGCGCGGGACATGACGGTTGGGACGCTTAGGCGTATTGCGGCGGCTCTTGGCGTTAGGGCAGGGGAGCTAGTAGATGGCGTGAATGTATCCGATGAAGGAGTGGATCTCCAGGAGTGGGGTCGTCACGCAATTGATCGGGTGGCTCGAATAGTAGCCGGCGAGAGTCTCAAGGCCTCGAAGGAAGAGAGGCAGCTTGCCGACAACCTGCGGTCTATCATGAAACATAAAACTCATGAAAAAAATTTTGGAAACCCAAAAAATAGCAAGAGAGCGGAGGACGCTATGAGTTTGAGTCTTAAGATGCGGTTGGGGCCTGCGATGTTTGAGCATTTTTTAAAGCGAGTGGAAAAAGCACTGCTCTCAAAGAAAGCCAATGAATAAAACACAAGTCGAGCGATATTTTAGAGAGTTATCCAAAGCCTATCCAAAAAAATGTGTGATCATTCTTACGGGAGCGGCCGCGGGAGCTCTGTATGGACGAGTGCGGGCCACCCTCGATGTGGATTTTGAGGCCAAGACCCGCGACTGGGGCGCTTTTGAAAAGGCAGTCTTAAAAATCAGCCTCAAAACAGGGATTGAGGCTCAGTATGCGGAGGATATCAACCGTTGGTCTTCAATCACTCTCATGGATTATCAGAAGCATACTTTTTTGCACAAACAATTTGGCGAGCTTCAAGTACGACTCATGGATCCGGAGTATTGGGCTTTAGGAAAGCTTGCGCGTTATTTGGACTCTGATGTATCCGACATGGAAAAAGTTTTTAAAAAAAAGAAAACCTCTTGGAGGGTTATCGCTGTGACGGCCGGAAAAGCGCTTCGTAAAAGTCCGAAGTCCAACAGCTGTTTTTTGTTTAGGCAGCAGACGGAAGATTTTTTTAAACGATTGGGTAGAAAAATATGGGGAAAAGATTTTAATCAAGAAGAAGCGAGACAACTTTTTTATAAAGCAGCGGGCATAAGACTGTGAAACGATTTGTGGTTGGTGACATCCATGGAGGGCATAAGGCGCTTGTCCAATGTCTGAAGAGATCAAAATTTGATCCGGAGGAGGATCTTTTGATCTCGCTGGGGGATATTTGTGACGGCTGGCCGGAAGTGAATAAGGTCATGGATGAATTGTTGCACCTAAAGAATCTCAAGATTATCTTGGGAAACCATGACGAATGGACTCTGCGATGGATGAGAGATGGCTGGGCCGGAGATATTTGGACAAGCCAGGGCGGCTTTGCGACGATGGAGTCCTATCAATGCGATAGAATACGTGTCCCGAAGTCTCATCAAAATCTTTTACAGAATGCTTCACTTTTCTTGGAAATGGACAATAAATTATTTGTTCACGGGGGAGTCAACCCGGCCATCGATCTAACGAAGCAGGACCCGCAATTTCTTATGTGGGACAGGGATCTGCTAAATGATGCCATCAGGGTTAGCAAAAAGATACCGGAGCATCGATACGGCAAATGGGATGATATTTTCGTGGGACACACGACCACTGAAGTTTATAAAACGCTCAAGCCCGTCCACGCGTGTAACGTCTGGGCATTAGATACGGGAGGGGGCTGGAGCGGTAAACTTACGATGATGGACATCGACAGCTACGAATACTGGCAGTCGGATCTTGTGCCGGATCTATATCCCCACACTTCCGGACGCCGTTGAGGTGCCTGTTTAATCCATCCCCAATCTTCCAAGCCTTCCCGAATTCCGCGCGCTTTTGAACATTTTTCCGAAGAAGAGCGCGGCTAATAGAAAATAAATGAAGTTCAATCCCAGCGCCGCCCAGAAATAATTCCATGGGAGGGTATGGGTTTTGGTGACTTCCCGGATTCCTTCAAAAATATAAGTGCTCGGTAGTCCTTTCGCGATCCATTGAAGCGGGACGGGTAAAACCGAAACCGGATAATAAATGGCGGAGACCGGTTGTACCAAATACGGAATTCCCCAGATCAACGCCTCCGCGGAATGCCCCCAGCGGATGACCAACGCCGAAGTGAAGACTCCCAGCGCCCAGCCGAAGAACAGCAGGTTTACCAAAAGCGGGATCATGAAAAGTCCCAAATGGCTAAAAAGATTGAATTGATAAAGCCCCAGCGCGATGCCCGATAAAAGCGCGGTGATGAGTGAGATTTTAAAAAATCCGTAAATGAACGTCGCTGCCAGCCACTCCCAAATGCGAAGAGGCGACACGAGAATATTGACGATGTTTTGCGTCCAAATATCTTCCACGACCGCGATGCTGATAGCCTGCTGACTCCGATAGAGGATGTCCCAGAAGATCATAGCACTGATGAGGATCGCCGCGATCCGAGTAGCCGGATCATCCAGCAGGCTCTGGAAATAAACCGACACAAACCCCCACACCAAAAGTTCCATCACTGGCCAGAAAAAGATCTCGAAAAGCCGGGGCAGGCTGCGTGTGTGAAGATAGAGATAGCGCGTCAGGATGCCGCCAATACGGGTGAGGGACTTTTTCATAAGCCGGGCTCCTTGACCACAAAATCCCCCGAGCGTACAATTTTAATAAAAACTTGTTCGAGTGTTTTGCTTTGGAACGCTTTCATGATCTCTTCCGGCGAGCCTTCGGCGATCATGCGGCCTTCGTGGATGAAATAAACACGTCCGCAGATCTCCTCGATCTCGGGCATGTTGTGGGACGTGTAGAGAATGCCGATATTTCTTTCCTTTTGGATCTTTTTCAAAAGTTTCCGGACGTTGTCGGCCATTTCAGGGTCGAGACTGGCTGTCGGTTCGTCCAAAAGTAAGAGCTCAGGGTCGTTTAAAAGACATTTGCAGAGATTGAGGCGCGTTTTTTCTCCGGCGGAGAGAGCGCCCGTGATCCTCGACGAAAGGGAAGCCATGTCCATGAGCTCCAGGAGCGAAGCGATCTTTTTTTTCGCGTCCGGGATACAATAAAGTTTTGAAAAAATATTAAGATTTTCCATGACTTTTAAATTAGAAGGCAATTGAACATACGCGGACGAAAAATTTAAACGCGGAGCGATGATGTGCCGCTGAGTGAGCGGGGAGAGCCCAAACACGGACGCTTTTCCAGAGCTGGGCGTCAAAAGGCCCAGCAAAATATGGATCGCCGTCGTTTTTCCGGCGCCGTTGGGCCCTAGAAGGCCCACAATTTCCCCGCGGCGCACGCGGATCGAAAGGTCTTCGAGTGCGCGTACCGCTGAGTAATTTTTAGAGAGATCTTCGGTGATGATCAATTCTTCCATGGATGCTTATTTTACCCGATGGAGGATGAATTTTGTTGCACTAAATTAAGAGGCAGGTATAATCATTTCATATTAAAAACTAATTTTATTTACTAAGGAGAACTTCATGAGAGATCGCTCGGCACAATTTTTAGCTTTGTTGGTTTTATCTACATTTCTTATGACAGGCTGTGCGACAGCCTCATTCCGCGCGCGCCGCGCGGAGGCCGCCAAGGCTACTTCGGTGGATCCTCAAGTCACGGCCCTTCAGAGCGAACTCCAAGCCAAAGACCAGCAGATCCAGGACCTGCAGTATCAGCTGGAGCAAAGCCGTCAGAATCCCCAGGCGAATTTCACCGCTTCCAGTAAGGGGAAATCCTCCAAGATCCGCGTTAGCGGTGTTTCCGTCAGCGATGTGCAAAGCGCCCTAACCAAAGCCGGTTTTGATCCGGGAAAAGTGGACGGCAAAATGGGCAAGAAGACCAAAGCCGCCATCAAAGCTTTTCAAAGATCCCAGAATCTCACTCCGGACGGCGTGGTCGGCGAAAAAACCTGGAAAACGCTTCAAGGCTAAAGGAATGTTCATCCATCAGGTCCTTTTTAAGATCAAAAGGAAGGATGTCCCGGTTTACGTCAAGGATTGCAAGTTCTGGGCCAAAGAAGCCGCCAAGCATCCCGGGTTTCTCGGATACCACACGCTCTTGCGCACCAATGAAAAAGACCAGTATGCCTCCTTTTATCTTTGGAAAGCCGAATCTTTTCACAGCCGCTTCATGAAAAAACACCACGACCGGCTCGTTTCGCTCTCCCAGTGCCCGGTCGGTGTTGTCGGCCACTATAATTTCAAAACGATATAACTTTCCTTGCCTCATATTTATAAGTTTTACGATTTCGTTGTCTCTGTTTTTATTGTCTGCGGAGACAAGGTTCTTTTGATCTATCATAAAAAATACAACGAATGGCTTCCTATCGGCGGTCATATCGAGCTCGATGAGGATCCCGAGCAAGCTCTTTACCGTGAAATTAAGGAAGAATGCGGCCTCCGGGTGAAGATCCTGGCGCCGACGCCCAAGATCGGGCATCGCGGCGTCAAACCCTTGCCGACCCCCTCCTTCATGGATGCGCACAGGATTTCCGATGCGCATAAGCATGTGGCGTTCGTCTATTTTGGAGTTTCAAATTCACAGAAGGTGAAGCTTCATGAGCGCGAACACCGGGAGTTCCGATGGCTGTCGCTCAAGGAATTAAAAAATAAGGAATTCAAGTTGACGAAATCCATCTACTTCTATTGCAAAGAGGCTCTTCGGAGCGTGAAAAAATAGGATGTGTCATTTCGACGAACGTAGTGAGGAGAAATCTCGCTTTTATGGGATTTCTCGCTGCGCTCGAAATGACAGAGAGTGGGTGCGAACCCATCGTTTTGTTTTAGCGTTTATTTTTATAACTTGTTTGTTCTGCCAAGACACATGGGCGGCGGTGGATTACTTGCGGGTGATCGAATCCCGCGGGACGGTGGAGATCCTGGAAGCCGACGGCATCCAGTGGAAGCCTCTGATCCTCTCGGGATCTTTGCGTGGCGGTGATAAAATACGGACGGTGGGGCAAAGCTACGTCGAGTTTTCAACGAGCACGGACCTGTCGGGCCTTTTGAGGCTGGGTGTGAATTCGCAAATGGAAGTGATGGGGGATGATCTGGCGCGTTTTATTTTACGCCAGGGCACCCTACTGGTTCTGCGTGAAGAGGACGGTAACGTTTCTGGGGCGCAAAAGAAGGAAGATTTTATTTTTCAGATCTTTACTCCGGACACCCTCGTCGGTTTTTTAAACGGCGGCTGTTCGGTCCATGTCTCAGAGAAAGGGACCCGGGTCTATGTTTTTAGCGAATCTGTCAACGCGGGGGCCAAGATCGTGACGGAAGGCTTTAAATATTTTGTCAGCCGGTCAGGCCTCATCAAAACCTCGGGCCCCAGCCGCATGCATTTCGGCGATTACAAGGAATGGCAGACGTGGATCAAAAAATGTTATGACCGCAAAGACGCTCTCACCCGGCAGTTTTTAACCCCAAAAACAGGCTGACAAAATGGACTGGACAAAAGACGGACGAAAATCATTTTGCGTGATCCTGGGCCTGGTGTTGTTCCTTTTTTTCTTCCGGCTCGGGGACCGCGCGCTTCGAAACCCCGATGAGGGGCGCTACGCGCACATCGCTTCACAGATGGTGGACAGCGGTAATTGGATGGAACCCAGGCTTTTCGGGATCGATTATTTAAGAAAACCCCCTTTGTTTTATTGGCTCATGGCAGCTTCTTTTAAAATTTTTGGACAAAATGAATGGGCAGCGCGGGCGGTGCCGGCGATCTTCGGCGTGATGGGGGTGCTCGCCACCTATTTCTTCTCCCGCAAATTTTTTGGAAATACCGCTGCGGCCTACTCCGCGCTTCTTTTGGCGGTGAATCCCTGGTATTTGCATGTGAGCCGGTTTTTGGTGATCGATTCGGTATTTTCTTTTTTTGTTGTGCTAAGTCTTTATCTTTTTTATCTGGCAAATTCCGGCACGAAATACAGCTCTACCTATTACGGTGGATTCTATGCCGCCGTGGCCTTGGCATTCCTAGCCAAAGGGGTCTTGGCGCTCATCCTTCCTGGGCTCGCGATCCTGTTTTACGCTGTTTTGACGCGGCAGTGGACGCGCCTGGTCAAAGAGTCCCGCCTGATCCCGGGTGTTTTGATCTTTCTTTTGATCGCCGGCCCCTGGTTTGTCTGGATGAACCTGCACAAGCCCGATTTTTGGAATGTATTTTTTGTCCGCGAGCATTTGTCGCGTTTCGTCGCGCAGGATTTTGAGCATCAGGAGGGATGGTATTTTTATCCGGCACTTGTTGTCGCGTTCCTTTCGCCCTGGATCTTGTTTCCGGGAGTTTTGCGTAATGTCCAAGCAACTGTCCGTAAAGACGGATTTAAAAATCCCACCGCTTTTTTTCTATTTTTTGTTTTTTTTAGCGTACTCTTTCTCTCACTTTCCAGATCAAAACTGGCGACCTATATTTTACCGGTGATCGCGCCGTTTTGTGTGGTGCTGGGCGCGGCCTGGGCCGGCTGGGTCGAAAATTCCTCTCGCAGGCTTAAGATTTTTTGCTCATTCTTCTTTTTGATGGCGGTGTCGGCTTACGGTGTTATTTTTGCCATGGAGATCGTCAATCCGGAATATTCCTCCAAGCCGTTCGGCCTTTGGGCAAGATCTGAGGCTCAAGCAGGGGAGCCTGTTTTTGTTTATGACCATCCGGGGCCTTTTTATGATTTTAGGTTTTATTTTAGACATCCCGTTCGGCCTGTGGGGCTTGAGGGGGAGCTTGAGCTCTGCCGCGAAGATGCGAAAGCTAAAAAGATCGCTGTGACAAGACAAGAGTTTCAGGCGCTCTTGGCGGAGGGGGCACACTTTTATTGTCTGATCCGCCGCTCGGATTGGCATGATATTCCTGCCGAGATCCAGCCTAAACTCAAGATCTTGATGCAGAATGAGCGTAAACTCTTGTTTGAATCGGGAGTTTTATGATCGCGACGATCACCCTCAACCCTTCGATCGATCAGCACCTGGTGGTGCCGCAACTGGTTAAAGATGACGCCAACCGGGCTATTTCCGTCAGTATCCACGCCGGAGGCAAGGGCGCCAATGTTTCGCGGGTGGTGCGCGAGCTCGGCGGGCCTACCTGCGCGTATACGCTGGAGGCGGGTTTTATCGGAAAATTTTGGTCGAGTGAGTACTCAAAATTGGATATCCCTTCGGCGCCTTATCGCGTTCCGGGCGAACTGCGCATCAATACCGTCTTAACGGATAGGAAGGATAAGACGCAAACCCGTGTCAGCGCGCCGGGACCTGTGATCTCCCGCAAAGACCAGAACCTTTTTTTAAAAAAACTTCTTCGGGTGCGCCCCAAACCCTTTTGCTGGGTGATCGGCGGCAGTCCCTCGCGAGGCATGGGCCCCGACATTTATGAAAAATTTATCCTGGCGCTTCAAAAGGCGGGTACGCCCTGTGTGCTCGATGCGGACGATCCGTATTTGAGCCACGGTGTCAAGGCGGGTCCCTGCATCATTAAACCCAATGAATTTGAAATGCAGAGACTCACCGGCCAAAAACTGTCCAAAGTCAGCGATTATCGCGCGGCCGCGGCGGGTTTGGTGCGTAAAGGCATTCGCATTGTGATCGTCTCGCTGGGCGCCAAGGGCGCTCTTTTTGTATCCAAGGACGAGGCTTTTCAGATCCTGGGGATCCCGGTGCCGGTCAAAAGTAAAGTCGGCGCGGGGGACTCGCTTCTGGGCGGATTTGCCCTGGGGCTGTTCCGAAACATGAGCCTTGAAAAAGCCGCAGCCCTGGGCATCGCGGCCAGCACCTCGGCGGTGATGAGAGAAGCACCCCGTCTTTGTCGCCGCTCGGATATTCCAACACTCTTAAGCAAGATCCGCATTCGTCGATTTTAACCCCCAGACCGAAAACTATTGCGGAGCAGGGCGGGGAGTTGTAGAATCAACTTTTCAACAAGGAGGAAGTGATTTATGTCAGCAGTAGCCGAAAATAATGCATTGCAGGTAGGGCAGAAGGTCTCTGATTTTAGCTGTCAGGCGCTTATGGGCGACGGCAGTTTCAAAGAAGTGAAGCTTTCGGATTATAAGGGTAAGTGGGTGGTGTTGTTTTTCTATCCTCTGGATTTCACGTTCGTCTGCCCGACGGAAATTCAGGGTTTCGACAAGAATCTCGACAAATTCAAGAAACTCAACACCGAAGTGATCGCGGCCAGCACGGACAGTGTTTATTCCCACAAGGCTTGGTCCGAGCAGGCGCTAGGCAAGATCCAGTTCCCGATCTTGGGAGATACCAATCACAAGGTTTCGCGCAGTTTCAATGTGCTTCTCGAGGACAAGGGGATCGCGCTCCGCGGCACCTTTATCATCGACGCCAATGGAATTTTGAAATCAGCGCTCGTCAACGACCTTCCTGTCGGGAGAAGCGTTGAAGAGACCTTGAGAACCGTGGAAGCCCTGCAGACCGGAAAATTGACCGGATGCGGTTGGAAGCCCGGCGAGAAGACGCTTAATTAAATCAGGTAAGAGGATAGAGGGAAGAGGTAAGAGGGAAAGCAAAGTCCTTTCTTGCCTCTACCCTCTTACCTCTTCCCTCTAACCTTGTTAAAAAAGAACACAGCCCTCCAGATAGTCCACACGTTACGAAAAAACGGCCACGAAGCTTACTTCGTCGGCGGTTGCGTGCGTGACCTTCTCTTAAAAAAGAACCCCAAAGATTTTGACATCGCGACCGACGCTGTTCCTGATCGCGTAAAGATTCTTTTCCCACGCACGATCCCGGTGGGCGCGCAATTTGGCGTGATGATCGTGGTGGAAGATGGGGAGAATTTTGAGGTCGCGACGTTTCGCGCGGATCATGGTTATCAGGACGGCCGGCGGCCGGCAAGCATCGAATTTACCAACGCCAAAGAGGACGCGGTTCGCCGTGACTTCACCGTCAACGGTCTTTTTTATGACCCCATTTCAAAAAAAGTGTTGGATTGGGTAGGTGGCCAAAAAGACCTGAAGAAGAAAGTGATCCGTGCCATCGGTGACCCCAAAAAGCGGTTTACCGAGGATAAGCTCCGCCTGCTTCGCGCGGTGCGCTTCGCGAGCGTTCTGGGGTTTAAGATAGAGCCCAAGACATTTGCAGCGGTCCGCAAGCTGGCCCCCAAGATCAATGAAGTCAGCCAAGAACGTGTCCGCGACGAGCTGGTGAAAATGTTCACAGGTCCCGATCCGGCACTGGCCCTGACCCTGTTGGATAAGAGCGGCCTTTTAAAGGAAGTTCTGCCAGAAGTCGAAAAAATGAAGGGTGTACAGCAACCCCGGAAATATCACCCCGAGGGGGATGTGTTCCGCCATACCAAACTGCTTCTAGCACAGCTTAAGAGGCCGGAGCCTGTGCTGGCATTCGGCTGTCTCTTGCATGATGTGGGTAAGCCTGCGACTTTTAAGCGGGCGGACCGCATCCGTTTTAATGGGCACGATACGGTGGGAGCACGCATGACGGAGGCGATCCTCACGCGCCTTCGCTTTTCTAACGATTTTAAAGAAAAAGTGGTGGCCTGCGTCGACGGCCACATGCGCTTCAAAGACGTGAAGGTGATGCGCGAGAGTACGCTTAAGAAATTCATGCAGAGGCCGACGTTTGAAACGGAGCTGGAGCAGCACCGCATCGACTGCTTGGCCAGCCATGGGGATATCTCGAATTGGCGTTTTTTAAAGAAAAAAATAAGCACTCTGTCCAAGGAAGAGATCAAGCCCGGCCCCCTGTTGACCGGCCGGGATGTCATGGGGCTGGGGTACTCCGAAGGCCCTCTGGTTGGGCAGATCTTAAGACAGCTGGAAGAGGCTCAGCTTGAGGGCAACATAAAAACCCGGGAAGAAGCCCTGGAATTCGTCCGCAAGACCCGCCTGAAATAAGCCCCGTAAGCTGTTGTTAATATTTGATAAAAATTATTGCAAATATTATAATCCTTGTGGTAGTATATCAGCATTGTAAATCAAAGAGTTTTTAAAACAGATGTCTCATTAGAAAAGAGAAGGATAAAGCAATGGCAGAGGAAAAGAGACCGCAGCGCACACAGATCATGACGCTCAAGGAAGTGGCGAAGTATTTAGGTGTTCATTCCATGACTGTTTACCGCTTGCTCAAAGAGAAAAAGCTTCCCGGTTTTAAGGTGGGTGGGCAATGGCGCACCAAAAAAGAAGTTTTAGATAACTATCTTCTCAAGGAAGTTGATAGGGGCACTGAACTTAGAAAAAAGTAGCTCTTAAAGAGCTCGCAACAGCTTTTCTGCCTATCCATGCCCTCTAAAAAAATCCTGATCGTCGACGATGAGCCCGGGTTTACCCAGCTCATCGTCGAGTATTTCAAGGCGATGGGCTACGACGCTCACTCCGCGGGAAACGCGGACGAGGGGATGGTACTTTTTAAAAGACACAAGCCCGGTGTGGTGATCCTTGATTTCAACATGCCCCTTGTAACCGGTGATCAGTTTCTACCCATTTTGCAGGGCATGAACCCGATGGTGAAAGCCATTGTAGTCTCCGGGTGCCTTGGGGAAGAGGTAGAAGAAAAATTTAGGGGGCTTGGGTATTTTTCATTTTTTGAAAAAGCCTCGTTATCTCTCGAGAAATTAAAGCAAAAAGTGGATGAAGCCCTTAGTTATTAAATAAACTCCCGCCGATTTGTTTTTTTGAGTAAACCATAACCTCAATATCATCAAATACTTAGGGTCGATTTATGGGGTACTTTTGTTATTTTTGATAAATAATACTTAAATAAGTTGACAAATACTAATTATTATATTATACTCCCATTAAAGCACTTAAGAGCATAGAGAGGGAGATTGACCATGAGCATGAATGGATCTGAACCCAAGCAAGAGCCTAAAAGGGTTGAAAGAACTCAGATCATGACGACCAAGGAAGTTGCCAAGTACTTGGGTGTGCATGAGATGACGGTTTACCGGTGGCTCAAAAAAGGGGTTTTACCGGGATTTAAGATCGGCGGCAGATGGCGCTCGAAGAAGGATCTTTTGGACGCGTATCTGGTCAAGCAGATGGAACAGAGATAAGCACCCGGGGTTGATCTTAAGCCTTTCCTTATGAGAGAAGAATGGCTGATCGACGGGTATAATTTGCTGCATGATCTCTCATCCCAAAAAAATCCCAGGCTGAAAACGTCTTCCAAAACGGATCTGTGCTGTGTGCTCGCGGGTTTTGCGGCGGGCAAGAGGCAGAAAATGCAAATGGTCCTGGACGGGGTTGGCAGTCCTGATGAGCTGGCAGTCCACAAAACTTCCTATTTTGAAGCGGTCTACTCGCAGAAAGTATCCGCCGACCATTACATTGAAAAGTATATTTATCAAAATAAATTGGCAGTCGCGTTCCTAGTGGTGACCAACGACCGTACGATCTCTGAGATGGCCCGCGGCGGCGGCGCGCGGGTCTTGAAAAACTCTCAGTTTCTTGAGATGCTGAAAGAGACAGGCGGCGAAAGCAAGGCGGCTCTGGAGAATGAAGAAGCTCGCTCGCATGGTTTTAATCGCCCCTTTGATAACCAATTGAAAGCCAAAGGCTTATAATTTACCTGTGATCCCCCAGCTTTTTCTGCAAAAACCCCCCAAGGGAATTCTGCGTCCGGGCCATCCATGGATTTACTCCAGTCAGCTGGTACTGAACGGCGTTCAGATCGCTTCCGGAGCGCTTGTCGATGTGTTCACGGACCGGGGCCGTTTGATCGGACGCGGCTATTGCAATACGTCCTCACAGATCGCAGTGCGGATCTTGACCCCAAGGCAAGAAGAGATCAACGCCGATTTTTTCAAACGCAAGATCGAGAAAGCTTATGAGCATCGCCGTCGTTTTGTGCGGGATACCAATGCTTTCCGGGTCATTTCGAGCGAAGCGGATGGCCTGCCGGGTTTTATCGCGGATGTTTACTCAGAGGTATGGGTCGTCCAGTTCTTGACGGCGGGTATGGAAAACCTAAAAAACCTCCTACTTCCGGCGCTTCAAGAAGTGATCCCCGCGCGCGGGATCTATGAACGCAGTGATTCGGGGGTCCGAAAATTAGAGGGCTTGGTTGAGAAAAAGGGTTGGATAGAAAAAAATTGCGGGGATGAGGTGGTGGTGAATGAGGGGAACATTCAATACCGCATGGAGTTTGGTGAGGGCCACAAGACAGGTTTTTACCTGGACCAGAGGGAGAATAGGCGCATCTTAAGCGGTTTGGGTGTTCAAGGGCGGGTGTTGGATGCGTTTTGTTATGAGGGCGCTTTTGGCCTGCATCTGGCCAGGGCCGGTGCGGATGTGACGGGTGTTGATATCCAATCCGAAAATCTTGCACGGGCAGAGCTTCACCGCGAGCGCAATGGGATCTCCAAGGAAAAACTAAAATTTAAAGAGGCGGACGTGTTTGAGGAACTAAGAGAGCTTGAAAAGAAAAAAGAAACATTTGATCTGGTGATCCTTGATCCTCCTTCTTTTGTTAAGAAAAAGGCTTCTCTGGACGGGGCGATGGCCGGTTTTAAAGAAATATCGCTTCGCGCGATGAAAATTTTAAATGAAGGAGGCCTTTTGGCGCTGTTTTCATGCTCGTTCCATGTGGACGAGGGGCGTCTTTTGCAGACAGCTGTTGCCGCCGCGATGGATACCAGTAAAAACTTAAAACTTCTGCGTACAATGACACAGTCTTCGGATCACCCGATCGATCCTCTGATCCCTGAAACGCATTATCTTAAAGGGTTTCTTTTTCAAGTCTCATCCATCTAGGAAGTCCTCGGTAATTTTGTTATACTTAAAAGTATGAGAAAAATTTACGCCCTCTTTTTTTTAAACCTTCTTTTTTTATCTCCCGCGTTTTGTTTTACACGATCCAATTTTGATACGCCTGAAAGTTTTGTGGCGGACTCTGAGACGGGCGCTTATTACGTTTCCAATATCGGCGGCGGGCCGCTGGCCAAGGACGGCAACGGCTATATTTCCAAGATCAGCTCGAATGGAAATCTTGTCATCCAAAAATTTATCGGCGGCAAAAGCAGTGACCCGGTTTTAAACGCCCCCAAGGGACTTCTGGTGCTCGGGAAAGAAATTTGGGTCACGGATATCGATACGGTGAAGGTATTTAACAAAAAATCAGGTAAGCCGATCAGAACTATCGACGCCTCCTCTCATGCGCCTAAATTTTTAAATGACCTTGCTTGGGACGGAGAACATTCTGTCTATGTCAGCGATATGCTGGGCGACCAGATACTCAAGATCGATACGGCCTCCAATGACAAGATGACGGTATTCAAGAACGGAAGCCAACTGGGAAATCCCAACGGGCTTGTTTTTAATCCCAAATCCAAAAGCCTCATGGTCGTCGGTTTTAGATCGGGCGAGATCCTGGAGATCGATCGCCGGGGGAGAGCGCACACTTTAAAAAAAGGCCTCTCCGGGCTGGACGGGATCGACTATGACAGTGAAGGAAATGTTTTTGTATCCAGTTTTGACAAGGGCGAGATCTATAAGATCCCTCTTTATGGCCGCGGTTCGCTGACGGTATTTTTGAGCGGGTTGACGACACCGTCCGATATTTCCTGCGACCGCAAGAGGAGCGACCTTCTGATCCCTTCTTATAAAGCCAATACTGTTACAACGGTATTCTTGTTCGATAAATCCCTCCATAGTTAGGGGTCAGTCCTTGACATTTGACATTTACTGATAACTATTATAAATGTCAAATGTCAAGGACTGACCCCTGTTCAGAACAGGCCGGAAGCGATCGCTTGTTCGGTGAAAGAAATAAAATAGGCGGGGTAAATTCCGATCACTAGAAGCGCCGCGACAAGGCAGAACCCTGCGATCTTAAAATAAGGCGGGACGACAAGCGGGGTTGTATTTTTCGGTTTTTCAAGATAGACATGCTTTACGATCGTCAGGTAGTAAAAGAGCGATACGACGCTGTTGAGCACAGCCCACAAAACCAGGAACCAGTGTCCTTTTTCCATGGCCGCGGTGAAGAGGATCCATTTTCCCGTGAAGCCCAGAAGAGGCGGGATCCCCGCCAACGATAAAAGGCTTAAGAGAAGCAGCAGCGCCAAAAAGGGTGAGCGTTCCGCCAGGCCGTCAAAGTGCGAAACTTGAGGATTGTCGTGGCCTGCGGACTTGGCTACGAGTGTCAGGACTAAAAAAGCGGCAGAGTTCATGACCACGTAGGCAAACGCGTAAAAGAGCGCGGTGGACATGCCGTTGGCGGTCCCCGACAGAAGCCCCAGTAGAATATATCCTGCCTGCGCGATGCTTGAGTAAGCCAGGAGGCGTTTCACATCCGTTTGCAATAAAGCTGCCGTATTTCCCCAAGTCATGGAGATGAATGCCAGAACTCCCAATACCGCTGTTAGCGCCACAGGAGCCCCGGAAAATGAGGCAATACGGATGAGGACTGCCACAGCCGCGGCTTTGGAAGCAGTTGCGATAAAATTGACGGCGGGAGTGGACGCGCTCTCATAGACGTCCGGCGCCCAGAATTGCAGGGGGAAGCCGGAAAGCTTGAAGATCATGGACAGAGAAAAGAGCGCTAAGCCCAGCACAAAAGCCGGTTGCGCGGAAAGAGTCGAGGTGTGAGCCAGGATTAGGGCGATCGAGGTCGTGCCGGAAAGGCCTACGATCAGGCTTAGGCCCCAGAGAGCCGCGCCGCTGACCGTTGCTCCGAAGATCAGGTATTTGACGCTGGATTCGGCGTTTCTTGAGCCGGTTTTTAGCGCCGCCAGAAGATAGAGGGAATAAGCGGAGAGTTCGATCGCCACAAAGAGAGAAAGAATATCCACGGCGCTTGCCATCATCATCATGCCGAGAGCGCCGGTCGTTAAAAAAAGATAATATTCGACGAGCCGGGTTTTAGGGATCTGATTCCATTCGCTCGACAAAAGGACGGTCAAAAGAAACGCGATCGCTGTGATCGTTTTAAATCCTTGAGAAAAAAGATCGACGCGGTAAGTATTGAAAAAAAGATCGCCGGATTGATGGAGGCTGAAAATACAGCCGGCGGCCAGCGCCAAGCCGCTTGCCAGCATGAACGCGGAAAGATTTTTTTCGCTGATCTGGTTTTTGGCCAGTGTCAGGCAGAGCAGGGCCACGCTCAAGACGCACAGAAGAATTTCCGGAAGAAAGAGAAGGGTCATGTCAGCCGCCTAAAAGGGTTTTAGTGGATACGGAGATCCACTGAATAAAAATTTGAGGGAAGATCCCGAAGAAGATCAAAACTCCCACCAGAATTGCGCGGGGAATGAACTGAAAACCGCTGATATCGTGCAGATGTTCTCCCGCCTTGCTGACAGGCCCGTAAAATACTTTTTGCACAGCGGTGAGGACGTAATAAGCGGTGACCAAAAGAGCGATGATGGAGATAATCCCGATCACGGGATACACGCTAACGGCCGCGAGGGTAACCAGAAGCTCGGCGACAAAGCTTCCCATACCCGGAAGCCCCAGCCCGCAGAGCCCGGCGATGATGAAGAAGGCGGAAATGACAGGTGCTTTTTGGGACAGCCCGCCAAGCTCATCCACCCGGCGTGTGTGGCACTGGTCATAAATGGGGCCAACGCAGGCAAAGAAAAGAGCGGTCATGATACCATGCGAAAACATTTGGAATACAGCGCCGTTGAAGCCCGTGGTTGTCATGGTAGCTATCCCCAGAAGCACGATGCCCATGTGGCTGACGCTGGAATAGCCGATGATGTATTTAAGATCTTTTTGCTGAGTGGCGACAAAAGCGCCGTAAACGATATTGCAGAGCGCCAGGACCGCGATGAGGTCTGCCCAGTGACGCGCACCCTCCGGCAGTAAAAATACCCCCACGCGGAGGATCCCATACGCGCCGAGCTTCATCAATACCCCGGCATGAAGCATGCTCGCCGCCGTGGGAGCCGCGACGTGTCCCGCGGGGGACCAGACGTGAAACGGAAAACACGCGGCCAGCACGCCAAACCCCAGAAAGAAACCCAAAAATAAAACATTTTGTATTTGAGGAGTGAACACAACATTCTGTTTGAGCGCCACAAGATCGAAGGTGTGCCCGCCCGGCAGGGTGTACATGTAAAGGAATCCCGCGAACATCAAAGCGCTTCCCAAAAGCAGATAGAGCGTGAGTTTCATCGCCGCGTATTCTTTATCGGTGGATCCCCATACGACGATGAGAAGATACATCGGAATGACCGCGATCTCGTAGAACAAAAAGAAAAAGAAAAGATTGGTCGTGATAAAGACGCCAAAGACTCCCACCACAAGGAAGAGCAGGTTGGCGTAGAAGTCTTTGACACGGTAAGTCACTGTCCACGAGACCAGCACCCCGCAGAAGATCACGATCGCGGTTAACAGGATCATCCAGATATTGAGCCCGTCGACGCCGTTGGCGTAGTTGATGCCGTAACTTTTAACCCATTCCACATGCTCCACAAATTGAAATGCGGGATTTTTGCCGTCGAAATGAAAGCAAAGCCAGAGTGACAGCACAAGGCTCGCTCCTGACGATAATAGGGAAATGACGCGAACCGTGTTCTCCTGTTTGGGAGGTGTCAAAAGCACCAAAAACAGCCCGATCACCGGACAGAGAAGGATGGAGGTTAAGATAGGAAAGCCCATTTTAAAGGACCCCCGAGTTAGATTTTATAAGCCAAAAAGCTACCAAAATTCCCACACCTATTGCCCACGAAAGATAATCTTGCAGGAGCCCATCCTGAAATTTGGAGCTGATCTTTCCCAGATCCAGGATGCGGTAAGCGGTGCCGTTGACCATGATCTCTTTGGTGACTCTGCGGTCAAACCACGCGAAAGCCGCGGCGATCCCCAGGCCTACTTGATGGGTCAGAAAATCATATAGATCATCGATGAAAAATTTTCTTTCCAGGATCGTTTTAACGAGGCCACGGCCTTGAGTGAGCCTGACTTCAGCGGCTTCAGGGTTTTTAAATAAGAAATAAGCCAGTGCCGCGCCCGAAACGATGAGGATGAGCGTCGTGATAAGAATTTCCATATTCAGATGGGTTTCATGCCCTCCCAACCAGAGAAGCAGTCGGCTGCCCAGCCACGAAGTCCCCAGAAAACCCATCACCAGCGATATCGCCGCCAAGGACGCCAGAGGAAGTACACGGCAGATCTCAAGGCTTGCGCCGGAAGCGTGGCTTTTCGCGTGGCCATCCGTAGGCCCATGCGCTGCCTTTTTTTCTTTTGAAAAAAGGATGACAAAGAACATACGGAAAGAATAATAAACCGTGAGAAAGCTCACCAGGATCGCTGCGGCATAGAAAAATAGATGGTGTTCACGCAGGACTTCGAGGATCAGGTCCTTGGAAAAAAATCCGGCGAAGGGGAAGATGCCGCAGAGCGAAAAAAGGCCGATGGAGAGTGCTGCGACCGCGATTTTGTCGTGTTTGCCGCCGCGAGCACCGATCTCCCAGATGTCGTTGGTGTGGAAGTGGTGGATAAAAGCGCCGCTGGTCAAAAAGAGAAGAGATTTAAAGAACGCGTGCGTGGTCAGGTGAAACATTCCCGCGACCGTGGAGCCTGCGCCGATCACCATGACCATGAGGCCCAGCTGGCTGACCGTGGAATAGGCCATGATCTTTTTAATATCCCGCTGGATGGTGGCCAGGGAGGCGCCGACGAGCGCTGTGAGCGTGCCGATGACCAGGATAAAAAGAAGGGTCGTTTCTGAGGCACTGAAAAGGTTGAAAGCTCGAGCTAAAAGAAAGACCCCGGCCGCGACCATCGTCGCCGAATGGATCAAGGCGCTGACAGGTGTCGGGCCTTCCATCGCGTCCGGCAGCCAGGTGTGGAACGGGAACTGCGCCGATTTCCCCATGACACCCATAAAAACCAGAATGCCGATCATCGTCAAAGTGCTCGCAGGCAGAACCTGTTTTAAAAATTCATGATTTAGATCGGTAAAATTAAGAGTGCCTGTCAGCATGAAGAGAACGAGGATGCCCAGATAAAAACCCAGGTCCGCCAGGCGATTGATCACGAACGCTTTTCTCGCCGCGGTACCGGCGCTCTGTTTTTCGATCCAAAAACCGATCAGAAGATAGGAGGTCAAACCTACCAGCTCCCAAAAAATAAATGTTTGCAGGAGGTTGGTGGAAAGCACCAGTCCCGTCATGGAAAATGCGAAGAAACTTAAGAAACCAAAATACCGCGCGCGAGATTTGTCCTCGGCCATGTAATAAAAGGAAAATACGTGCACAAAGAAAGTGATCACAGTGACAACCGAGATCATCAGAAGATTCAGTTTATCGACAAGAAAACCGACGCTCAGGACGTAATGATCGATCGAGACGGAGGGCCAAAGGGAATGATCGGCGACCTGGAGCCACTCATACACGTACTGCCGGGGCAGGTCCGTTCCATCCAGATTGAGCGAGAAAAGTTTGAGACTGCAGGCCGCCGCCAAGAAAGCACAGGCGATCGCGATGATGGGCGCCACGCGTTTGGCGGATCTGGGCAAAAGCTGGATCATGAGGAACGCGGCTAGAGGCGCCATTTGAATGATCCAGAGGACTTGAAGCTGTTTCATCCTTTTAGATCCTTGGCTTGTTCAATATCGATCGAGCCTTTTTTCCGGTGAAGCCATAGAATGAGCGAGAGCGCAATGGAAACCTCGGCGGCCGCCAGAGCGATGATGAAAATGACAAATACCTGTCCCAGCGCCTTGTCCGCGAACACAAAACGGTTGAATGCCATAAAGCTGATGCTGACCGAATTCAAGATGAGCTCCAGTGAGATCAGCATCGCGACAAGATTGCGGCGCGAAAGCACGCCGAAGACACCGATAGAAAAAAGCGCCGCGGAGATCAAAAGATAAGTCTGGAGTGATTGGCTCACGATTTTTCTCCGGGACTCGAGATCACGAGCGCGCCAATAATAGCGATCAAAAGAATCAGCGAAATGACTTCAAAGGGCAGGGCCTGGGAGGACAAAAGCATTCTTCCGACCGCCTTGATGGAATAATCTCCCTCCTGGGAGGTGATGGGCCATTGCGTGGAGCCGATCATTTTTGCCAGAACACCAAAAAAGAGGACGCCCAGTAAGCCCGAGCGCAGGGTCTTGCCAAAGTTGGCGGGCTCGTCTTTTTGCGTCATGGGGCGCGAGAGCATGATCGCAAAAATGATCGCGATGGAGATGGCGCCGATGTAAACGATCACTTCCATGATGGCTAAAAATTCACTGTTTAAATAAATGAACAGAGCGGCGACACCGAAGAGGCAGAGAATGAGTGAGAGCGCATTATAGAAAACATTTTTAAGCGTGACGGCTAGCAGGGCGCCGATGAGGGTGATGGCAACCAGTGCCGCGAAGACGATCTCGGTGAGGATCATGAAGCTACCGCCGGTTTTGGCGCTGCGGGGTCCACGACCGGTATTTTGGTCAGAGGAGTTCCGGCGTCGCGGAAAGGTTTTAAGAGGTCCATGACGAGTTCTTTTTGCGTGAGCGAGACCATGTCGTAATTGGGGTCATCGTGCTTCAGGGCGTCGGTGGGGCAGACATCGATACAGAGACTGCAAAGACTGCAGAGCATGTAATTGACTTTAAAATCGGTGAGGACTCGCTTGCCGTCGACAGCGCTTTTACCTGCAACCAGAGACATGCAGCGAGAGGGACAGGTTTTGATACAGGCGTTGCAGGCGATGCAGAGGTGGTCACTGTTTTTCTCGGGTGTATCAACGACAAAAGCAATGGGGCCCTTGAAACGCTTCATGGGGATGCGTTCTTTGGGGTAGATCACGGTCACAGGTTTTTTGAAGGCATAGCGAAGTGTGATCGCCATACCCGTGATGAGACTGATCAGACCGCTGAAGACGCTTTTGAAATAGTTCATGAAGTGAAAAATTTCTGAAATTGTATCATGACTGCAGTTAAAAGAATATTGGCCATCGCGAAGGGGATCAGCACTTTCCACGCCAGGCTCATGAGCTGATCGCTGCGCAGGCGCGGAAAAGTCCAACGTATCCACATGATTACAAAAACCAAAAAGTAAGTTTTAAGGAGCAGCCACACAGGTCCCGGTAAAAAAGGTCCATGCCAGCCGCCAAGAAATAAGGATGCGCCAATGGCGGAAGAAATAAAAATAGCCGTGTATTCTCCAAGGAAGAAAAGGGCGAAACGCATGCCGGAATACTCCGTATGAAATCCGGCGACAAGCTCTGATTCTGCCTCCGGGATGTCAAACGGCGCACGGTTGGCCTCGGCGAGCGCTGCGGTGATGAATATAAGGAAGGCCGGGAATTGGGTGAAAATAAACCAGTTTTTATCTTGATAAACCACGATATCGGTCAGGCGCAGGCTTCCCGCGGCCATGACGATGCCCATGGTGGAAAGAAAAAGCGGAATTTCATAAGAAATGTTTTGCGCGACCGCGCGCATGGATCCTAAAAGGGCATATTTCGAATTGGAGGACCACCCGGCGATGAAGATGCCGATGAAGCTGATGTTGGTCAGTGAAAACACGAATAAAAAGCCGACGTTTAAGTCGCGGATGATGAAATGTTCGCTTAAGGGGATGATGATGAAGGCGGACAGAACAGGCGCGAACACGAGCACCGGCGCTAGCCAAAATACGAATTTGTCCGCTTCGTGAGGCCAGATCAGTTCTTTCGAGATCAATTTGATCGCATCGGCGAGCGTTTGCAAGAGTCCCTGAAAGCCGACGTGGAGAGGGCCTTGGCGAAGCTGAATGCGCGCGGAAATCTTTCTCTCAGCCCAGACCAAAAAAAGGGCATTCACCGAGACAAAAAGGACGACGATCGTTCCGTACAAGATGATCGTCAAGACCTGGTCGAGGATGAAGTTGCCAGTGAGGGTCATTAGCGGTCGATCTCCGGCAGAACAATGTCCGTGCTTCCCAAGACGGCAACGACATCTGAAATGAGACAGCCGGGCAGCATGTCAATAATGGCGTTTAAATTGGAAAAGGACGGTGTGCGCAGGCGTATGCGGTAAGGGTTGAGCGTGCCGTCACTGACCAGATAAATGCCGAAGGATCCGCGTGTGGATTCGACCGCGGAGTAATATTCGCCCTTGGGTACGTTTTTTGGCAGCTTGCCCGATTTGAATTCTCCTGCCGGAATTTTGTCCAAAAGCTGGATGATAATTTTTAAACTTTCTTCCATTTCTTTCATGCGCACCAGATACCGTGAGTAAACGTCACCGTCTTTTTGAGTGGGGATATTAAAATCAATTTCAGGATAAATGGAATAAGGCTCATCGCGGCGTAAGTCCATCGCGATGCCAGAGCCGCGCAGGGCGGGGCCCGTGACGCCGTAAGCAAGAGCTACTTCTTTTGTAAGAATTCCAAGTCCTTTGGTGCGATGCTCGAAGATCACGTTTTTGGTGACCAGCTTGTCATAGTCGCGCAGGCGTTGTTTAAATGCGGGGATCAATTGCTTGACCGCCGGCACAAATTCGACGGGCAGGTCATGATCGACGCCGCCAAAGCGGAAATAATCGTAAGTCAGGCGCTCACCGGTCACCATTTCCAGGACATCGAGGATTTTTTCGCGGTCGTCAAAAGCATAGAAGAACGGCGTGAATCCGCCAAGATCCAAAAGAAAAGTTCCCATCCAGAGAAGGTGGCTTGCGATGCGGTTGAGTTCGGTCGTGAGGACACGAATGTACTCCACGCGTGGCGGGGGAGTGACTCCCATCGCTTTTTCGATCAAGAGCGCGTAGCCGAAGTTGTAGCTCATGGCGCCGACGTAATCTAAGCGGCCGAAATTGGGCCAGCAGGCCAGATAATTTTGGATCTCCATCATTTTTTCATGATGACGGTGCGAATAACCGATGACAGGTTCCGCGTCCAGAACACGCTCGCCGTCTAAGTGAAGAAGGATGCGCAAAACACCGTGGGTGCTCGGGTGTTGAGGGCCCAGATTCAAGTAATAATCTTTGTTTTGCTGTTTGATCGTTTGGGGATAGGTCACTTCGAAAGTTTCGGCGTCTTCCTTTAGTAGCTTCAGGCATTGCTCGACATCCGCACCCTTGGGCTCACCCTTGAAACTTTTTAAAAGAGGGTGGATCGTCGAAGTTTCCGGCAAAAGGAGACGTTTTAAATGCGGGTGGCCTTCGAAAGTGACGCCGAACATGTCAAAAATTTCACGCTCAAACCAATCTGCCGATTTGTAAACCTGCGTGATCGTGGGCGCTGTCGCCGTGGGTGTGCCGGAGGCGTTTTTAGGAGCTAAAATTTTGACGCAGGACCTTTTCGCGGGGCCCCATGGGTTGAAATGGTAAACAATTTCAAGGCATTCGGCGAAATCGACCGCGGTGATGGACTCCAAAAAATAGCCTTGAACAAGGTATTCCTTAGCGACTTCACAAATCTGATCTTGGCGGACAAGCGCTTCGAAAAGGATACCTTCTTTTTTTAAATTTTTTTCTGAAAATTCTTCAGGCTTAATCGTTTCTAACAGCCAGGTTTTGATGTTTTTGTCAAGAGTGATTGGCATTGTTTTAAACTGCCGCAGCTGGAGGTACTGCAGCGGGGGCTGCGCCCGCCTGCCCTGGCAGGACGGGTCCGTCCTGCTGCTTCGCAGCAGGCGGAGGCGGTGCCGGGGGTTTTCTAAACTCTACTCTTGAGATCGCGTTTTTATATTCAGGGGGCCTACCGTCTTGTGAATCGGTCACGGAGGCGGGGGACATCGTGCCTTGAGTTTTGCCTTCTTTGATCTGTTTTTGAAGCTCCATGATGCCGGCGATCAGAGCTTCCGGACGAGGCGGGCAACCCGGAACATAAACATTCACCGGGATAATTTTGTCGATGCCCTCCAGAATGCCGTATTGACCGGGATATTTGAAAGGCCCGCCCGCTGTCGCACAGCCGCCAAGGGCAATGACATATTTGGGCGCAGGCATTTGGTCATAAAGGGTTTTGATGCAAGGGACCATCTTGCGGGAAATGGTGCCGGCTACGATCATGAGATCTGCTTGGCGGGGCGAGGGGCGGAACACACCGAAACCAAAGCGGTCCATGTCAAAACGCGCGGCACCTCCGGCCATGAGCTCGATCGCACAGCAGGCTAAACCGAACGTTAACGGCCACAGAGAGTTGGCGCGGGCGAGATTGAGCACATCTTCCACACGAAAAAGATTTACCAGGCCCGGGGCAGGGGATTGGGTATTAAGATAGTCGGGATTTTTATCTATTTCCATGAAAAAAGGCCCTTTTTCCAAGCGTACATAATAGCGAAAGATAGGATTCCTAAAAATAGGGTGACCTCAAATAGCACCACGAAGCTCGACATCTCTTTGTATACGGTCAAAACGGGGAATAAAAAGGCGGTTTCGACGTCAAAAGCGATAAAAATGAGAGCGAAAAGGTAATAATTAATATCAAATTGGATCCAGGCGTTGCCGATGGGAACTTCGCCGCTTTCGTAGGGATTTTGGGCGCGGGATCCGCGGCTTTTGGGGCTTAGTAAAAAGGGGATGAGCGTGTTGACGACAACGAAGCCGATGCCGATGATGAGAAAACCCAAAACATAGGAATAATCATTCAATAAGGACATCAAACTCCGAAAGTTTTATGTGTGCAGTATACAAAAAAGGGCAAATCAAGTCAAACAACTCACCGCCATTTTTGGTTTTGAGATGGGCCGGGCCGACTGTCCGTACAGTCGGCATTCCACTTCGGCCTTGACGGCCTTCGTGTCATCGCTGCGACAGCCCATTTCGTCCTCGTGTCACTTCGTGCACTCCGGGTAAATGGGCGCCCAGTCTCTGCGCCACCCGCCGCAGTGTTTGGAGTGTATTTGTGAGGTATTTTTTTATACAGCTTGTTGGTGGACGAAAAAAGCCACAAAAACAAAACCTTTTATTATGAATAAATTTTAAATATTTAAATTTATATAACTCATTTATTTATATATAGTTATAAATAATATTATTTGTTTATTTTTGTTGTAAATTAGGGTTTTCGTCGTGTATACTTTTGCTAAGTATATTTTAAACTAACCAAGGACTATCTTTGTCTTTTTACCCTGTATAT
>CAZBIH010000005.1:0-4082 GCA_964492015.1 uncultured Planctomycetia bacterium | reverse complement strand
GCTAAGTATATTTTAAACTAACCAAGGACTATCTTTGTCTTTTTACCCTGTATATAACTATGACTTATAAGAGTCGTCTGGCGGTCAAGTCGATCGCGGCTATTCTTCTATTTGCTTTCGCGTTTTCGGAGGTGTCGCAGGCGGCGTCGATGGATGGCGTTGTTGCGGCGTCTGTGTTTTCGAGCGCTCAAGACAAGTTGATCAAGGATCCCTCGCTTTTTCAAGTACCTTTAGAATTTTCCCGCCTGCGTGAAGTCCACACCGGAAATAAAGACAGGCTGATCCTTCATATTCAGGACGCGCACTCCAATTTTTCGGGGCAGGATAATCTGGCGAAGACGCTCGATGAGATCATGGCGAAATACGATGTGTCGCTGGTTCTTGTGGAAGGCGGTTCGCAAGACGATACGCTCACACCCATCAAAAAGATCGCGCCGGCCGGAGTTTGGAAACAGGTTGGCCGAAAATTTTTGATCGAAGGGAAGATCGCGGGCGAAGAATATCTGAACCTTACCTCGGATCATCCGATGAAGATCATCGGGATCGAGAACGAAGAGCTCTACCAGAAGAGTTTGCATAGTTACGCGGACCTGGCGGATCAGCGGGCGCAAACGCTGGAATATCTTAAGCTCATTCAACGTGGGCTAGAAAAGATCAAGGGACGGCTTTATCCAAAAGAGTTGTTGGTTTACGAGGCATGTCATCCTCGCGAAAGCGAGGATCAGCGCCTGGGACAGATCCCCGCTTCCGCGGGAATGACAACTACTGAGAGTCTTTTGGCTCTTGTTCAGAAATATTCTATCGCGTTGGATAAATTTCCTAATATCCAAAAACTTCTTGAGCTGAAAAATAAAGAAAAGTCGATCGATTTCAATCTTGCTAATTTGGAACAGGCAGCGCTTCTTCAGCAAATAAATGATGGAAAATTGAAAATTGAAAACTTAGGAAAGATCAAGGACTCAAGAGCCGCACAGCTTGCCTTCTTTCAAAATATTTTTAATAGCGCTAAAGAAAAGAAAGTTCCTGTAGAAAAATATTCCAACCTCTTGCGTTACGCCGAATATCTAAAAGAATTTTCCGCGCTGGATCTCGACGCGGTGCTGGATGAAGCGGAGCGCGCTGAAGATGTGGTTTACAAGACCGTATTGACCAACGATGTCATTTCGAGGCCGCAGGCCGAGAAATCTCGATTTACAAACGAGATCTCTCGCTTTGCTCGAGATGACAACGGTGCGCTCAGTTTGGCAACACGCGATGTGTTGTTGTTGCGGGCGATCGACCGGTATACCAAACTTCTCGTGACCGCCTACTCGATTCAGATGTCCACCAAGGATTTTTCATTCTTCAAAACCAACGAACCGGATTTCGCAACCGAAGCTTACATGGCTTGGATGAATCGCAAGTTGGTGGAGTTGGGATACGTCGAGGACATTGTTCCCGCGAATGATCTCTTGGAAAAAGGGAAGACGGCGCTGGAGGCATTTTATGGATCCGTTTCTTCGCGCGATGAAGCTTTCGTCCAAAATGCGGCGCGCGTGATCTCCAGCGAAAAACAAAAAGTCGCGGTGCTCATCACCGGCGGCTACCACACCCCTCACCTAAAACAACTTTTCCAAAAAGAAGGCTGGTCCTACGCGGTCGTCGCCCCCATCGTCACCAGCCCGACGGATCAGAAAAAATATGAGGATGTGCTCTTGGAAAAGATACGTCCTGTGAAAAAAGCGGTGACAGTGGACAGCGGCGCGGCGCTTGTGGTTGAAAAAAAGACGGAGGGGGCCCGTGTTGCGGCGGTGATGGAATCTGGGGCGCGTCTGGCGCAACTCGTAGCGGCCGCAGCGAGCTTGGCAGGGACGGAGGATCAAGTTTCGAGAGTGCTTGACGGTGCAAGACTTGCCAAAAAAAATCAAATGTCAAGGACTGACCCCAATTTTCCAAAAGCGTCAGCGCCCGCCCGCCTGAGTAGTAGTGGCGGGCGGTTGGCCACATCGGGCGAAAACGAATACACCTTGCAAGTCCATCGGATCTTGGGAATCCTGCAAGATATGCATTACGCGCGTTTTGAAATAGAAAAACAGCCTTTCTTAGAGGAATTGATCAGGATGCAGATCAGGTACGGCAATCAATTGGATGCTCTTGGCCAGAGATATCTCTCGCCGATCGAGATCATCACCGGGCATTTGCATGACGGAGCGTTTTTGAAATTAGAAGAGGAGACCCTGTTTTTTATCAGGTCTCTGCCCAACCGGTTGCTTTCGCGAGCTACGATTGTTGTTCTGCATAACACCAGCCCTCATCAAACCGGGAACTCTCGTAAGATCAGAGAAAGCGCGATAATTGTTGAGACGAGCGAGGTCAATCAGCGGTTTTTGACCCGTCTTGTCGCGGAAGATGAGAGGATCTTCAGAAAAGTGATGACTCAGTTGAGAGCAATTATTGAGATCAACACTAACCGGGGTAAGAACACATACACTCAAACCGACAACCACTTTGCCGCGCTATGGCGATCTTTAAGTAGCTACGGTCAGACCATGGACTGGATGCGCGGGATCAAAAAACCAATGGGTCTGCGAGGCGCGCGGTTGGCTACGCGAAATATCAAGGTTGCCAGCGTGTTCAGGGAGAAGTCTTCGGGGCTTTTGTTTCCCGAGAAGTTCTCGGTGGAGCTTGAAAAAAAGACCTACCGCATGACTCATTCTGAAACGGCTATAACGGAAGAAGGCCGTCTTATGTTGCGCTATATCGATGATGGGGAGACCGGAACAAGTGCAAAAGTTTATGTGGAGAAAAATGGAGTGATCGCGAATACCGAAGTTTTTGACAATTCGGATGATTTTAGGAGCGTGGATTTGGATGAGTGGTTTAAGAATTTAATCGGTACCGGTTGGTTCGCAATGTATCTGCCTCCCACCCAACCAATGACTCCGGATCTTTACATGATCCTTAAAAGATCCTTTGGTTTGTCTCCTGATCCTTGGACGAAACTTCGTTTTTTATTCGCCCCATTTATGGATTGGTTTATGAGATTTGCCAATAAAGGATTCAATGCCGCCAGCAGGTCTGTTAAAAGAGAAGCATCTTTATCTGCGCCCAATAAAACCATTCACACTACTCCCAGAGCGATCACTCGGGCTTGGCACACGTCTAAATCTGTTTTTGTAAGTGTTTCAGGAAAGACTATGAACGCTGATGGAGTCGTCCGCGAGTATACGATTTATAAAGGGTCATTTATCGCGCCGACCAGAGATTGGGGAACTCTTCAAAAGCTTATCGTGGAGATCACGAAGGCGCTGGAGAGCTGGTACGAAAGAAAAAAATTGCTGCCGGCTCCTGTCAAGGCTGTCGTGCTGTACGAGGCCGGTAAATTGGGCTTTAAAGAGGCCCCCGCCGGAACGCGGCCGCAGGGCGGGGCGCGGTTGGCGAAACAAAAGCTATCTGCCAGTCCGAACGACGACGAGCGAAGTGAGAAGGAGCCAAGGTATCTGGCCAAAAAAATCGGCTTTTTATTGGGATCTTTAATTGTGATTTTGGGCGCGAACCAATGGATCGAACGAATAATTTTATCTCGTGCCAAAAAGTTATACATCTATCTGGATCATCAAAGCTACTTGAATGCGGCAAAAAATTATTTTAGTCAGCATTTTGGCGGTTTACAGGACAAGATTGAATACATCATAAACCCATTGGAACCCCCGTCAAGAATTTCTGTCATTCATTATAGAGATACCCCGTTGAGCCTTTTTATGACTCTTATCTTGTCAGGTATCCCGGGAGTCATGCTCTTCAAAAGATGGGACTCCTATCGACGAGGGGAAAATAGGTCTCTCTCGGACAAATATATGGACGCAGGCCTTCATTTGACAATCTATGGAGTCATCATGAACGTCACGGATTATTTTAACTATCACGGGGTATTTGATTACATTTATAGCTTTAGCCCAGGCGATTTGTTCGCGGCCAGCGGGATTATAGCAGTATTATCTGGCTTCTATGTCAGTTATAGGTTTGAACAACCGAGTACAAAAACAGGCGCGCGGTTGGCGGTAGGGGCGGCGAAATGGAATCAATATCTTCGCGCAAATGGT
>CAZBIH010000004.1:26275-31755 GCA_964492015.1 uncultured Planctomycetia bacterium | reverse complement strand
TCAATTGCGGTTCCGTGGCGCCTGATTTTTTGAAAAAATACGAAGGCGATCACGTGAGGGCGATCGTGGAAAGCGCTGCCTGGCATTGTGAATTGTTGGACAGTCTTCATTTTTCAAATTATGTCGTGAGCCTCAAGGATTCCGACCCGCAAAAGGTGGTGGCGTGCAATAAAGAATTTTCCAAACGCCGTCCGGATGTTCCCATTCATTTGGGAGTGACCGAGGCGGGACTTTTGCCGGATGGCGTCATCAAGACGAGAATTGCTTTTGAACAATTGATCCCTCTGGGCATCGGCGACACGATACGTGTTTCGCTGACGTTGCCTAATTCCGAGAAATCCGAAGAGATCACCTGGGGCCGGAAAATTTTAAAAGATATTGAGGAAAAACGTTTTATCTCCGTGCCGGATTTTGGAAAGGGATTGAATATCATTTCCTGCCCGTCCTGCTCGCGCGTGGAGAACGGGGATTTTGTGAAGCTGGCGATGGAGGTGAAGGAAATGACCTCCTACGCCAAAGCCCACAAATTCACCATCGCCGTCATGGGCTGCCGTGTCAACGGCCCCGGTGAGACGGATGACGCTGATCTTGGCGTCTGGTGTGGGCCGACGACAGTCACTCTAAAGAAAAAATCCGAATCTGTCGGTTCTTTTCGGTACAACGAAGTGCTCCTTTTATTAAGGAGCGAACTCGACGCCTTGATCGCTTCAAAAAAAGCCTAGAACAAATTCTCATCTACGGGGTCATTCCCGATAGTTTTAATCGGGAATCACACCTGATCCCCGATCAAGCATTTCGGGGATGACACTAAAATGTTATTTTATGATAGAATAAATTCCGTTTTCAGCACGACTTTTGTCCACGAGAAACTGCGGGGGAATCCGATGAAAAATAAATTTGTATCTGTCTGCCTGTCAATGGTCCTCACAACTGCGAGCATTTTGTGGGCTCTGCCGGCACATGCCGCGGAGCCGGCCTTGTCCGAACTGGATGACCGCATCTGGAATGCCACGCAGGTTTTAAATGAAATCATGCTGTCCCCGGACCAGAGCATCCCCGAGGAGCTTCTGGCCAAGTGCAAGGCGATCGCGATCTATCCCGACGTTTTGAAGGGAGCTTTTATTTTCGGCGGCCGCATTGGAAAGGGGATCGTGCTCACGCGAGATGAGACGGGGAAGTGGAGCCCGGTGGCTTTTTCGACGATCGTTGGCGGCAGTTGGGGTTTTCAGATCGGCGGATCCGCGACGGATCTTATTCTTTTGGTCATGAACGAGCGTGGGGTAGAAAGCCTTCTCCGGAACAATGTTACGCTGGGTGTGGACGTGCAGGCGGCGGCCGGGCCTGTCGGGCGTGATTCTCAGGTTTCAACGGACCTGTTTTTGAAGGCGGGGATCTTCACTTACTCCAAATCCCGAGGGCTTTTTGCCGGGATGGCGCTCGACGGCGCAGTCCTGACCCAGGATGATAAGTCCAATGCCGGCTATTATGGACAGGATGTCGGATCTAAAGGAATTCTTTTGAAAAAAGAGGTTCAGGTCCAGCCTTCTTCGCAGGGGCTTATTGACCGCCTGACAGAATATTCGGCGCGGTGGGATAAGCGGGTGGCGGGGAAGAAGAAATGAATTTTAAGAGGTAGATGTATTGAATTAAGCTGGAGTAGCTCAGCTGGTAGAGCAGCTGATTCGTAATCAGCAGGTCACCGGTTCAATCCCGGTCTCCAGCTCAGTTGTTTCTGGATAATCCCCGCCTCGCTATTGGCGAGGACGGGTCCGTCCTGCTGCGAATGAGCAGCAGGCGGAAGCAGGTCGTCAGTTCAATTCTGACCGCCAGCTCAAACTTTTCAGGTTAATCCCCGCCTCGCCGTAGGCGAGGACGGGTCCGTCCTGCTGAGAATGCGCAGCAGGCGGAAGCAGGTCACCGGTTCAATCCCGGTCTCCAGCTCAAGTTTGTTTACGGATCAACCGAAGGAGGATTTATGAGTGCAGACGTATTAAAAATAACCGACGCGAATTTTGATGCCGAAGTGGCGAAGTCTTCCACGCCGGTGCTGGTGGATTTTTGGGCCCAGTGGTGCGGGCCTTGCCGGTTGATGATACCCATTCTGGATGCGTTGGCGCCTGCTTATAAAGGGAAGCTTAAAATAGGCAAGCTTAACGTCGATGAAAATCAGGACACGCCTTCAAATCTGGGCATCATGAATATCCCCACGATGATCCTGTTTAAAGGCGGCAAGGAAGCTCAGCGTTTTGTCGGCGCCACAAGCCAAGCGGACCTTCAAGCCAGGCTCGACAAAGCTTTAGCCGGGTGAAGATCGCCGTTTTTTGTTCGGGGTTTGGATCTAATTTCCAAGCCGTTTTGGACGCTGTCCAAAATAAAAAGCTAAAAGCCGAAGTCGCGCTCATGGTGTGTGACGATCCCAAGGCGTACGCTCTGGAGCGCGCGAAAAAAAGCAGCGTCCCTGTTGTCCTTTTAAGTCCCAAGCTGTTCGCGACCCGCCAAGCTTACGAAAAAGTCATCGTCTCTATTTTAAGAAATCAAAACATCGGTCTGGTCGTGCTGGCAGGTTTCATGCGCATTCTCACACCTTACTTTATCGGCGCTTACCGTAATCGTATCATCAACATTCATCCGTCTTATCTGCCTGCCTTCAAAGGTGCTCACGCGATCCGCGATGCTTTTGAGGCCGAGGTCCGGCATGCAGGAGTCAGCGTGCATTTTGTGACGGCGGCGGTGGATTCAGGCACTGTTATTTTGCAGGAGAAAGTGGAAGTAAAGCCGAACGATACGTTGGAAGCGTTGGAAAAAAGAATTCACGCGGTGGAGCATCGGCTTTATCCAAAAGCCATTCAACACGTTATCCTTCGGCTTCGCTCAGGACTTCGTTGACTCGAGAACGCGATAACTCTATAATCGTCTGAATTTTATTTTAACCATGTCATTTCGAGCGAAGCGAGAAATCCCCTAAAAGCGAGATTTCTCCTCACTTCGTTCGTCGAAATGACAAAAAGATTGTGAGAGGATAAATTTTATGCCGAAGGCAACGATCAAAAAAATAATCGCACGTCAAATTCTGGATTCCCGCGGAAATCCCACCGTGGAAGCGGATTGTTATTTAGCGGACGGCACGTTCGCCCGGGCGGCAGTGCCCAGCGGCGCCTCAACTGGTGAGTATGAGGCGGTGGAGTTGCGCGACGGGGACAAAAAAGTTTATTCCGGCAAAGGTGTCTTGAAAGCGGTTTCCAATACCAATACCGAGATCGCCAAAGCGCTTAAAGGCAAGGACTCCTCCGACCAAAAAGCTATCGACGCGCTCATGATCCGACTAGATGGCACTGCCAACAAGGCTCGGCTTGGTGCCAATGGCATCTTGGCAGTTTCGATGGCGGTCTGCCGCGCGGCGGCCCAAGCACAGGGGATCTCTCTCTGGAAATACATCGGAAAACTTCATCAAAATAAAAATTTTAACCTGCCTGTCCCGATGGCCAACATCATCAACGGCGGCAAGCATGCCGACAACAAGATCGATTTCCAGGAATTCATGATCGCGCCTGTCGGCGCCAAGACTTATTCCGAAGGCCTGCGCTGGATCACGGAAATTTTCCACAGCTTGAAGACCCTTTTAAAAAAGAAGGGCCACGTGACGGCGGTGGGCGATGAGGGTGGTTTTGCGCCCAACCTTGGAAACGAAGAATCCTTGGAAGTGATCATGGAGGCCATCTCAGCCTCGGGTTACAAGGCGGGTTCACAGATCAAAATTGCGCTGGACTGCGCCTCTTCCGAGCTTTTTGATGAGGGCGGCCGCAAGGGCTACAAATTCTGGAAATCCAACCCCGGAAAACTGTTTTCCGCGGATGAGATGATCGGGATCTATTTCGAATGGGTCAAGAAGTACCCGATCTATTCGATCGAAGACGGTTTGGACCAGAATGATTGGGACGGTTACGTTCGATTTACGAAAGTCCTTGGCGGAAAGATCCAGATCGTCGGCGATGATTTTTTTGTGACCAATCCTGAGCGCTTGAAAAAAGGGATCGAAATGAAAGCCACCAACGCGATCTTGATCAAGGTCAATCAGATCGGGACCGTTTCCGAGACGCTGGAGGCGATCAAGATGGCGCAAAAAGCTGGTTACGGCGTGATCTCCTCGCACCGCTCCGGTGAGACCGAAGACGCATTCATTTCCGACTTGGCCGTGGGTACCGGTGCCGGGCAGATCAAGACCGGCTCGCTTTCGCGCACAGACCGCATTGCTAAATACAATCAACTGCTTCGTATCGAAGAAGAGTTGGGCAACAAAGCCAAATACGGCCTCTAAAAAATGCCCGCTGCGAAAAGATCCGTCACTCTTATTCTATTTGCTGGGCTGGCGGTCTTGTTCGTGGTGTTTCTCACGCCCAAAGTGATCAAGATCCAAAGCCTCTCCGGGCGCAGTGAATCCTTGCGGCAGGAAACCTTAAAATTAAAAGCGCAGAACGCTGCTTTGGAACAGGAGTTGCGCCTTTTAAGGGATGACCCCGTGTATGTCGAGAAGGTCGCCCGCGAAAAATTCAACAAGGCCAAAGAAGGTGAGATCGTCTATAAGGTTGTGCGCGAGGGGGACAAGTCTGGTAATATACACTCATGACAAAGACTAAAATTTTTATTTTCACCCTTATTTTGAGCCTGGGATCCCAACCGCTCTTGTATGCCGACAGCGCCAGGCAGGATCGCATTCTCGGCCAGGCCAAGCAGGTGCTGAAAGAGATGATGGCGTCCCCGGATCAAAGTATCCCCGAGGAGCTCTTGAGCAAGTGCCGCGCGATCGCGATCTATCCTTTTGTTTTAAAGGGCGGATTTCTCATCGGAGGGCGCTACGGCAAAGGCGTTGTTCTTAAACGAGATAAGAAAACCAATGAATGGGGCCCGGTCACTTTTTCTACGATCGCAGGCGCCAGCGCGGGACTTCAGGCGGGAATTCAGGCGACGGACTTGGTGCTCATATTTTTGAACAACAAGGGGATCGATAGCCTCCTGAACAGCAAGTTGACGCTGGGGGTGGACATCGCGCTGTCTGCGGGGCCGGTCGGACGTACCTCCGAAATATCGACTGATTTTTTCTTGCGCTCCATGATCGTATCTTATTCCCGCAGTCGCGGGCTTTTTGCCGGATTGGCGCTCAACGGCGCGGTGGTCATGCCGGATGACGGCGCGGACAGCGATTATTATGGCAAAAAAGTGTCTGCCAATGAAGTCATGCTCAGCGGTAATTTTCCGATCAAACCCTCTTCGCAGGAGCTCATCGACGCACTGAACCAATATTCACTGCGCTGGCAAAAACGGCAGGCGCTGAAGGTAAAAAAATAACGCATACTGTCATTTCGAGCAAAGCGAGAAATCCCGTATTAAAATCGAGATCTCTCGCTTTGCTCGAGATGACAGTTTGTTGTTAGATGAATTTTAGGAAGACAGGAATGAGGTCTTTCGAGGCGTGAAGGAATTTG
>CAZBIH010000004.1:3891-26175 GCA_964492015.1 uncultured Planctomycetia bacterium | reverse complement strand
TTTTAGTTATTATATTTTTTTCGAATGTCGTTTAAGTAAGAGACTTATAAAACATATGACAAAAGAAAAAAACGATAACGTTCTAAACCAGATCCCGTCAGAGATAATGATGACGGACAAGCCTTTTCGTTCCCGCCACAAACCTGTTCTCAGAATACTCTCGTCAGTCCTTGTTCTTACTTTTCTTCTTCAAGACTTAGTGCAGGCTCAAGGCGGGACTCCCATCTGGTCTCATGTGGTGGATGCCAGGAATCATTCAGCCGCCAAAGTCTCTGATCTTGAAAAAGTCACTATTCCGCCGGATTCGGGCCTGACGCGCAAAGTCGCGGTCAATGGCACGAGTGATCTGATCATCAACATCCAGGATGCCCACTCCAAACTTGGCGCCCAGGATTCCATCGTCAAAATCCTTGATAGCTTGGTCAAAAATTATAATTTAAACCTCGTTGCGCTGGAAGGCGCCACGGACGTGGTGGATACTTCGGTCGTTTCAAGCTTTCCGCTGGAAGAAGCGAGGAGGAAGGCCGCGACGTTTTTGATGAAAGAGGGCAGGATCTCGGCCGGTGAGTTTTATTCGATGGTTTCCAATGAGCCGTTGAAGCTCTACGGCGTGGACGATCCTTTGCTTTACAAAGAAAACGTTGAGGTGTTCAAGACCCTCATTGAAAATAAGGCCGCGATCCGTAAGGAATTGAAGAATCTCAAAAAGGCGGTGGCCGGGCTTGAGGCCAAGGTTTACTCCCCGGCGCTTTTGGACATGACCTCCAAGAAGTTGCCTCACAAGAATGGCAACATCAAGTTCACCGAATACTGGGATTATTTTTCAAAATTAGCCCGCCAGAAAAATGTCGACATCGCGCGTTTTGCCAACATCAAGAAACTTTCCGAAGTGGTGGAGCTTGAAAAAGAGATCGATTTTAAAAAGGCCAACGGCGAAAGGGAAGCGCTGATCGATGAGCTGGGCAAGAAACTGCCCAAGCCCGCGCTGGAAAAGCTTGTGCTGGAAGCCTTGCAGTTCAAGCAGAACAAGATCACTCCCGGCGCTTTTCATTTTTCACTCAGCCGTGCCGCTCAAGGGATGGATATCAATCCTCTCACCTACAAAAACATCATCCTCTACTCTCAGTACGTGGTGCTGTATGAGAGCATTGACTTGATCGCGATATTTGACGAGGTCGAGGATTTTGAAAATGCCCTGAAAGACAAATCTTTTACCAACGACGATGAAAAGGCGCTCTCCCGGACCGCGCGTTTTGTGACGATCCTCTCCCAGCTTCTGGATACGACGCTTTCCAGCAAAGAATATGAGTTTTACACGAAAAACCAGGCGGGCTGTGAGATCTCCGAGATCGAGAAGAGTATCAGCGAGATTTCTTTGAAATACGCTTTTGACGCCTCGGCGGTGGATTTCCAGGCGCTGGCCAAGGTTATCCCGGACGCACGCAAATTCTACGAGCTGGCCGAAAAAAGAAACCGCGCCCTCATGGAGAACACGGTCAAGCGCATGAAGGAAGAGGGAGTGCACGTCGCCGCGCTGGTCACCGGAGGTTTTCACTCCGAGGGTATTTCTAAATTGATGGATGACGAAAAGCTTTCTTATTTGGTGGTGATGCCGCGCTTCGACGAGAAGTCCGCCAACCGCCCCTACATCGCGATCCTGACCCAGAAACCCAAAGAATATGAAGAACAATTTAAGGATGACCCGGATTTTTATTTGGCGTTGGCGATCGCGGGTAATGTAAAAAATCCAAATCTCGCTGAAATCGAATATCAGATCGCTGTTGCTATCAAGGCTTACTTTGAGGCCGTTGGCTTTAGCGGGAGGCTGAGCGAGGAGGCATTGAATAAAATTGACGAAAATTTCCGCCGCATTGTTGGGGACGGACCGAGCGTCTTGAGCGCGGAAACTTTTTCAGGAATGCTGGCAGCTGTCCGCCTTGCTCGAACCCGTGACGGCGCCGTTGTGGTGACATTAGGGAAAAACAACTACAAGTTCCCGAAAAGCTCAAACAAAGAGGGGATATCCTCGGTGAGCGTAGTCTCCGTAGAAAATGAAACAGACATCAATGCTGGCAATGCTCCGGAGTTGCAAGAGATCCAGGCGCTCAATGTTTCAGGAAGCGTCATGACCGATGAGCAGACCACGAAAGTTGTCAATCGTCTCACGGGAATTACAAGCCCCACAGAGGACCAGGTAAAAAAAGCTTTACGCCAAACAGGGAGCCTTGATAGTCCCGCGAATGTGGCCAAGGTGCGTGCCGCTATTAAACCTATCCAGGTTGCGGCGGAAAAAGTCGAGCCGGTCGCAAAAACTGCGGCTGTTATTCCCGCGGTTACAGCTGCGGCACGACTGACAGAAAAGCCGATGCCAGTCACTGAGCCGAAAGTGAAGGCCCAGCCTGAGACTGTCGAAAAAATTAAAAAAGTTTCGTTTGTTCAGCATGTCAGCGATACATTTTATCTATTCGGACTTTGGTTCACGCATTCTTCAGAGAGCAGTAATCAAAAGATCGCCGATTATGTGGTCGAGCATTTTGGTAAAGATCTCAAGGGTCGCACGATCGATCTCTTGGAGTACGCGAAATCTTTTACCGATGAAAAAGGCAGGGTCAACTGGTGGCTGGTTTACAGCGAGTTGAAGGCAAAAAATCAGACTGCTTATACGGAGAGCAAGTACAACCGCGATGTGGAAAAGGGCCTGCATATCAGTGAAATATGGAAAGAAGCCCGCAAAGGATCTTCCAATATTTTCTCGGCCACCCTGAATTTTGTCCCGCTTTTGTGGAAGACGATCCGTGAAATTCCTTACGATAAGGAAGGTAAGGCCACATTCTGGACATTATTGCGTGCGACGTGGATAGGCACTTCGTTCAGTTTTATTTTTCATTTGTTCAACGGGTTTATCGGAAAGTATTTTATCGCGCCCGTTCTATTTCATTGGACCGCCAAGAGCCGGACCAACTATCTGACTCCCACGGATGTCCAGACGATCGTTCGCGATGAAGTGTTTCGCCAGAAAAAAGGCTCTCAAATTTTCAGTGAGATCAAAGCGGCTCTAGGGACTCCTCTGGAAGCGGTCCCTGTCCTTGGTTTCTTGCGATTTTTGCGTGACAGGGGAGGATTGTACTTTGTCAGTTCGGTTCTGGTGCCCAAGATCGTCGGGTTAGGATCTCTTTCGATCGCGATTCCCGGAATAGGATTCGCCCTGCCTGTGGTGGTGATCCCTGTTTTAATATTTGCTTACCTGGTTTTTAAATGGGCTCCGGAAGAAGGCAGTGCCCGCACGGCTCATTATCGCCGCGTGATCATAGCCTCCTTCACAGTAGCCGGTTTTCTGGGAATCTCGCAGTTTTTAGGCCTGGCTGCTTTGTCTATCAACGTGTTTGAGCCGTTGGCGAATTATTTCCCCCATTTCATGACAGGGGTTGAGGCTGTTCCTTATGTAGGAGGCGTGTTGGTCAAGGTGGCTTCTTCGCTTTATGGGGTTGGCGTCATGGCGGGCGCTTTGAGCACCTTTTTGACGGTGTATATCCGCGGGTTTTGGTCGATGTCCGGGGATGTCCGTAGAAATTATTTGGCGCGGAGGGATTTTGGTTTACCGCTGGAGAAGGGCAAGGGCGGCCAATTGGGCTTCACGGATGCCCAAGGACAATTTAATTCCTGGAACAACTGGGACGGGGCAACCGTTCTGCGTTATCTTGAGGCAAAATTTCCTCCCAGCTGGCTGAATGACGGAAATGCCCAGCGGAATAAGGAAGATGCAAAAATATACCGCGCTTTGCAGGCAGTTCTCCAATACGACCAAAAAGTGAAAGTGATCAGACGTGATAGGCTTTTGAAGGCGACTGCTAATCAGAGACTGCAGATCCAGAGGATTCTGGCCAATATCGAAGCGCGCCGCGGCCCTCCACTGGCGGATGCTGTTGAAATTAAGCAAGCGGTTACCGAGATCCAAAAAGCGGTTTCCGAAGAAGCCTCCAACGCGCGCCGGGAGACCTTCAGCGGTCCAAAATTATATGGTTCGCTGTTCAGCCGCTGGCTGAACATGTCCATCGTCAATACGGAAATCGCCGGTGTACTCGGCCAGCTGGATCTTTTTGACAAAGCTCTCTCCGAAACTTTTTCTTTTATTTTTCAGACTCCGATACAGATACACCCCCTCCTTGGTTTAGGCCAGATCGTTGAAGGTGCTCATGGTAACAATGTATTCGAACAAGGCAGTCTCTTAAACTATTTTGTGGAGTCTCCTGATGATCTTAACCATCCTGGCTTGGGTGGTTTATTGGGTGTTCTTTCATCCAGCATTGGAAACTCAAGCCAATACCTTGTGGACAAGATTGATGAGTCAGAGTTTCATGCTTCTCCCTTGTTGAGCTGGACAGATACTTTTAAGCCCGAGGCTGTGATGGGTCGTAAACTCCAGAAATTCTTAGCACAGCACCCCGAGTCTTCTCAAGCCGGGCCTACGGAAGCCGACATGGAAGCGATGCGGAACGTGCAGGCTGGGCTGGTCTCGGAAGAGACTTTTTTAAATGTTGAAACCGCTGATGCTAAAGTTTTTCAGCCGACGGTTTTCGTGTCCGATGCCTCACCCCTTACCATTGAACAACAAATGCTGCGCGATGCGCTCATAACAGGGGACCAACTGGCGGTTGGGGGCGGCGAAGTCGGATCTCCGAGGACAGACGCGACGAGGCCAGGACCTGCCGCTGACGGCTCATCTCTTGAAACATCCGTGACAAAAGCGGGCAAAGATCTGAGAGCCGCCCAAACCCTTGTTGAAAAGGCCCGGAAAGATCTGAAAGAAGCTGAAGAGATTCTAAAAAGATCCGAAAGCGAAGCGTCCGCTGCCATCCCCAAGGAGGGAGAGATACCTCCGGCGCAAAAGACCGCGCTGAAGAAACTTTTGGCGGAAAAGCCCAAAGAGCAAGAGGTGCCCTTTTATCATGGTTTTCACACGAACAGTGATCAAAGCGCGGCTATCTCTGTTTTTTATGTTCCTTCGGAGTTGAAGAATTTTGAAGAGAAGGCGGAATCGGTGAAGTTGATGGTCTCATCACTGGCGGGCGCGTATGCCGTAGATACGTTTTGGACCCCTAGCAGTGCCAAGGTGTGGACTTCAAAATTTAAACCTTCCATGGAAAAAATCGCCGAGCAGACCAAAAAGATAATGCTGGACCCCAAAGTATCCGGTTTGGACGAGAAGACCGCGGTCGGAGGTAAGTGGGCGGTCGCTGTGGTGGTGGGTAAGGACGGCAACGTTTATTTCTCAGACAGTAATGGAAAAAAACTGGCAACTTTGCGCTTGGCGTACGAGGGCGACCCTTCCGGTTTATTGACAGATCTTTTCAATGTTTTCAAAGCTGAAAATTTGGTCTATGCCCGGGACAGTAAAGATCTTATAGCCCGCATGGTTCTGCGCGAGAAAGAAAAATTTGATCTTGATTCGATCAAACATCAGCCCGGCATACTTCCGATCAGGGGTGAGATCAAGCCGGGGCCAAGCATCAAAGACGCTGACAAAGCGGTCCAGACGGCGAAAGCAGCGCTGGTAAAGGCCGAAAAAGATTTGAAGGGTTCTCAAGAAAACCTTGCCTTTTTCACCACGCAAAAAACAAATGCGGAAAAAGCAGCCGCCTCTTTGCAGGAAAAGGCCGAGCAAGTCCAGGAAGCCGTGAAGGGTACAACGGAAGTGTTGGCCAAGGCCCGCGATGAAAAGAAGCCTCTGTCAGAGAGGGTTTCTGCTCTTCAGCAGAAAATAAGCCTTTTGCCTGCCCCTCAAAAACCTGAATTAGTCCTGGATGGTTCCGTGGCTGAGACTCTCGCACCCGAGGATAGAGACGCCTTGGGAAGCGTGCAACACGACGACAAGATCCCGGGCCTCGGGATCCGGATCATCCCGATAAAAACAGAGGGTCGGACCGCTTACCGGACTGCACCTATGGAGACAAGCGATTTCAGTGATTGGACGTTGGCCTCATCCTTGACTCCGGGAGACGCAAAAAAGTTTGGGATCAATGTTCGCAGTAATATCGGCGGCATTGGCAATGTCGGCAACGATGCTGTTTTTGTGCGTATTACAGATCCCGCAACCGGCAAAGCGGAGTACCAACAGGTCATTTTGGGTCGGGAGGGTTTAGCCGCCATGCTTGGCTGGGCGAAATCCGCGATAAAATTTAATCAAGAAGATAGACAGACACAGCGGTTGAAAGCCGGCTATGAGAGTGATCTCAAGAAAGCGCAGGCAGAGCTTGAGCCTGTCGCAGCCAAGGAGAAAGAACTGGCGGATCTTTTGGGTCAGCAGGAAAAAGAACTTGCATCTGTCCGCGAGCGGCTCGCCGCCCAGCCTGTTACCACAGCAAAGCCGGCAGGTCCCGCACCGGTTCGGTATGTGAGAAATAGAGCGGATGCACCCAAACCTTCAACGCAAACACAAATCATACTGCCGAAAATGGGTCCGGAAAATATTCCAGCCGCGGAAAAACCAAAATCGCCATTTGCCAGACCCGAAGTAAGTAACGCGCTGAAAACTATAGAACTTACACCTGCACCCGCGAAGCCTGCTCCGAAAGTAGAAGAGACGAAGCCCGCACCCAAATCTGCGGCGAAGCCTGTGCCTGCACCTATAAAGATAAGGACCGCACCGAAAGTAGATCTCGCGAAAGAAGCGGCTGATCAGAAAAAAAAGTTTGATGCACAACCCTATAAAGAAGACGATGCCCCGCTCCGTCCTCGGACAAAGTACGCGCCCGCGCCGGTCCCGTCAAAGACTGAGATCCCCGACGAAATGTTGGATCAAAGAACAAGCCCCATTATGTTGAAAGGCGCCAAAAAGTCTGGGACTAAGCCCGCCGTGGAGAAAGTAAGAGACTCTATTCCTATAAGGTATTCCAGAGAAGACAGAGACGCTGACGAAAAAGCGGAGCCCTGGCGAAAAACGATGCGCCTAAAAATGGAGATGGCGCAACTTCTCCACTGGTTGCTTCCCGAGATGGATTCGACGGTAAAAGATCTGAGAGAGAAACAGGTCTTGGATTTAGAGAGGCTTGATAGCATGATCGCTAAATTAAGCGATGAGATCAAGAAGCTTGAAAATGGAAAAATAACCGCCCAGATCGAGTCTCTTAAGAAACAGCGCGACGCTCTGTATGCCCAGAAAAAAGAGATCTACATCCGCTACAATTCCGATTTTGAAGCCGCCGCCAAAGCGAATCGGCAATCTCACACCAAGGATGACGAGCGTATCCAGGTGATCCATCCCACAAAAGATAGATCTCGGGTGATAACTGAGGAACAGTTTGTTTCCCAGGCAGTCGCCCGGAGTGTCCAGGGAAAACTGGCAGCCCAAGGGATCCATATCGCAGAAGTGGATGCCGCCGCCGTGGGAGCTCAAAATGGCCCCAACATCGCTTTTTCAGCCGGTGGCCCGCCAAATCTTCTAGCAATGTACATGGAATGGAATGTGGGTGAAAAAGATGGCCAGCGCAATACCGCCGCGGCGTCCCAAGTGCGGGCGGCGATGGTGGCGCATGAAGTGGCTCTGACGTATGTCGCGCTGGATGCGATGGATCTTTCTGTGCGCTTGTTTCAAGCGCGGCAGGAGTACAAACTGACCGATGATGCGTACACAAGCCTCTACGAAGAGATCGAAAAGATCGGGTCTGATGGAAGGACAACGGTCCGCGATCTCAAAGCCAAGGAAATGGCGCTTTTTGCCTTATCCGAGAGACTGACCAACGCCAAAGGTGAAGTCACCAAGCTTGAAAATCAGTCCCTCGCGGCACTGGGTTTGACGCCCGGTCCCAATGAAAAGGCGCTTATCGTCGATATCAAAGACACTGTTCCGGAGGTGGTCTTAAGGATGGCGCAGGGCCCCCGCGTGGATAGGTCCGCGTTTGCCAACTATTATCGCATCACCCATTTGGGAAACCAGTTGGATGACTGGACGGTAACCGTCCGCGGCGGAGTTTCTTTGGGAGCCGGGCCTTTTGTGAGCGTTGTGGCTCAATTTCTTTTGGATGACGCCGGGTACAATGCGGCGCTGGCCGGTGCCGAGGCTGCTCGCCAGAGAGTGGATGCCATCAAAGCCGGGATCGCGGTCAGGACGCGCGCCAAGGATTTCTTGAAAAATAAGGCTTATGCAGAGTCGCTTAAAAAAAGATTACCGGACGAGGTAGTACGCTATGAGAATGCCCGCTTGCAATATGAAAAGCTCGCCGCCAATGAGAGGGTGCGCGGCGCGCAGTCCAGCCAAGTGGAAAAAGCTCGCATGGAACTTTTGGAAGCAACAATAGCGGTCAAGAAGATCCGATCTGAGATCTATCTTGTTGAGGGAAAAACAGAAGATTTGAATATCCCCAGGCACACCGGTGCTCTCAAGATGACTTTCAGACAGCAGATGGACAAGCTGATCGATGATTTTAAGAAAGCAGCCCTTTACGGCAAGGAAGCGGCAGAGCTTCAGCGGCGCATGGGCAATTTTGAGGCCATGAACGAGTATATTTCCAAGTGGCAAAAGCAGATGCAATTTATTCTCCCCGAACTTGAGAAGCAAGCCGCGATGGCCAATTTGGACGCGGCGCTTAAGAGTTTGGATACTAAACTTGTCGCACGCATCGGCTTCCAGGCCGGGATGTTGCAGTCGACTCCGATCGGAGGTTTATATGTTGAAATGCAGCTTTTTGCAGAATCGCGCGCCGATGCTTACCGCGCTCTGTACAATGCCGAAGCGAATGTATCGGAAGCAGACAAACAGCGACTCATGACGGTGTTTGTCTATCACCTGGTCCGCTTAAATCATTTGATGAAGGAGCTGGATCAGCAGCTGAGCGGTGTCAAGGAAGTGATCACCCTTTTGGAAGCAAATCTAGACGAGAAGACGGATGTTGTGGCGCTGAATAAGATCTATTTTGGATCTGCCGCCTCTGCGGAAGTTTTGCGTAAACTGCGTGAAGCGAATCGGAAACCCCAGGAGCTTGCGGATCTGATCAATGCTGAGCGTCCGGGACAAAAACCCGTAAGCGCGGAGGATGTTAACAAGAACATCGGCCATTATTCCGAAGACCAGATCCATGAGGCTTACATGCAATTGGGTCTGATGCGTTCCTACTATGAATTGCTCAACCAAGGCCGTGAAACAGCCCAGATGGAGATCAAGGATGTGCTGGGACTGTCGCTTTCGACTGACCTAGAGGTGGATCTGGCACCCGGCCAAGAGGAGATGAATAAAGTCATCAAAGAAAAAGCCAGCTATTACAACCCACTGTCCGAGGTGGCGTGGCTTCAGGCAAAAAATCGCCGCGCCGATGCTATGGTCCAGCTGGCCGATTCTTATCGCCCAGTGTCGTTCCTCATTGGTGTCGGTCTACCTCCGGTGGACTTGACCGGATTGATGGAGCGTTTTCTGTGGGAGCCCGCCGTTAATTTTTTTGGTTTTACGACAGCCTCGCAGGACGCACAGGCTCTGCAGCAGCTGAACGCGCGTGTGGAGAAAGCGCTGGCAGTTTACCAGGAAAAAGAAGGGGTGCAGCGCCGTTATTATGAAATGAACCAACTGCGTTTTGAGCTGGCTCAGACCCGGATCGAGTTGGAAGCCCAGCAGAAAGCTCTCGGCAAAGCCAAAGAGATCCTTGAGAAAATCAAAGCCAGCAGAGACAGCGGACGCAGCACGGAGGTTGATTACAACAACGCGAAGATCCGCTATGAAAATTATGACAGTCTGATGAAAAGCGCTTGGATCAATTTTGAAAAATTGAAGAATATTTATGCGCTTGAAACTTCCAAGGGAGCCGGTGCCCCCGCACAGAGCACGGTACAGCTGACAAGTATTGGCCAAGCCGAGGCACAGGTCCTTCTGGTCAGCGCCGCCAATACCATGATGCAGCAGATGCCAAGCGGTTCTTCAGCAGGAGCCCAATATTTGGCGTCAGCCAAAAGTCAGATACGGGCGGAGACGGAGGAGTTTGTCAGGCTCTGGAGCGAATACCTGGGTAAATCCGCGGAACTTTCCGCAGTTCATCAGCGTGTCCGATACCATGATGAAAATGTCAGGTCTTTGCGCGGCCTTGATTCGATCGAAGCGAATATCGAGGAAATAGCTCTTTTTGGCGCGGAAGCTTCAGAAAAGGCCATCCTTGCGTATCTTGAAAAGATCAGCGTTCGTATGGGTCAATTGGTCACGGGCCGTGAGAATGTCAAGGCGGTGATCACTGGCGTAGCACCGGAGGATTTTTTACGAGATGATGGAACACCGGTGTCTAGCGGCGATCAATTAAGAGCCCGCGCCATTGAAGACACAGGCAAGGCCTATCAGCTTCTCATGCGTTTTGGCAGTATGGAAACCGGACATTATTCCCAGCTTGCATCGAGCGCCGCTCTGGTAGAAAGTTTTGCCGGCAAGACAGGCCTTCTTTCCCAGGCGGGTATTGACGGGATGGGTTTGCGCATCAACCTGTACCGCGCCGCGAAACAATATGAAGACGCCGCCGCTTCGCTCAGGGCGAGTATCGCGCCTATCCGCGGTGAAGAAGCGATGCGCAAAACTGAGACGGACATCGCGGATCTGATGGATTCGTACGAGAGCGCTTATCAAAAACTCATCACCTCGACCCAGCGCTTGCGGACCACTGTCGCTTGGGAAGCGGCCGTTCGTAATGACAAGACATTTTCCGATCCGGATGAGTTGGCTCGTGCTCGTCAGACCATCACGGATATTCAAGTGACGATGATACAGAACCTAAGGCTCTTTTTGTATTACAACTACGTGATCGATTCAAGACTGCGCAAATACTCCAATAATGCCGAGTCTATCAGCAAGTACCAGACCGGGCCCCAGACCGAATTCTTGCGGCTGATGAATTCTGTTTCAAGCAATGGCGTGCTCAATGAAGAGCTGCTGCCCGATATTCTGCGCATCGAGTCGGACATCTATGACACGAACAATCTTTACCGCACCTTGATGGCACGGACGGTGCAGTCGGATCAATTGGAAGAAGTGACCTGGAATCGATCGCGGAAACATTATTTTAAATCCGAGGAAGAATTTCTGGCGGCTGTCCAGACAAGCTACAACGTTGTTGGCACGGTCGACGGGATCTTCAGCTATGACCGGAGCAAAGCCACTCCCCAGTCAAAATCTTATTATGCCATCGAGTTTGAAAAAACTCCGGCCACTGGAGGCGGTTATGCGTTTCGATTGGTGAATTTATACGAGACCGCGGAGGAGATCCAAGACGGCGCTGTTAAAAAGGATCTTTTAGACGCGAGCACTCGGCATCGCTACACCTCTTCAAAAGACGGCCATACGCGCTACGTGTTTCGCTACTTGGCGGCCACGGAGACGAGCCCCGAGTTTGGTGAAAAAGCCGCGCCAAAAGATCTACAAACTTTTGAGAGTATTTCCGGTATCCCGCTTGTGGCACTGCTACCGATAGCTACCGTACCGCAGTTTGTCAATATCCGCGATCAGTTCATTGAGGGTTCCAGCCATGGGATCATCGGCTTGAGCGAAGAATTCATGACCCCGGCGTTCGTTGCTCTCCGAGGCGTCCTGGCGGAGCGGGCGGGGATAGACAGAGAGGCCGTGGCAATACAAACCGAAGTGAGCGCCAAGCAAAGAGAGATCGAGGCGGTCAGAAAAGACAAGAATCCTCTTTTGCGTTCAAAGACCGGACAATCGATCTATTCCATCGAAGAATTTGAGCAAGGTTTGAAAGTATGGGGAAATAATTTCCTGGACAAAAAGAATTGGATGGATTCTTACAATTTAGCCTTGGACGACGCCAAAAAACAGCTTGAACCGATGCGCAAGTCGCTTGAGACGCTTCTCACCCGCCAAAAAGAGATCCAAGACAAGCGCGCCGCTTTAAAAAAGACCCTCGAAGACTTGCGTCTTGAAGTACAAAAAGAAAATGAGAACATCACCCCTGAGTCCCTAGCGACTGCCTGGTTTGCCCGTGAGGCTCCGGACCCACAACGTTTCATGGCGTCGCTTGTCATGCTTCGTGGCCCCTACTTGGATTTTGAGAAACAATACTACGAATGGGTGAATTTCGGGCACGAGGGTCCCAATCCTTTAAACAGGGCGCGGAGACTTCAATTTGGTACTGGCGTCGCTCTGCGGGCCAATACACCGCAAAGAGTGCAGGAGCAGGCGATCAAGCTTGAACAGGTCCACCGCACCGGAAGTGTCGCGCTCATCCCGAGGAAGCAGGGCGCGGGCTGGGAATCTCTGGACGTGGATAGAGGTGCCGCGGTATGGGTACGTCATCAGTTGGACAAAAAACTGGGCGATCTTAATCGTGAGCTTCGCGCTGAACTGGCAACCCTGCCGGCGGGTCAGCAAGAGTCCCCGAAGGCACGGAGCATTCAGAACGAGATCGATTATATAGAGGCGACTTCAACATTTCACTATGCGGATCCTGAGAGCAACGTTCCCGAGGGTGAAACGGCTCTCATCCGCGGGGTCAAATACGGTTTTCAGGATGTGAACGCGGACTTACGGCGTGTGCTGGCGACATTTTATGATGCGCGGGGCGAGGGCTTGACCTGGGAAGAATTTGTTGAAAAATTCAAGCAGAAATTTCCTGACGGCGATCCCCAATTGCCGACATACCAGCAACTGCGCCAGATCCAAGAGGAAATGAACCAGCGCAAAGAAGTACGCCAAGACGCCAGGATGCGCCAAACGGCGGGAGACGGTTTCTTTGATTATCTGAAACGTGTCCGCGAGCTAACCCAAGGCACCCGGGAACTGGTTACGCAAAATAGTAACCTGCGGATCCTGCAGGCCAAGCTGGATCAAAACCAGAAATTGGCGGAGCTTGGAAAGGAAGCGGCTTCACGTGAGACGCTTGTAGCCGCCAAAATGGAAAGCATCGCCGCTCTCAAACGCGAGAAGAAAGTCCTTGAAGATAAGTTCCGCGATGCTCCAAAAGTGACGTGGAAGAGCGCTAACAACAAATTTTACTCAAGAAGCGAGATCGAGAAAGGTATTGCTTCCGAGTGGCCTCGTGTCACTCCCATAGATCAGACTCGTATCGCCGATTGGAAAACGATCCTCGGAAATTTTGATAATTCCCTAGAGCTGGACCACCAAAGGGCCCGGGATATTGACCAGGAGATCGAGACGCTTGAAAAAGAAACTGAAGTTATTCGGACTGAAATAGAGAACATCCGTCACCAGCTTCTCACGGACGAAGAAAAGATCCGCATCACCGCCGTCATTAGCCAGAACCAATTTTTTATCATGGAAGACCGCGTGCGTGTTTTGCGCCGTGTGGTCAGCGCCCTAGAGAAGAGCGGCAAGGACGCGGATCCCAAGGAATTGTCCAAGCGGCGCGCGCAGTTGGCGGTGCTTGAGGCTGAGATCAGCTGGGTGCGCGGGTTCCTGGATAAGATCAATGCGTATTTGGGAGTGTCCGCGGAGGGCATATTAAGAAAGCCTGAACTGCGAGCGAAGCTTTTTCTCCGGGAGATCGACAAGGCGATCCGGGCTCACACCGATGAGGCAACTTCCGAGGTTCTTATGCGCCAGGCGGCCGTCGAAGCCAGAGCCAAGCGTATTACGGACCTTGAGGTAGAGGTTAAGACCGTGGATGCCCAGATCCTGGAGGCGGAAACCAATTTTCTTAAGACGCCGGATGGTAATACCTCTTTTAGCCGTGCTCAGATGCTGGAGAACCTAAAGAAATGGAACAACTACAACCGGATCAATCTCGCCAAGCAGAAATCCACCGACAAAACAGCCCAGGAAGCTATCGACAAGGCAACTCAGGAATCTGTCGACAATACGGCGAAATGGCAAACAAGATTTGACGCCCGCCAGGAAGAGCTGGAAGCGATCCAGGAACAAAACGCCGCCCGTCGCGCCGAGATCCTCAAGCTGAGTGAGGAATCTCGCAGTCTCACGCCGGTCACGGTCGAAAAAATTATGGGAGAGAAAAGCCCCGATGAAAAAGCCAGGCCCGCGCAATTAGCCGCGTTGCCTACGCCGGTGTTCAAGCCTCTGGCCCCCAACCGGGAGAATGAGCCCGTTAAAGCCGCTGAGAAACCTGTGCAGGTTTCAAAGTTTGTGTTTGTCGGTGCCAGCAATTTTAAAAGGGAAGTTCTTGATACATCAGAGGATCAAGTAGTCGCTCTTTTCTTTTCTGCCGGTTACTGCGGTTTTTGTACAGCAATGTTGGAAGACAAGGACGAGAAGGGCAAAACAATTGATCAAATTGCCACAGAGAATGGTTCCACGTTCGCCAAACTGGATACGCAAATTGATCCCGCTTTAGCCAGACAATATGGCGTCTCGCCGATCCCTGTGGTCATTTTTATCAAAAATGGCCAACCCGTGATGGATGGCGGAAAAGTTCTTAGATTGGATGGCAGGCACTCGCCCAAAGATTTCAAAGAGACCCTCAAAAAAGCGAAAGCGATCGTTGACGCCGCCGCGAAACCCGTTTCATCTACCCAAGAGAAATTGTCTGATAAGGTAGCCAGCGCCCCGCACCGCGGCTCAGCTTTTAGAAACGCGGCAACCGCGGCGGCCATCGCCTTGGCAACGATCGCTCCGAAAGATCAGGAAAAAGCGGTGGTGGGCGCTGAAGCTCCTCGTCCCGCCCAGACCGCTTTTGTAACCGATGCCCCGAGTCCCGCCAAAGAAATACTTCAAGCCATGCTTCAAGGCGAAGGGCCGGTGGCTTTTGTGGATGAGAAAGAGGCGCAAAAAACAGAGGCGGAATCTGCAGATGTGACGTCTGTCGAGGTCGTCAAAGGTAAGAATGCCCCTGTCCCAGAAAAAGTACCCGCGCCCAAAACTGAAACCAAGCCCGCGCCTAAAGCCGTTGAAATACCGGTAAAAGCGGACACGCTGCCCAAGATCGATCTGCCCAACAGCCCTTCCGTAAAAGCGCTTGTAGATGAGATGCTTCCGCCGAACGGAACACCCAACACCTACCGTATTCCTAAAACCGGACAGATCAATATTAGCCAACCCACTGACAATACTCCAAAGGCGATCAGGGAAGCGGCCGCGCGCAAACTTATCATCAGCGAAGGGATAGGCCTTTACGATACAGCGCTGGCCATCATCAAACTCGTTGAGGAGGGCCGCTCTAAAGAAGCCGCGGCGATCTTGGATACATACGCCGGCGGCAAATTTAAGAATATGGACCTAGGAGCTTATCCCAACGCGAATAACAAGGGAGAAGCTTTTCAACCTTTTAATTACTCGACTCATTATTTCTTTAATTTTACCAGGTCGACGGGAGTTTTGGACCCCTCGTGGGAATTTTGGAATACTCACACCGGGCCCAACGCGTGGCTGGCGGTCGCGACTTCCCGCTATGTTGACGCCAACGGCGGTAAAAACAGTCCCGCCAACCAAAAATATGTTGAACTTTTGGATAAGATCGGTTCGGCGATGCTCATGATGCAAGATAAAGACGGTTGGATGGCTTACGGCCCCCGGCAAGTCAATCCAGAGACAGGGCAGAATGATGATTCGATGCGTCATTACAGCAACATGGAAAATAATGCCAGCGCGTACAAAGCCTATAGGCGCATGTACGGCACGACCGGAAACGTAAAATACCAAAAAGCGGCTGAAAATTTATTGAATTGGGTTTTTAATGCCGAAATAAGCGTTCTAAAAGACGGCAAGCCGGTAAAGCAAAATGGTCTCTTGAGGCGGCAAGTCAATTCCAAGACTGGTTTGGAGGAAGTTTCGTTCTACATGGGAGCCCAACAGTTGCCGGACGGCTCATTCGTAGCGGAAGAACGTTTTGCCACGGACTCCGCGGGTACATGGGCGATCTCCTCTTTTGGAGTCCAGGCGATCGACCAGAGGTATGGCGCTGGTACCGCGCTCAAGATATGGAAAACGATACGTCAAAAAGCGGGCCGTACGGCTGATTTTAACTTTTCGGGTTTGGACAAACCCATTGCTGGCTTAGATTTTACCGACGCGATGCATAAAAATGACGGCGACGGGGAGCTTACTCCTATCGATGCGCTGAACATTTTGATCTCTCCTGAATGGACGGGGGGAGGTATTAAGGTATTGGAACATTTGGTAAAATATTATTCTCAGGCCGGTGTTCAGGGCGTCGCGCCTGAGGATATCGAAGCGATGAAGCGGGATATCGCGACGATAAAAGCGTTTATGGCGCAAAATCCCGCTCCTTATGCGATGGGGCCCGGTTTGAAAGGGTCCACGGAAAAAGAGCGCGAAGGCGGATATTGGCGCGCCGGCCGTACAGGTTTTGGTTGGACAGCGCCGCTGGATACTCGGATCAAAGCCATGCCTTCAATTTATGTTGCTTTGGTTGAGGATCCCTTGTTGAGTGAAAGCGACGTGAAGGCTCCCGCAGCTAAAACCACACCTACTCCGGCTGATGTCAAACCCGCTCCCGCTAAAACCACCCCCGGAAAAACAGTTCCCGGCAAAGAAAAAACATCCGAAGCTCCCCGTGTCAAAACTCCGCGGGCGACAGGTTTTACCGGCGGCAGTGAGGGTCCCCAGGAGCCTGAGTTTAAGCTCGACAAGGATGACAACCGTATTTACGAAGGTCAGGTATATGAGAACGACAAGCGCACGCCTTTAGAGGCGGGCGGCGTGCCGGTGAGAAGGATGGATCTTTTGAGCAGAGATTGGTCGGATAGAAATCACGAACAAATTTCCCCTGAGGGCGCGGGACGTTCTTGGATCCTATGGACTTACAAAGCGGATAAATCGATCCGCCGGTCTGCCGGAGGTATTATCGGGGTTGAGATCTATGAGGACGCGAACACGATACTATCTATCGAGGGGCCTCTGGAAGTGCTGGTAAAAGGCAAATGGATGCCATTCCAGGATCATTTTTCAAAGGGTAAAAATAAACTGAATGAGTTTCAAGACAAGATCCGCATGCGGCCGGGCTCGCCGCTTGTGATCTCGGTGACCAGCCGTGGAGTGGATCGTATCGGCGGAGAATATCCCACCGGTTACCGCATCGTGGTGAGAAACTCAGACCCTGAGGGATTTACTCCCTCCAAAATAGTCTACGACGATCTTTTGAAAGGTGTCCTTCCCGCGTCCAAAGAACGTGATTTTGCCCAAGGGCCCAATCTTGGCACTACCCAAGGCGGTCTTACGGTGACCCAGGATGACCGCTACCAGAAAGAGAAAAAAGGCGGGATCTTATTTTTAGAGGCAGAGCCTCAAGCCGATTTAATTTTGAAAATAAAAGACGAGGCCGGCCGCGTCCGTTTTGAGGTGAGCGACGATATTGTCGTCATGAATCACTATCCCCGCGAAACCGGTAGCGGTGAGATCAATAGCCTTGAAGCCAAGCTGAGTTTTGTTTACAGGATCCCCCGAGACAGTAAAGGCAAGTCTCAATTCCGGCCCCTAACAGAAGGGGACCCCAAGTCTCTTTGGCCTAATCCAGACGACTTGATCCGTCAAAAAGGCGTTCAGTTATTGCATGTTCTGCCTACGCTGGGGGACACACCCGAACTGCTTTTGGCCGTGCAAGGAGATATGCCTGAGAGAACCCGTAGCCGTCAGAGAGTTGTTTCCGACTTTAGATTGATCTTGGACGGAAATGGCGACGTCAAACTCAAGAGGCCGGACGCGTCAGGGAGGACGGCAATAGCCCAGGAAAAGTTGATCGAAATGAGCCTTAATAATCCTGAACAGCAGCTTTTGCCAATGGTCCGGGAAAACTTGGCTACGGACCAGTCTTTGAGATATTACGGCCCGCAAGGATTGATCGAGGCGACCGTTTCTGATTTTTCAACGGGCGGTGGAGGCGATAAAAGCCTTCGTGTGGTGATCTACAACCGTCCTTATTACAACGGCGAAGCCTGGGAACACCGGACTTCGGACGAGACGCATATCACAGCTCCCGAGGTCAGGAAGAAAATTGCGGATGAGCGGGGTAATTTTACCAAGCTGATCCGTCCGGAGGCTCTCATCGGCGCCAAATCGTCGAGAATCGTTTACAACGCGGTGATTATCGGCCACTTGGGCGGCTTGACGCTTGTTGAGGAGACAAAGATCACCTATGACACGGATGACAAAGTAGTTGCCCGCGACAAAGTCATCAAGTACTACGATAAGCACGAAGAGCCCGACAATCTTCTGCGCATCGAGTACCCCGGCATCGCCAAAGAGATCGTCATTCGCGAGGAGTCCTCACGCCGGGAGCTGGCAAGGTTCACTTATCGTTTTAATCCCGCGACGAAGCAGTACGACATTCCCAAGGGTTTCGCAAAACCGGATCCGGCCAAACAGCGGGGAATTTCATCTTACGAGTTCGTGGCTCAGCCGAAGATCGGCACTGACGGCAACGTGGCCTTGGGGGCCGACGGACAACCTAAACGTTACTTCCTTTACGAGAACGGCGATTTCTTCAGCGATGAAGATATGGCGGAGGTCCTTAAGTCTGGCGCCCGTCATTACGATAAAGACGGAAAATTGACCAGCCCTCTGGATAAAGCCCAGACAAAAATAACCAAAGAGCAGTATCTTAGATCCGGAGTCCAAAAGGTCGTCGAGACGAAGAACGGGTTCATTAAGACTGAATATGATCCATACGGCCAACCAACCCAAAGAAATGTTTACGCCAAAGAAGCTGATGGGAGTGAAGGCCGTCTGACAGCCCGAGGCCGAGTTGCTTACCGTGAAAAACGCGATAAAGATACCACCTACAGCTATGTCCAAGTGGATCTGATCAACGTTGACGGCGTGGTCTACGACCAAAAGTATGATCTGATCCTGCCGGACAATTCCGTACGGCCCATTTATAGGGATGAGGCGGGTGAATACTCGGTGGTCCTTGGGGATGTGGGGATCGGATTTAAATATCCCGCCTACCGCGTGAAACTCAACAAAGACAAGAATGGCAACCTTGAGAGCGCCGAAGTCCTCACCGGCAAGCAAAACGAAGTTGCCGACGTCAGCCTTTTCGCGGAAATGAGGGATGGGGAGAGGCTTTTAAGGATAGTTCCCAAGGCCGGCGGCGAACCTTTCTATGACCTCACGAACGCTGACGGCAAACAATACCATGCCTATCGCGCGCGAGACGGGCGCTTTTCGGTGGTGAAGGCTGATCTAAACGATCCGAAAAATTTGAACAAAGTATTTAAGGCCTTTTGGATCGATGTCGACAATAGCAGAGATGTGACCAATAAAGTGGTCGCCAAAGTGAAGGCCCGCTTCGTCAACAAAGAAGGTCTGATGCTTGAGGTCCAGGCTGTCGCCGATGACGGGATCACGGAAGTGGGTAAACCAAAATTTGATATTATTCTGCCAAACCGCGCCAGCTACCCCGCCTTTTTTGACAAAGCCAAAAATCGTTACTCCGTAGTGAAAATAGCGATGAAAGATCTGTCTAATGACAAAATATACGATGCCCTTTTGATCGATATGACTCCCGGAAAAGAGAAAGTCACCAACACCGTTGTCGCCAGAGTCCGCCGCGTTGCCGAGCTTGCCGAGGGAAATCTCCTGGAGATTCAACCTGTCCATGAAAAGGCTGTGAATGGCAACAAAGCAGGGGATTTTAAGGACAAGCCCAATTTTGTTTTGGTGATGGCTGAAAGCGATATCACCTGGCCGGTTTATTCTGACGTATCCACCGGCCAGTACTCCGTGATCTTGGATGGCCTTGATGACGGGAAAACTCACGACGCTCGCCTGATCGATATGAAAGCAAAAAAAGTCACAGATAAGATCGCTGCTATCGCCACTCCGTTGGTTCTGGATAAACAAGGAAATCCCAAAATAGTCCGCTATCAAAAAGTCGACTCTGATAGAAAGTCTATCCCTCACCAGCGGTCTTATGAATATATAGATAAAGACGGCTCATACGAGGTGGAGAAATTCGGTGATTATTACGCCGTGGTCTTTCCGGGCGCAGATGAGTTTAGCCCCGCCCATAAATTGGACTTTACGACCGGCGATCTGGACATGAGCGCTCCCATCGCTCTTGTTAACGAGACATCGTCATTCTCGCCGGAGAAAAAAGCGTGGGTCACAACGCAAAAAGTAAAATATACGCTGACCGGAAAAGCCGAAACGATAAGCGTGCTTCTCGATGGCCGGCTGTTCAGTATGCAGTTAGGCGATGAAATACGGTTTTTTGATCCCCAATACGAGGCCAAGACAGGGCTTCAGATGCCCGTTTCTTCTTCAGGTGACAAAAATGACGCCGGTGTTTATAAAGTCACGGGGGTAGCCGCCAAGCCGTTTGTAAAGACGAAGGCTGTCGACTGGAAGTTTGATGAGGCCAAAAATGAAGCCACGGAGATCATTACGGGCCTGGGCATAGACGGAGATTATTCAACAAAGAAGACGGTCCAGGTGCTCACTGAGTTTGACGATCCAAGCACGATCGCAAAAAAAACATCTTTCATTTTGCAGGAAGAATCCGTCCGCGTAGACGGTGCCAGACATGAATTTTTTTATCAGAAAACGGTGTATGACCGGGCGCTTTCGGAGCAGAAAGGTTCTGATGTTGCCGTAAAGACGGTTGACAGGGCTGGAGTTACGGTCAAGGAATACTTTGACCCCGGCTTGGATAAGGAGAGTCGCGCGTCTATTTCTATCCGGTATCCGAGCCTAGGGCAGCAAACGACCCAGCGCGTTTCGTTTGACCGGGTTACAGGCCTCCCGGTCCGAGTGATCGTCAAAGACCTTTACGGAGCTACATGGAGACTCAAGGTCGATAAGTACATTGATCCAAAAAAGAATACTATCGGAAAAAGCACTATGTATTACATTAAACCCGGAGGAGATCCAGAAAAAGACTTGGAAATATATGCGGAAAGTGAGTATGAAGGAGTTACGACGGTGCAGGAACTTCTGGACGTTGAGGCGAAACGTTTTAAGGACGGTGAGTTGACCGGGATGCCTTTGCATGATGCTTTGGCCAAGAACCGGGTTCCGGGGATGACCGCGGAAACAAGACTTACATTTTACAAGTCAACCAAGCCGAACATCGGCCAGAGCACAACAGACTACTTCATTGAAAATGACCCCATAGGCCACTCCCCGATGATGGTAAGGCAATCAGGGAGTACGGTGATCTCAACCTACAGGCCCGGCTCTCCCATCCCAGTCTATAGCCAAATATTCAACAGTCACGGCGAGTCTGTGGATGCTAATAATTCATCCGCTATCCGCGAACCTATTATCGCCCACAGAGGCTCTGACGGCGTGATCGATTACTACACCAGATCTTTCGCTTTATTGGTTAAAAAAGGCGATGAAGCGGATCTCCTCAAGTATGATAGACGGACAGGCAAAGAAAATCCCGCGGCCGTTGCGCATGCCAAGGTATTAGACATCAACGAAGACAGCGGCCTGCTTCTTCTTGAGATCCAGCCTCTGGCGACGGATGGCGTTACCCCTGAGGGTGATAAAAGGCAAGAGCGGATCTGGGTCAATCGGGATGAGGACGGAAACCAGCGCACCGAGAGCCAGCTTGCCGGCGGCGGACAGTATTTGAAATGGTTTAGAGCCGAAAGTGTCCCCGGCCAGATCGCGTACAGTACCCGCGGGAATTATATGGTGGATAACGATTGGAACAATGAAGCCGGTATCAAAGATATTCCGGTTGGAATATTACCTTCTTTTGGTGTGTGGAAATTGGATCCCAATGGCAGTAAGATCCTGCATGGACAAAAAGTTCATGAAGTGCCCATGGCCACCTTTAGTTATGACAGGACCCTTCATACGGTCAATCCAAAAAATGACAAAAAGACCGTTCTGGCCTACAAAATTACGGTTAATGACAAGGTGCATGTGCGCCCCGAAGATTATGTCAGGGCCGGTTTGGATAAGACGATCATGGAGGCTTGGTTTTACCCTGAGGGAACGCCGCATTCCAATATTTTTAGCAACAGCCTCGACAGAACACAGCCCGGAAGACGCGTGATCTATTATGAGGACGGCACGCCCTTTTTAGAAACCGTATTCTCCAATGGTATTGAGAGAGCAAATCGCCGCTTAAAGGCCATCCCGATACCCGGAAAACCGGGAGAAGTCGTTGTGTATGGATGGCCCGCAGCCAGCAGTAATGCCGAGGAGTGGGACGAAGTCCTTCAGGGAATTGGAAATGACTTTACCCATAAAACAATAGGCAACCCCTCCAAAGTTTTTAAAGACGGCATTTTACAAGAGACATTTTTAAATAGATTCACTCGTGTGCTGCATGGAGAAACATGGGGGACCAGCGGGAAGAGATATGCCGCCGGACAGGTGATGAGCAGTCCTGTCATGAGCCTGTGGAGAAGCATCGCCGGAGAAGG
>CAZBIH010000004.1:0-3791 GCA_964492015.1 uncultured Planctomycetia bacterium | reverse complement strand
GCGGAACTTAAAAAATTGGGCCTATCCGACGACGAGACTTATGAGTTTTCGAAACACAAAAAATTCTTCATCAAAAAATACATCATCGAGCAGTGGGTTCGCCGCATGGTTGAGAGGACCATCGACGAGGCCCCGGGTTCGGCGGATATGAGCATCGTTTTTGATCCTGAGAATGCCAAGGCTCCTCCGGCAGACAACCAGGGTATACGAGTGAAAGTACGCATTGCCCGGTATGACGATGATCTGGATCCCCGCAGTTCCCAAAAATACAAAGAGATCCAAGATATAGAAGACGAAATAAAAGATCTCAAAGAGATCAACGGTTTAAGCGAAACCAGCCAGGAAATAACAGCTCTTCTGGCCAAGAAGGAAACTATCCTTGCCAATCTTCCCGCCGGTGTTCGCCCCTATGACGGTTGGGCCAATGTCCCCCTTGAAGAAGAAGTGCGCCGAAGCGTATTCAAGTTTTGGATCGGCTATCTTAATTTAAGCCGTGCTTACACCGATTACCTGCTTTATGAGTCTTCCCGGCTGGAGCCTCAGGATATACGGCCTTTTGTGAATACCAGTGCCCGGTTCTGGAAACTGATGCTTTATGAAGAATCTACGATGCGCGTAGAGCTCATGACACGCGGCGGCAGTAACGCCAATCCTAGAGGCAGGAACAGGGATTATTTCGACAGCGAATACTTTGATACTTTCTTTCGGCTGGTCAAAGAGAACCGCCAAAACGGCATGACGCCCATGAGCCTTCCCGGAGTGACCGGAAAAGTGCTTGCCGATATCTTCCGCAATAAAGAAATGCTGGGGCTTGGCGGGCTGGATGACGCCTCGTTCCAAAAATTCTACGGTTTTGATCCTGCCAGCGACGAATTTCTGACGGAAACTCAAGCTTTTAATGCTCTAACTAAGCTCGAAGATCTTGAAAAAAAATTCCTGGGCAGTGTGAGCGACCCGGGCCTTCTGGTACAAAAGATCGTGCAGATCGAAGGTCAACAGCGGAGAGCTGGACAACCAAGCCGTATTCGCGAGATCTTGTTCAACGCTGGTATTGAGGATATCAAGGGTTCTTTTGGGGCAGGCCTAGGATTTTCATGGAACTCTCCGATCACGAGCGTGGTGGACGCCGATAAGCTTGTGCAGGCACTGATCGCCAAGATCCCTACGGGGAATCGGGCGATCGACAAAGCGGGGCAGGATAAGTTTCATGTGTTCTTGAAGGAAATAGCCAAGGCGTCTCCCGTGACCCATGCGGACGTCTTGTCTGTGTTGACTCTGGCCACGGAAGCCGGTTTACAGCCGCAAAGATTAGGCCTCGATCCGGCCACGCCCGTGCAGGTTTTGTCGCCTGAGCAATTTGTCAGTGTTTACGCTTATCTTGAAGGTGTCAAATCCATCGGCCTCCAGCACCTTGCCGACAAAGTCTTTATTCCCAAAGTTTGGGAAGAATGGGCCAAAAAAGGGTTTTTGGTGCAGGGGTATCCCCAGAAGCTTGTGAATTGGTCCAATCTTGCTGCGGTATTGTTGCGTAAGATCGGCTTGACCAGTCTCGCCAATCGCTTTTCATCCATGGCTCGCGGCCACGGAGGTTTTTTTGATAGGTTGCTCGAAGTCGCGTTTGAGCCACGTGTCCGAGGGGAAACCGGGCTTGGTGTGAGCCGGTCGGTTCTGGACCGCATGACCAAAAAAGAAATTGAGCAAACCACTGAGCGTAAGGTTTGGTGGGATCGCCATTGGAGAATTTATCCCAAAGCGTTTGAGATCCTTTTGCTGGCCCTTGGCGGGGCATCCTATTATGCCTATGGTGCGAGTGTTTCCAATTTTGTCACTTCTCACGCAACAACATTCAATTCGCTGGGGATTCTCAATGAATTGGTGCCGTTCTATTTCGTTGTCGTGTTTGGAATCCTGGGATTCCTGGCGGGTGTTTTGCAGTCGACAGGATTTTTTGGATTGACCCAGCCCAACAGGGATTGGAGATCCTTAAGCGTTTCCTACCCGGCCATTTATAACCTCATGACAGGTTTCTTCATGTTGAAATACGCGCTTCCGGCTGTCATTGACAAAACAACCGTGCTTGATATTTTGGCGGGCTATCTGCCGGTAGGGGGTCCGTCAGCGACAAGCGTCGCTTATGTCGCAGTTTTGACGCCGATGGCCTTGGTTTATATTTTATTCAGCATCCTGATCTTGAGAGCCAGCCTTTACGCGGGTATTGCTCTGAAGCTTTATTTTGAATCCAAGAAAAACCAGACGCATCTTATCGCCGAGAATGCGGACGTTAAGGACGCCACCCGCGTGATCAAGAGCTGGCTTTTTGGCGATCGGACCGTGGAATTCAAGAAAACATCTAGCGTTTTAAAAAAGGGTATTTATTGGACAATTCTGTATGCGGGGGTATGGTTCTCATTGAAATATGCGTCGCCGTTTCTTCTGGGCGGCGTGGCATTTTTGATGGCACATCCGCTCTTGGGTCTTGTTGTGTTTGGCGTGGTAAGCGGGTATCTTTCTCACCGCTCCGCTGTAGCAAAAAATATCCGTGAAACGCTGAAGACAGATTCTCCTCAATTTGACATGAGAAATAAACGCGTGTCCAAGCAACAGGTCGCCCGGAGGATCTATCAGAGGGCCATCGACAAGCTCTACGAAGATAACCGCATCAGCAAGGAGCAAAGACAGGGCTTCCTGGATGTGAACACCGAGGCTGTGAAGCTGACGAACGAGCAGGCTTGGCGCGAGGTCAAGCACTTGATCAATAATTTTTACGCGGCGGATGTTGACGGCCTCTTGAAGTCCTGGAGCGAGAGGGAAGAGCTGACTGTGCATACCGGCGGATTTGCCGAGAAATTCGGTCCGTCTTGGAAGGAGCTTGTATTTGTCGCCGAACAAGACCCCTTGAAGGAGATGCCCATCGTTTATGCGTACCCTTCCGAGATCTATAATCTGGTCCGCCAAAAATACTCCGACGAATGGAAGTATTTTATTGATTATGAAGCCAAAAAAGGCGTTTTAAGCCAGTTAGATGAGAAAAAAAGAGAGGAGCTTGTAGGCCGCCTTAAGTTCTTGGCTGAACAGACTGAAATTGACAATCCGCTGGCCGGTAAGGGGAAGGCGGATATGTTTTTCGATAAGCTGGGGCTGACACAGCCTCAATTAGAGGAACTGAAAAACAGGGTCGTGCATTGGGCGCGCGTAAGAACGGTCAACGCGTATCACAACTATCAGGGTATTTTCCTTTTAAGAGAATGGCTGCGCGATATCGCGGAAATGGAATTTCAGGATGACCTTTATGAGGATATCAAAAACTTCAGGGAGCTGGTGCCCCAAGCCAAAACACAATTAAAAGACAAGCTAAAATCGGTGATCGAAACGGATAGCGTCTTTTTGGCAGATGATCCTTTAAGAGGTGCGGATCCCAAAGACGATACATCCACGCGGTTGAAACGCCGTGCCGTCCTTCTGGGCGTGATCGAAAGAACCGGCTCTCTGAATCTTGCCTATCTCGAAAAAGATGAGCGGGAACACATCTTAAACGCTGTAAACAGCCAGACGGGCGAGCCCGTTTTCGACGAGCTTGAGAAAACATGGCTTTTGTATGATGAGCATTATGACAAGCTGGTCCAGGAAAAGTTCACGTTTAACATTGTGGTTTACAACGACCTGGATCAAAACTTTTTCCTTCAGCCGGAGATCACTCATTTCACGAACTGGTTCCTTTGGGGTGTGCCCGGAAAAGAGGCTTCCGACGGCACCTTAAGAAACCCCGTGGCCTTGAAGGCTCCGGGAATACC
>CAZBIH010000003.1:30696-32461 GCA_964492015.1 uncultured Planctomycetia bacterium | reverse complement strand
CCGTATGATGTGATCTCGCCGCGCCAGCAGAAAAAACTCTACGAAGAAAATCCCCACAACGTGATCCGCCTGGAGTTTGGCACCGACGAGCAGGGGGATTCGGTGATGAACAACAAGTACAGCCGCGCGGCGGATTATTTGAAGGACTGGAAAAATCAGTCTATTTTGGTCCATGAGGGCAAGAGCGCGATCTATGTGTATGTTCAAGATTATCAGGAAGAGGGCAAGGCCAAGACACGCCTCGGGTTCTTGTCTCTGATGAAGATCGATGAGAAGGCCGTGTTGAAGCACGAGAACACGCTCGCCGCACCCAAAGAAGATCGTCTGAAACTTTTGCGCAGCACACGTACTAATTTAAGCCCGATCTTTGGTTTGTTCGAGGACTCGAAGAAGGCGGTCAATACGCTTCTCAAAAGATCGATGAAGCTTGAGGCTTTTGCGGATGTCACGATCGAGGGAGTGCGCCACCGTATTTTTATAGAAACTCGCGAGAGTGTTCTTTCGGGGCTCGAGAAAGCCATGAAGTCCAAGCCGATGTTCGTCGCGGACGGGCATCACCGGTTTGAGACGGCTTGCAATTTTAAAAAAGAAACGGGAGCCAAAGGTTTTGACGGCGCCGGTTACGTCATGACCTATTTCGCGGATTGTTACAACAATCCGTTCAAAATATTTCCGACACATCGCCTCATCAAGGTCACAAATCCCAAGAATTGGGACAAACTCTCCAAGATCGGGACGCTGGAAAAGGCCAAGGACTTGGACGCGGTGCTGAAGCATCTGAATGATTTTCGCCAGGATGTGCCCGGCAAGTCTTATGAATTTGGGTTTTACACCAAAGATTACGGTTTTTATTTATTTAAAATGAATAAAGCGACGGCTAAAAAAGTCAAAAACAACCCGGTGGACCGTCTCGACGTGGCAGTGCTTCACAAATTCATCATCGAGCCGTGTTTTGGCATCAAAAAGATAGAGAAAACAGAGTCCATTGATTTTACGCGTTCTCCGCAGGACGCGGTCGGGCGTGTGGACCAGGGTATTTTTGACGCGGCTTTGTTTTTGAGGCCGACGTCGCTCAAAGAAATGATCCTGGCTTCCAAAAAGGGTTTGAAGATGCCTCAGAAATCGACGTATTTTTATCCCAAGCTTTTGTCGGGATTGGTATTTCACAGTTTTGAAGACGGAATTGAAAATTCATGATCAAGCCTAAAGCGCTCACCTCCATTTCTTTCTTTTTTCCCTGCTACAACGAAGCTGAGAATGTAAACTCGATGATCGAGCAGTGCGTCAAGGTCGGGGAAGATTACGGGATTGATTACGAAGTGATCGTCGTGGATGACGGCAGCCGCGACAAGTCGCCGGACATCGTCAATCAATGGTCGGCCAAAAATCCGCGTGTGAAGCTCGTCCAGCATCCACAGAATTACGGATATGGCGCGGCACTGCGCACAGGACTTAAAAATGCCAAGAAAGACCTCGTATTTTTGACGGATGGCGACAATCAGTTCCATTTAACAGATATTGAAAAACTTTTTTCTAAAATTGACAGCTGTGACGTGGTGACCGGCTATCGCATTGTCCGGCAGGATAGGGCGCATCGCCGTTTGAATGGTTTTTTGTGGACGCAGCTTACCAAAACTTTATTTGGCCTAAAAGTCCGCGATGTGGACTGCGCATTCAAGCTTTTTCGCCGGAAATGCCTCGACGGCCTGGAGCTTAAGTCCAACCAACTTTTGATCCATGCTGAAATTTTGGCCCGCTTGAAGAA
>CAZBIH010000003.1:28724-30596 GCA_964492015.1 uncultured Planctomycetia bacterium | reverse complement strand
ATGCCTTTTAATGAAAGATCCAAAACCAACTCTGCTGTACGTCTGGTCAAGCGCCGGGATATCCCGGAAGGCCTGTGGACCAAGTGTGACGAGTGCGGCGAGATCATTTACAATAAGACCCTCGAAGAAGACGCTAAAGTTTGCCCCAAATGCGATTATCATTTCACGCTTTCCGCCAAGGAGCGTGTCGGCCAGTTGATCGATGAAGGGACTTTCAAGGAAATGGACCGGCTGCTGACTTCCGGGGACCCTCTCAAATTTCGCGGCCCCAAAGCTTATCCCATCAAACTCAAAGAAGACCAGGATGCCACAGGCCTTATCGATGCGGTCGTTACCGGCGAAGGCTTGATGAATGAGAAAAAGATCGCTCTTGGGGTGACGGATTCAAGATTTATCATGGGTTCGATGGGTTCTGTGGTCGGTGAGAAGCTAACTCGCCTGATCGAGCATGCCACCAAGAAAAAATTGCCCATCATTATCGTTTCCGGCTCGGGCGGCGGCGCGCGTATGTATGAGGGGATGTTTTCTCTGATGCAGATGGCCAAGACCTCGCAGGCGCTGGCCAAACACCATGAAGCCAATCTTTTATTTATCTCCGTCCTGACGAATCCGACGATGGCCGGCATCATGGCCAGTTTCGCGTCGTTGGGAGACCTGATCGTGGCGGAGCCTAAGGCGCTTATTGGCTTTACGGGGCCGCGTGTGATCGAGCAGACCATCCGCCAAAAATTACCCCCCGGTTTTCAGACCTCGGAATTTTTATTGGAACACGGGATGATCGACAAGATCATCCATCGGAAACAAATGAAACTCTCGTTGTCTCAATTTGTCAGTTTTTTTCATTCAAACGTTTAAAGGATAAAGGGAAAGCTCTATGGCCCAGGTAAGCCTCGTCAATCTGAAAAAAATTTATGGTGTCAACACCCTAGCCGTGAATGATGTCAACCTCGACATCGAGCGCCGCGAGTTCATCGTGCTTGTCGGCCCCTCGGGCTGTGGCAAAACGACGACGCTTCGTATGATCGCGGGTTTGGAGGAGATCTCCGACGGTAAAATTTATATCGGGGACAAGCTGGTCAATGATGTGCCGCCCAAGGACCGGGATATCGCGATGGTGTTCCAGAATTATGCGCTTTATCCGCACATGACAGTTTTTGAAAATATGGCGTTCGCGCTGAAGCTTCGTAAATATCCCAAAGCGGAGATCGAAACACGCGTCCACGATGCGGCGGAGATCCTGGGGATCAAACAGTATCTGCACCGCAAGCCCAAAGAGCTTTCCGGGGGCCAGAAACAGCGCGTGGCATTGGGACGCGCGATCGTGCGTAAGCCCATGGTATTTTTGTTCGATGAGCCTTTAAGCAATCTCGATGCCAAGATGAGGGTGCAGATGCGCATGGAGATCAAAAAACTTCACCAGAGACTGCAGGCGACGATCGTCTATGTCACCCATGACCAGACCGAGGCCATGACGATGGGGGACCGTATTGTGGTCATGAAGGATGGCGTGGTACAGCAAGTCGCCGATCCGATCTCTCTGTATGACAATCCGGTCAATAAATTTGTGGCGAGCTTCATCGGAAGCCCTCCGATGAATTTTCTCACAGGCTACATTGTGAAACTGGACGGAGCTTATTATTTCCAGAACGGGCCTTTCCGCGTGCGTGTCGCCGACAGAGCGGTTGAAAAGGTCAAGGATTACGAGAGTAAAGAGATCGTCTTTGGTATCCGCTCCGAGGATATTTACGACAAGCTTTTCGCGACCGAGGCGTCGCCTGAGAACACGGTCCGCGCGACCTGCGAAGTGGTGGAACCGATGGGGGCCGAAGCGTATTTGTATCTGCGCTGCGGGCAGAATTCATTTATCGCGCG
>CAZBIH010000003.1:0-28624 GCA_964492015.1 uncultured Planctomycetia bacterium | reverse complement strand
TCTGCCGCCATTTTTGATCCCTATCTTTTCTTTCGCGGTATGGGTCTGCCTGGTTTTTTTCACTTTTAATATTCTCAAGGCAGATCTTTCTCTCGCCGAACAGTTGATCTCGCCTCAATTTTTTATTTCTTATCTGATCCTTGTTTTTGTCTGGGCTTTTTCAGGGCCTGTCGCGGCCGCGGTGTTGAGCCTATTGGCGGCGATCACCGTGTTTTATCTTTGCCTTGCCACAAAAGAACCTGCCTATTTTCTTCAAATATTTTTTTATGGCCTTCTTTTTATCCTTATTGTTTCATTTCTTTATGAAGTCCAAAAAAAACTGAACAATCGCCGCTTGGTCCATGAAAAATTATTGGAGGATATGCTCTTAGCCCGTAAAGATACGATGAAAAAAGAGGGATTGAAAATAGCGCTTGAGAATAAGATCGAGCGTTTCATCGATCTGCATCGTTTTTCCGATGTGCTTAAAGATAACATGGACGTTCAGGATGTTGCCGATAGGATCGTGGGTGATACACTGGCAAATTTCGGAAATGCCGAAGAATGTGTTTTGTACCTGGTGGATGAAACTCGCGAACAGTTGGGGTTGGCAGCTTGCAAGCGCAAAGACGCCGCGGCAGTCAAAGAAAAACACGGAAGTATTTTTGATCAGTGGGTTTTACGCCGGTCGCGCGCGGTCATGGTGGAGGATTCCAAGACTGATTTTCGTTTTGGCCTTGAAAAAGGGGCCCAGGAGGATAGCTTGAGATCTTTGGCGGCAAGCCCTCTCATGTCGGAGAACAAGGTGCTGGGAGTGTTGCGGATCAGCTCGCGCGATCCGGGAGGGTTTAGTTCCGATGATCTGCGCTTTCTGGATATTATTTCGGACCTGGGTGCCGGTATTTTAAGAAATCGTATTCTCCATCAGAAAATGGAGGAGTTGGCTGTCCACGACAGCCTGACAGGGCTGTATCTTTATCGTTTTTTTCAAAATCGTCTCGAAGAAGAGATCTTGCGCGCACAGATGAATCATAAGAATTTTTCTATCATTCTTCTGGATATAGATCTCTTTAAAACGTACAACGATGAGTATGGCCACTCGGCGGGGGATATGGTCTTAAAAAATATTTCGGCAGTGTTGCAAAATTCTACGAGCCCCGTGGATCTGATCGCACGCTACGGAGGGGAAGAATTTGTGGTACTGCTTCCGAACAAAGGCAAGGCCGAGGCGATGGCTGTCGCGGAGAAGATGCGCACGGCGATCGAGGAGAACCGGTTCTACCTGCGCCGCACTGAAAGCCGTGTGACCGCGTCTTTTGGGGTCGTGACTTTTCCGGAGGCCGGTTTCACGCGCGATGAGATCATCCGCGCCGCCGATGAGAATCTGTATGAAGCTAAAAGGCAGGGAAGGAACCGCATATGTGGAAATATTTAGTCCTCAACGCGCTTTGGTTCTCGATCCTGTTCCTGGTGCACTTTGTCGGTTCCCCGAAGGATAGGCGCATTGTTTTCGCCTCGATCTTTGCGCTGGCAGCCTACCTCGCCGCGAAGACGCCGATCGATCCTTTTGCGTGGATGACTTATGTGCTGTCTTCGGTGCTTGTATTTTACGGCGCTTATCAATTCCGGCAGTGGGTGTTCGCGCGTACCGTGATCGTGGAGGAGGAGATCGACCTAGCGTCGCGTGAATTTGGGCGCGTCCAGCAGATCCTATCCGACCGCTCTCTGGAGGCCGAGGTGTTGGAGAAGCGCGCGGCTGAAATTTCGGGCCTTTACGACAAGATCAAGGAAATGTCGCGCAGTCTGGACCCGATGGAGGCATTCTTGATCTTTGGCGAGGCGCTGGCGGAGTATTTTGAATTCCAAACGATAAAATTGGTGCTGTTTGACGAAGAAAACCAGGGGATGATCCTTTCGGAAGAGGTCTACGAATTGACTTCGTCCGATTTTAGGGGGCTTTTCGACCGCAAACAGATCCTCAAGAACCGCGAAAAGATCCGGGGGACCCTTTTTCCAGGAGACACTAAAATTTTTAATCATATTTTTAAAACACAAAGGCCTATCCAGCCGGAAGATCTAAAGGAAATATTCCAGGCACAGCGGATGCAGGACAAGGCGGTGGCCGCGTATCCGATGCTGGTGCATAAAAAAATATTCGGCATTGTCATGCTGACCGGTTTGCGCATCGACGCGCAGAGGCTCCTGCGTATTTTGATCGAACGTTTTGTGTCGGAGATGGAGCGAGTGCGGCTTTACGAGCGTGTTGAAACACTGGCGATCACCGATGGCCTCACCGGAATGTATGTACGGCGCCATCTGTTGGACAGGCTGATAGGCGAACTGGACCGTTCGAAGCGTTTTGGGTACAAACTTTCATTCCTCATGATCGACATCGATTATTTCAAGCGCTTCAACGACAACTACGGCCATTTAGTGGGTGACGCGGTCTTGAAGCAGGTGGCTGAGACGATCAAAAGCAGTGTACGCGAAGTCGATCTGGTGGGCCGCTACGGCGGGGAGGAATTTGGGGTGCTTCTCATCGAGACCGATGAGAACTTGGCGCTCATGGTGGCCGACCGTATCCGCCGCTCCGTTGAAGAAAAGGCGTTCAAAGCGTATGACGAAAAGCTGAAGGTCACGGTGAGTATCGGGTGTTCGACCTATGCCTATTATGACGCGACGGATGCGCCTCTGATCCTGGAGTCAGCGGACTCGGCGCTCTATCAAGCCAAACGCCAGGGCCGCAATCGCGTGTGTCTCTACAACCTTCCCAAAGCCTCCTAACAAATATGATATAATCACCCGCATGACCCCACCACCTTTCATGCAATTTCTTGTTTGGATTCAAAATATCGCGTTAACTTCATTAACCTTGAAAGAGGTGGTGGGGTGAAAAAAGCGGCGATCGGGGTGGATATCGGGGGAACGAATGTCAAGTTGGGTCTCGTGGACGATCGCGGCAACATCATTTTGCGCGATCATTTTCCCACAAAAGAGTCCCCCGGCCGGCAGGCCCTTTTAAATGCGATCTCTTCCCATGTTTTGTCGCTGGCATCCAAGGCCCGAGGCCTTCATTTCAAACTCACCGGCGTCGGGATCGGTGCCCCGGGGCCCATTGATGTCGAAAGGGGTTTTGTTTATTTTTTCCCCAACATCCCCGGCTGGAAAAAAACCCCGCTTAAAAAGATCCTCGAAAAAAAATTAAAGTTAAACGTGTGCGTGGACAACGATGCCAATGCGATGGCGTTCGGGGAGTATGTATTCGGCGCCGGCCGTGGCTCGAAAAATATGATCGCCCTGACCCTGGGGACAGGGGTTGGGGGCGGGATCGTTCTGGACGGAAAACTTTTTCACGGTTCGAGTTTCTCGGCGGCGGAGATCGGGCATTTGAAGATCAATGAGGAAGGGCCTCTTTGCGCTTGCGGCAATCGGGGTTGCATCGAGGCGTATGTCGGCAACGGTTATTTTGTCCGTGAGGTTAAAAAGCGGCTGGACGCCGGCGCTAAAAGCATTTTGACAAAATGGATACGCCAGGGCAGGGAGTTGACGCCTAAACTTGTACAGGACGCGGCGCGGGCCCGAGACACTTTTTCAAAAAAAATGTGGGAAGAGACAGGCGCTCACTTAGGGACGGCCCTCTCCGGGCTTGTCGATATTTTGAATCCGGACAGGGTTGTTATCGGAGGCGGGATCGCTTTGGGGGGTGAGATGATCTTGGGCCCGGTGCGGCGCACGATCGCTAAAAAAGCTTTCCCCATCGCGGCGCGTTCTGCTAAAGTATTGCCGGCTCGTTTGAGTGCTGACGCGGGGCTTATTGGTGCCGCCGCACTTGCCTTAACCCAATGCACCTCCTAATGTTGGAGATCGGTTGACGGATGGCGTTTTTGCTTAAAAAATCTATTTCCTTTTTTATTCTTCCCCTTGTTGCTTCTTTTACCCTCACGACTTTATCTTATGCCCAAGACGTCACTTCTTCCTCAGCTTCCGTTTCCAGCCCGATACAGATCAAGGGGGATACCGTAGAGTATTTTCAAGAGGAGAAAAAAACGATCGGGACAGGGCATGTGGTGATCGATCATGACGGGTCCAAGCTTGAGGCAGATAAGATCACGGTCTATATGGACACCAAAAAAGCGGTTGCTGAAGGCAATGTCACCCTGACCCAAAAAGGCAGTGTGTTCAAGGGGCAGCATGCCGAGTACGATTATGAGCGCAAGATAGGCTATGTTGACAAGATGGATGCGATCATTCCTGTGTCCAAGCCCACGGAAGCGGTTCCCGCGGAAGTGGCTGCCGCCGCACCCGAGAATCCGGAGTATTACGCCAAAGCCAGGCGCATTGAAAAAGTCTCTGATAAGCAATTCACGGCGGTGGACAGTTATGTGACCACTTGCTGCGGCGATAGTCCGTTCTATAAAATTCAGGCCCGCCAGATCGATATTTTTCCTGAAGACAAGATCGTGATCCGCAATGCGCTGATGTATATCAAGGGCGTGCCGGTGCTGTTCATTCCTTATTACGTCCAACCGATGCTTGATTTCAGCCGCTTGCCGGTGGAGCTGGTCCCCGGAAAAAGCAAAGAGTGGGGCGCTTTTCTTTTGTCCAAGTGGCGCTACAACCTCATCAATCGCAAGGATTTTACAGTGAAGGGCGCGGTCTTGGTGGATTATCGGGAGAAAAGAGGTTTTGGCGAGGGCATTGACACCTTTTACCATGGGGACAAAATAGGCCATGGCGTGATCCGCGGCTATTATGCCAATGATGATGAGTTTCCTGAGAACGCGACGCAGGACCGTTACCGGGGGCAGTGGCGCCATCAGTCCAAGATCGCTCAAGATACAACGCTCACACTGGAGATCAACAAGCTCAGCGATGACCAAGTGATCAAAGATTTTTTTTACACCCAGGAGTATAAGGGGAATGTTGCGCCGGATAATTATGTTTCGATCATCACCGCGAAGCCGGAATACACCTTTAGCGTTCTTGAGCGTCACCGGATCGATGATTTTGTTTCCTCGGTGAATCGCGACCCCGAGATCCGTTTTGACACGCACAACCGCGCATTTGCCGAGACGCCTTTTTACCTCAGACAGGAAGTGCAATTTAGCCAGCTGCAAAAAGAGTTTTCGCGGCGTAGCGATGAGCTGGATGTGACCCGTTTTGATCTCAACCACACGCTTTCATACGCCGGGCATATCGGCAACCTTTCAGTCACTCCGCGGATCGGGGCGAGGGAGACATTTTTTTCGAGGGGCCGAGACGGGGACGCCTCTCACGTGCGCAGTATCGTGGATCCGGGGTTGGATATCAGCACTCGTTTTTATAAAACGTACGACGTGTTCATCAACGCCTGGGGCTTGGATTACAACCAGATCCGTCATATTTTTCAGCCGACCTTAAGCTACAATTATCGCCCTACACCGACCCTTTTTTATAAGCGGCTTCAGACATTTGACGATATCGATCTTTTGGACAAACAGAATTTTTTCCGTTTTGGTTTTGAGAATAATTTTCAAACCAAACAGCACGGTGCTGACAGCTCGCTGTATTCCCGCGAGATCGCGCGCATTGAGCCTTTTGTGGATTACAACACACTCAACAGCCGCCTGGAGAATGTCGGTTTGAGGACGGAATTTCGTCCCTACACATGGTTGGGGATGAACACGGAAGCGACTCTGGACACGCATCTGGGTAAAGTGGACACGGCCAACTTTGATGTTTATTTCACCCGCGGCCCGTGGACAGCATCGGTGGGCCAGCGGTATGTGCTCGATGACAGCAGTCAGACGACGGCGGACCTGGCGCTGAAGATCCGGGACTGGGAGTTCAAGGTGTATGAGCGGTTTGAATTTCAAGAGCGAGAGTCCAAGGAGTTTGAAGCCACTGTTTCCAAATATTGGAGCTGTATCATTACGGATTTTACCTACAATCATGCGGAGGGAGACACCTTCTACTTTGCGATCCGGCTCAAGGCGTTTCCTGCTCTGCCTTTCAGCTTCCGCCAGTCTTACGATCATCCGCGCGCTCAACAGGGTAGCCGGGGGTATTAAGCGATGAAGATAGCGGTTGTGGGTGCCGGATATGTCGGACTTGTCACGGGGACCTGTTTTGCCAGCCTCGGCAACCGAGTTGTCTGCGTGGACATTGATGCCAAGAAGATCGCGGCACTCAAAAAAGGCAGGATGCCGATCTACGAGCCGGGCCTTGAAGAACTGGTACGCGCTAATTTAAAAAAGAAGACGCTTTCTTTTGCGGTTGATCTTAAAGCGGCTGTGCGTAAGTCCGATATGATCTTTATTGCGGTGGGCACTCCTCCAAAGGCCAACGGTGAAGCAGACCTCTCGTTTGTTGAAAATGTCGCACGTACCATTGCGCAGGAAATGACGACTTACAAATTGATCGTCGAAAAAAGCACGGTGCCGGTGCAGACCGGTGCATGGATACGAGATACGGTCGCCCGGTACAGCAAAAAAGGGGTGCCGTTTGATGTGGCTTCCAATCCTGAATTTTTGCGTGAAGGCACGGCCGTGAAAGATTTTATGAATCCGGACCGCGTGGTGCTGGGCGTGGATTCTAAAAGAGCTCAGAAGCTTTTGACTGAACTTTACAAGCCTCTTAAGACGACGATGGTATTTACTGATCTTAAGAGCGCTGAAATCATCAAACACGCCTCCAACTCTTTTCTGGCGATGAAAATTTCTTTTATCAATGCCATTAGCCGCGTGTGTGAGCTGGCTGGCGCCGATGTGGAACAGGTCGCTACCGGGATGGGTCTTGACCGGCGCATCGGGAGAAATTTCTTGAATGCCGGCTTAGGTTTCGGAGGTTTTTGTTTCCCCAAAGATCTGGCGGCGTTTATCCGTATTTCAGAAAAACTCGGGTATGATTTCCAGCTTCTAAAAGAGGTAGATAAGATCAACGAAGATCAAAAGAAATTTTTTGTCAAAAAAATTGAATATGCGCTCTGGAACTTGAATTCAAAAACGATCGCGATCCTCGGGCTTGCTTTTAAACCCAACACCGACGATATGCGTTTTGCCCCGAGCCTGGACATTATTGCGGACCTCCAGGCGATGGGCGCCAAGATCCGCGCTTATGATCCGCATGCCCTCGGAAACGCCAAGAAGCTATTTAAAAATGTCACTTTTTGTAAGGACAGCTACACCGCTTGCAAAGGCAGTGATTGTGCGGTCATTCTCACGGAGTGGGATGAATTCAAAGAGATCGACTTAAAAAAAGTCAAAAAACTTCTCGCGCAGCCGGTCCTTGTTGACGGCCGAAATATTTATGACCCTGACACCATGAAGACGCTGGGTTTCCGGTATTTCTCCATCGGCCGCCCCGGCAAGGAGAAATAATGGGAGACTTAAAAGGCATTATTCTGGCGGGCGGCCTGGGAACGCGGCTTTTTCCCCTCACCAAGATCACCAACAAACATTTATTGCCCATTTACGACAAACCGATGATCTATTACCCGATCTCCTATTTGGTGGATGCCGGGATCCACGATATTTCCATTGTCACCGGTGGGAATCACGCCGGGGATTTCTTAAGGCTTTTGGGTAATGGCCAGCAGTTCGGTCTCTCTCATATCAATTACACGTATCAGGAGGGGGAGGGCGGGATCGCTCAGGCACTGTCGCTGACCCAGTATTTTTCTCAAGGCGCACGCATGGTCGTCATTCTCGGGGACAATATCCTTGAGAACGGCATCAGGCCTTACGTGGCCAATTTTCACAAACAGAAAAAAGGTGCGCGTGTTCTATTGAAAGAGGTGCATGACCCCGGCCGCTTTGGCGTCGCCACTCTTAAAGGGGATAAAATTTCAAGTATCGAGGAAAAGCCCAAAAGCCCCAAGTCCAACCTGGCGGTGGCGGGCATTTACATGTACGACGAAAGCGTTTTTGACATTATCAAAACCTTGAAGCCGTCGGGACGGGGAGAGCTTGAGATCACGGACGTGAACAACGCTTACATCCGCCGCGGCGAGCTGGAATATGACATTTTGGACGGCTGGTGGACGGACAGCGGGACCTTCGATTCTCTTCTGCAAGCCAATCACCTGGTGGCCAAGAAAGCATTTCTGGAAAGAAAAAAGGAAAAGAAAAATGGCGGCTCCCGCTAAAAAAAAGTTTTTGGTCACCGGAGGGGCAGGATTCATCGGCTCTTACCTCATCAAGGATTGGCTTCGTTCCGACAAAACTATTTCGATCGTCAATCTGGATAAACTGACCTACAGCGGTGATGTTTCCCGTCTCGAAGAAGTCCGCAAAGAGCCTCGCCACACTTTTATTCAGGGAGACGTCTGCGACGCGAAAGCGGTGGCGCTCTCTCTCGAGGGTTGCTCCGGTGTGATCCATCTGGCGGCCGAGACCCATGTGGACCGCTCACTTCTGGACGGCAAATCTTTTTTTGACACTAATCTTTACGGCACTTACGTTCTTCTGGAAGAAGCCCGCAAAAAAGGAGTGGGGCGTTTTCTCTACGTGAGCACAGATGAAGTCTACGGCAGCCGTGACAAAGGATTTTTCAAAGAAAACGATCCAACCAACCCTTCCAGCCCTTATTCGGTGGCCAAGACCGCCGGCGATCAGTTAGCACTTTCGTATGTCGGTACTCACGGGATGGACGTGATCGTCACCCGCGGAGCCAATACTTACGGCCCTTATCAATATCCCGAAAAAGTCATCCCTCTTTTTGTCTCCAACGCTCTTTCGGGAAAGAAACTGCCGCTTTACGGCGACGGCCTTCAGATCCGTAATTGGATCTATGTCGCGGACCATTGCCGGGGGATCCTTACGGCTTTTAAAAAAGGGAAAAAAGGGGAAGCTTATAATATTTCCTCCAAAAATTATCTGACCAACATTGATCTGACCCGCAGGCTCTTAAAAGCATTGGGAAAATCAGAATCGATGATCGAGCGCGTCAAGGACCGCCTGGGGCATGACCGGCGCTACGCGATCGATTCTTCCAAATTAAGAAAACTTGGATGGGAGGAGAAGTTCGCTTTTAATGAGGCTTTTGCTTCCACGATCCGCTGGTATTGCGAGAACGAGGTTTGGTGGCGTGCGATCCGCGATAAAAGTCCGGAATTTAAAAACTACTACCAAAAAGCTTACAAGTCTTAAGTCGATGCCTTCCCGCCAAAAAATCCTTGTGACCGGATCTACGGGGATGCTCGGGCGCGAGCTCTGCGGTCTTCTTTCTTTAAAACAGGACGTCGTGGGCGTTTCCCGGTCCGGCCGCGACGGTTCTATCGCTTGCGAACTTTCGCAAGAAGCCGAGATTTCCGCCGTTTTTCGGAAGCATCAGCCCGATCTTGTCATCAATACCGCTGCTTACTCCGATGTGGACGGTTGCGAGCGCGACCCGAAGCGGGCGCATGAGTCCAACGCGCTTGCGGTCAAATATCTGGCGTCTCTTTGCGGCCGCGTGGCGGTGCCGCTTGTTCATATCAGCACGGATTATGTGTTCGACGGTTATGATCAAAAAACGCCTTATACGGAAACAGCCCCTACGGGCCCGCGATGTGTTTACGGCCTGACCAAACTGGAAGGAGAATATTATGCTGCGCGGTGCAAAAGCGCGTCGGTGGTCGTCCGTACCAGCTGGCTTTTCGGGCCCGGAAATCCGGCGAATTTTGTCAACGTCATGACGGAGCGTCTCAAAACCCAGGAGAGTGTGTCCGTTCTCGCGGATCAGGTGGATGCGCCGACATCGGTGACGGACCTGTCGCTGGCATTGCAGAAGATCGCGACACACCTTTTGTCCCCAAAAGCCAAAAAAGCAGGCTACAAAATTTATCACGTTTGCAACGGCGGCAGTACGACACGCTATGAGATGGCCCTAAAGATCCGCCAGATCCTTAAGAGGGACATCGTGCGGGTGCAGAAGACGGATCCGGCGAGTATTCAGGGGCGCCTGGCTGTACGGCCGGCCTATGCCGTCCTATCCAACCGGCGTTTTGAAAAAGCCTTTCGTATGAAATTCAGGCCGTGGCAGGAAAGTTTAAAGGAATATCTGTTAAAATGAGTCCATGCGCGTACTGATCACAGGGATCACGGGGTTTGCCGGAAGACATTTGGCCGACTTTTTATCGGTAAAAAAAAGCGTGCAGGTTTACGGCTTGGCGCGCCGGCCCGGCCATTCTCAAAAAAGAGTTTATGCCTGCGACATGCGGGACAGCCGGAAGCTCGAAGCGCTTGTTGGACAAATAAAGCCTGACCGTATTTTTCATCTTGCCGCTCAGTCTTCCGTGAGCCTTTCATGGGAAGACCCCAAAGAGACATTTGAACAAAACCTTATCGGAACACTGCATTTGTTCGAGGCTGCGCGTAAAATGTGCCCCAAAGCGCGGATCCAGATCGCGGGTTCAGCGCATGAATACGGCGTTCCGCCAAAAAAGCTTGGGCGGATCAATGAATCGGTTCCGGTGAACCCTCTAAGCCCTTATGCTATCTCCAAAGCCGCGCAGGGTTTTTTAGCGTGCCAGTATAGCGGCCATTTTGGCATGAGGATCATCCGCACGCGCGCATTCAACCATATTGGCCCGCGGCAAACGGCGGAATTTGTGACGTCAAGCTTCGCGCGGCAGATCGCGCTGATCGAGGCGGGACGCCAAAGATCGGAGATCTTCGTAGGAAATCTGGAGACGGTGCGGGATTACACGGATGTGCGCGATGTTGTGCGCGCGTATTGGCTTGTCCTGGAGAAAGGCAAGCCCGGAGAGGTGTACAATATTGCCTCGGGCAAGGGTTATACGGCTCGGCAAATTTTAAATATTTATCTGCGCTTAAGCCGGGCGAGGATCAGTATTCGCCGGGACCGCTCACGGCTGCGTGCCAATGATCTTCCGCGTCTTGTGGGAGACTCGCGGAAGCTGGCTTTGGCAACGGGGTGGAAGGCACAGATCCCCTTGGAGAATTCTTTAGCGGATATCCTTAACTTTTGGAGAGAAAAAATAAAAAATGAAAAAAAATAGAACAGTTTTGGTTGCCGGCGGGGCGGGATTTGTCGGCTCTCATCTTTGTGATTTTTTTATTAAAAAGGATTACCGGGTCCTCGCAGTCGATAATTTGATCACCGGAGATACAAAAAATATTCGTCACCTGACACCCCTAAAAAAATTCTTATTTCTAAAAAAAGATATTTCAAAGCCATTTGTTGTTACCGGCCCTGTCGACGTTGTCTTGAGTTTTGCATCTCCTGCGAGCCCGCCGGATTATTTGAAATATCCTATTGAAACGCTCGACGTTGGCTCTTTGGGGACACGCAACCTTCTGGAGTTGGTGCGGACCAAAAAGTCCGTGTTTTTACACGCCTCCACCAGCGAGGTTTACGGCGATCCGGAAATGAGCCCGCAAAAAGAATCTTATTGGGGCCATGTCAATTCGGTGGGGCCTCGCAGTGTCTATGACGAGGCCAAACGTTTTTCAGAGGCGCTCATCATGGCTTATCACCGGAGTTACCGGCTGGATACCAAGATGGTCCGTATTTTCAATACTTATGGCAAGCGCATGCGCTTGGAAGATGGGCGTGTGATCCCCAATTTCATCACTCAAGGCTTGTTGGGCAAGCCGCTGACCGTTTATGGGAAGGGACAGCAGACTCGCAGTTATTGTTATGTCGACGATCTGGTGCGGGGGATCCACGAGCTTCTTTTTTCTGATTTTCACACCCCGGTCAATCTGGGCAATCCTAACGAAATGTCCGTGATGAAGCTTGCCAAGCTGATCCTCGAGATGACCGGTTCCAAGAGCAAGATCATTTATCACCCTCTGCCGGCGGATGACCCCAAACAGCGCTGTCCCGACATCGCTCTGGCCAAGAAAATACTGGATTGGGAGCCTCTGGTGCCGCTGGAAGAAGGGCTTGCACATACGATCCAATATTTCAAAGAAGAGATCCTGAAAAAATAGAAAATTGAAAATGGAAAATTTAGAATAATGACGCTTCAGGGGCCTTCTTCAATTTTCAATTCTCAATTTTCCATTTATTTATCTGTCGTTATCCCTGTTTACAATGAAGAGCGGACGGTGCTTGAAGCCATTCGCCGTATCGATGCTTATCGTCAGATCAAGCAACAAGCCTGGGAGATCCTTGTCGTCAACGACGGCTCTACTGATAAAACCCGCCAGCTTGTCGAAGATTTTATCCGCACTTCCGGTAGGAGCCACATAAAACTTATTTCCTACGATAAAAATCAAGGGAAGGGCGCCGCTGTTCGGGAGGGCATGCTGGCATCTACCGGGCAATATGTTCTTTTGACGGACGCGGACCTTTCCTCGCCGATCAAGGAAGTGGATAAGCTTATTCGTACGATGGAATACAACGTGGACGTCGCTATCGGTTCACGAGCGATCCGGTCGAAAAATTGCGATGTGCAACAGAGCTTAAAACGGGCGGTCTCAGGCCGAATTTTTAATTTTTTTGTGCGGGCTTTAGTGCTGCCGGGCATTTACGATACCCAATGCGGTTTCAAATGCTTCAGCCGCCGCGCCGCGATGGATATTTTCTCCGCCCAAAAACTCGACGGCTTCAGCTTCGACGTCGAAGCTCTGTACCTGGCCCGCAAAAAAGGCTACAAGATCAGCGAGGTTCCCGTGATGTGGCGCCAAGGCGAATCCAGCAGCGTCAGCCCTTTCCGCGATTCCCGGCGGATGCTGGCGGATCTGCTCAAGATCAAAAAAATTCACGGGTAAGAGCTTCAGCAGCTACGGAGATAAGGGGACATCATACTTAATTACTGAATTAAGTATGATGTCCCCTTATCTATATCACCCAATACCTCAAAAACTGTTAATAGTTAGAAAAATGTAATTAATTTTACCGACGAAAAACGACCCCCCTGTCGTCAAGTAGAGTAGAAGACACAGGAGGAGTTATGGCAAGAATCGCTCGTGTGGTGGCCCCGGGGCTGCCTCATCATATTGTTCAGAGGGGGAATAGACGGCAGAAGGTATTTTTTACGGAGCAGGATCGTATCGAATATCTTCGTATTTTGAGAGAGCAGTCGCTTCGGTTTAACGTTTCTATTTGGGCTTACTGTCTGATGGAAAACCATGTGCACTTGGTCGTGGTTCCGGAATCAAAGGAGGGGCTGTCCCGCATGTTTGGCGAGACGCATCGGCGCTATACTTGCCGCGTACACCTACGGGAGGGGTGGAGCGGCTATCTTTGGCAGGGGAGATTTATGAGTTATGTTTTAAATGAAAAGCATCTTTACGCGGCTGTTCGGTATGTTGAACAGAATCCTCTCAAAGCTCAGATGGTGGCCAAGGCGGAGGATTATCCGTGGTCAAGCGCCAAAGCGCATGTTTATAGAACTGCCGATGCAGTTCTTTCCAAATTCTTTCTTTTGGATGAGATAAAAAATTGGTCTGAATATCTCAAGCTGTGGGATGAAGCGGAGGGCCTTGAATTAGAACGTCATTTAAAAACCGGCCGGCCTATGGGTGATGATTCTTTTATTGCTTGCCTTGAGAATTCTTTAGGGCGTATGCTAAGAAAAAAGAAGCCGGGGCCGAGTGGTGTTTCTTTGGTGAATTAAGTATGATGTCCCTGAAATCAACTGACAGAGGAGTTTCAAAAACAATCAATGGATTGGGATAAAGAACGAGTTGTTTCCTTAATCACTGGTATAGGTTGTGTGCTTGTTGCATTTTTTGCTGATGGTTATGATGATTTGATTTATGCGTTCTTCTTTGCATCATTTTGCATTGCCTTGATTTGGTTTGGTGATGATTTTGGAGAAATGACAGGTCTTATGAAACTAAGACCTCTAACCCCAACTCCCGGGATTTTTATTAAAGCGGTAGGGTGGGTGATATTAGTTGGCGCCTTTACGATTAGTTTTTTGTCTTTTATTTTTAAAAAATAATTGTTTGAATATTTGGGGGACATCATACTTAATTCAAAATCAGAATTAAGTATGATGTCCCCATAATTGGTGGTTTTGATGTTTAAGGATGTTTCTTCCAACGAATTGCCTGCCTTTTCCAACCGCCTCGCGTGGGAGAAAAGCCCTTATCTTTTACAGCATGCTCATAATCCGGTGGATTGGTATCCCTGGGCGGCGGAAGCGTTTGAGAAGGCATCCAAAGAGAACAAGCCTGTTTTTCTTTCTATCGGGTATTCGACCTGTCATTGGTGCCATGTGATGGAGAGGGAATCCTTTGAAGACGCCGAGAGCGCGCGGATCTTGAATGAAAGTTTTGTCGCGATCAAGGTGGATAGGGAAGAGCGGCCGGATATTGACAGTGTTTACATGCAGTATGTGATGACCTCGACGGGGAGTGGCGGGTGGCCGATGTCGGTGTTTTTGACGCCGGAGAAAAAACCTTTTTATGGTGGGACTTATTTTCCTCCCGAGGATCGATACGGGAGACCTGGCTTCAAAACCCTTCTCTTGTCTATCGCGGAGGCTTGGGGCACACGCAAAGATGAGATCCTGCACGCGGCAGATTCGTCTCAAGAATTTTTAAATAAAATTCCAGACAAGAGCAAAGAAAAAACAGAGCTTACCCCTGCCGTTTTGGACAAGGCTTTCGCGTATTTTGATGCGGCGCTGGATCATGAGCACGGCGGTTTTGGCGGAGCGCCAAAATTTCCCCGCAGTCACGCGCTTTCGTTTCTTTTGCGTTATTGGAAACGGACCGGATCCTCCCAAGCGCTCGAGGCGGTCAAGATCACGCTGGATACGATGATGAACGGTGGAATTTATGACCAATTGGGGGGCGGTTTTCACCGCTACTCGACGGACGATCTCTGGCGCATCCCTCATTTTGAAAAAATGCTGTATGACCAGGCGCTTTTGGCCAAAACTTACCTCGAAGCCTACCGGGAAACCAAAGATCCTGAGTACGCACGAATCGCCCGCGAAACTCTGGATTATGTTTTATCGGAAATGACGGACCCCGCGGGCGGATTTTATTCAGCGGAGGATGCCGACAGCGCTGACCCCGAAGATCCATCAGAAAAAAGAGAAGGCGCTTTTTTTGTCTGGAAAAAAGAGGAGATCGAGAAGCTCTTGGGCTCGGAGCGCGCCGCAGTTTTTATTTCTTTTTACGGGATTAAAGCTTCGGGCAACGCGGTTTCGGATCCTCACCATGAATTTGAAAACAAGAACGTATTGTACCGGGCCCAGCCCCTGGAGCTGGACACGCGGTCTCTCGAGGATTCCCGTAAAATTCTTTTGACGGCCCGTGCACGCCGTCCCAAGCCTTACCGCGACGATAAAATCCTCGCGGATTGGAACGGGCTCATGATCGAAAGCCTGGCGCTGGCGTCGAGTGTCCTGGGGGAAAAACGCTACGGGGATGCGGCTTCACGCGCCGCGGAATTTATTTTTCAAAAGTTAAAAAACAGCCAAGGCCGGCTTTTGCACCGTTTTCGCGAAGGAGAGGCCGCCATTGACGGCAATCTCAATGACTACGCGTTCATGACGCAGGCTTATCTTGCGCTTGATGAGGCCGCGCCGGACAAAAAATGGCTTGAAAGAGCGCGGCAATTGGCCTCCCAGATGAGCGAATTCTTTGAGGACAAGGAGCAAGGCGGTTTTTATTTGACCGCGCATGACGCGGAAGCATTGATTACAAGGCCCAAAGAAGTGTATGATGGGGCGGTGCCGTCGGGAAATTCAGTGGCAGCTTTGGTTCTTTTGAGCTTGGGGCGCATCACCGGGGAAGTTTCCTGGAATGAAGCCGCGATCCGTGTTTTTAACGCTTTTAATGAGCCAATTTTAGATTCACCGGCAAATTTTACGCAGATGCTGACGGCGCTGGAGGAGGCTTTTGGCCCGTCCGGTGTGTGCCGCGGCGGTACGTGTCCAATTCCTTAAACTACGGGAGAAAGAATGCCACTCGAAATGAAAACAGAAAATTCCGCAAGACAGGCACTGAAGATCGGGCAGAGTTTTTGGTATGATGGGCTTATTTCGACGGCGGAATTCCGCCGCATGATCGAAGAAGATGGCCTGCGGGGCGCCACGACGAATCCGGCGATCTTTGAGAAAGCGCTTGCGGGGCAGGAGTACGATGGCCGCATTCAGGAATTGGCAAAAATTCAGAACGATGAGGAAATTTTCAAAACTTTAGCGATCGACGCGGTCCGCGAAGTGTCGAGTGTGTTCCTTCCGGTCTATCAGGAGACACGCGGGCTTGACGGCTACGTATCTCTGGAAGTCAGCCCTCTCTTGGCTTATGACGGGGATGCTACGCTTCGCGAGGCGCGTGAGCTTTGGCGTCTGGTGAATCGTCCCAACGTGATGATCAAGATCCCCGCGACGTGCGAGAGCCTGCCGGCGATCGAGGCGGCACTGGCGGACGGGATCAACGTCAATGTGACGCTCATATTTTCGGTGGAGCGTTATCGGGAAGTCATGAATGCTTACATCCAGGGTTTGCAAAAGCGGGCGGGGTTGGATTTTCAGATCTCCGAGATCGCCTCGGTGGCGAGTTTTTTTGTCAGCCGTGTGGATTCGGCCGTCGACAAAATTTTAGAAAATAAGATCGCACAAACCCAGGACGCTTCCCAAAAAGAAGCGCTTAAAAAATTGATGGGCAAAGCCGCGATCGCCAATTCCAAATTAGCCTATGAAGAATTCCGGAAAGTTTTTAGCGGCGCGCGCTTCCAGAAACTGCAGTCCAAGGGCGCCATTCTTCAGCGCCCGTTGTGGGCCAGCACCGGCACCAAAAATCCTGCTTACAGTGACGTACTTTATGTGGAAAGCCTGATCGGCCCGGATACCGTAAACACAATGCCGCCTCCGACATTGACCGCATTTTTGGATCATGGCATCGCTGTCTCGGCGATCGAGTCGGATATGGCGGATGCGTATGCGGTATTAAAAAGTCTTTCGGCCGCGGGGGTTGATCTTTCTGTTGTCACCCAGGATCTTGAAAAAGCAGGCGTTGAAATTTTTTGCGAAGCTTACCGTAAGATCATTCAGAGGATCGGAGCAAAAAGATAAAATGATCACAAGCGTTTCTTACCGTTTTTTGTCCGGCCCTTACGAGGCCTCTATCCGTGAATGGATCCGAAAAGCCGAAAAGCAGTCGCTGGTGAAGCGTCTGTGGGGAAAAGACGCGACCCTTTGGAAAAAATCTCCCAAAGATCATGCCGGGATCGTCTCACGCCTGGGATGGCTGACGGCGGCGCATCCGATGAAGGACCGCGCCGCAACTCTCAAGGCATTTGCCGATGAGATCCGCAAGGAAGGCACGGCCCACATCGTGCTTTTGGGAATGGGCGGCTCAAGCCTCGCGCCGGAAGTATTCCAGTCCGTCTCCGGGAACAAACCCGGTTATCCGGAACTTTTGGTCCTCGACAGCACGGACCCGCTTAAAGTTAGGGACATTCAAGAAAAGATCGACTTACAGAAAACCGTTTTTATTGTTTCCAGCAAGTCCGGTGGCACCCTTGAGCTTATGTCCTTTTATAAATTTTTCTTTGAAAAAGTAAAAGCTCTGGAAGCGGACAAAGCGGGGCAGAGGTTCATCGCGATCACGGACCCCGGAAGCCCTCTTGAAAAATTGGCCAAAGAAAATAATTTCCGCCGTGTGTTCCTGGCGCCTGAGGACGTGGGCGGCCGGTTTTCGGCGCTGACTTATTTTGGATTGGTCCCGGCCGTTCTTATCGGCGTGGATATTGACAAGGTCCTGCGGGGCGCTGAAAAAATGATGGATGACTCCTCACTGGCCGTTTCTTACGAGGACAATTCTTCATTGGCACTGGGTATTTCTATGGCGGTGCTCGCGGAAGAGGGCCGCGACAAATTAACTTTGGTCACTCCGGATAATTTGGAATCTTTCGGAGATTGGGCGGAGCAGTTGGTGGCTGAAAGCACCGGCAAAGAAGACGCCGGGGTCATTCCTGTGGTGCGCGAGAAGCTCCAAGCACCCGAGGCGTACGGCCAAGACCGGTTCTTTGTCGCGCTTGTACCGCGCAACCTGAAGAACATTGAAGAATTTGAAGCGAAACTTGAAGCGCTGTCCAAGGCCGGCCACCCGGTCCTTATTTTGGTATTAAGGGACGCCTATGACTTGGGTGCCGAATTTTTTCGCTGGGAATTCGCGACGGCGGTGGCGTGTTCACTCTTGAAGATCAACGCGTTTGACCAGCCGGATGTGCAGGCGGCCAAAAATAGCGCGAAAGCGATCTTGAAAAATTTTGAAGAGACGGGAAATATTCCTGTCCGCCAAAACGAGACCTCGCTTGAGACTTTTTGGGAAAATGCGGACACGGGCAATTATGTGGCGCTCTTGGCGTTTTTGCCGGACCGCGCCCCTGTCAAAGCCCGCTTGGCCCAGCTGGCCGAAAAGATCCGTGCCACGACCAAAATGGCCGTGACAACAGGTTTTGGCCCCCGCTATCTTCATTCGACGGGACAGCTTCACAAGGGCGGTGCCAACAACGGGATCTTTATTTTGATCACGGCGGAACACTCCGAGGATCTGCCGGTGCCGGGTGAAAAATACAGCTTCGCCCAGCTGGAGCTGGCCCAGGCGATGGGGGATTTTGACGCGCTGGAAGCCAAGGGCCGGTGGCTCGTGCATTTGCGCGCCGAAGGTTCGGACGAAAAAGCTCTCGACGCTGTCTGTGAGAAGATCGAAGCCGCCCTCGGCACTCTGCAGGGCCAGGCGAATTAGAATATGAAATTTATCCCGACAGCCATTGAAGGCGTGTGGCTCATTGAGCCCAACGTTTTCAAGGACGGCCGGGGATTTTTTTTGGAGAGTTACAAGAAGGAAGAGTTTGCCAAATACGGGATCACGGACGATTTTGTCCAGGACAACCAAAGCCGTTCCGCCAAAGGCGTTTTAAGGGGGCTTCATTATCAAACTGCACCTTTTTCGCAGGCGAAACTGGTGAGAGTGATCCAGGGCAGCGCGTTCGATGTGGCGGTTGATATCCGCCGCGGATCCAAAACTTTCGGCTTTTACGTCAGTGAAATTTTGACGGCCGAAAACAAAAAGATGCTTTACGTTCCGGCGGGGCTGGCCCACGGATTTTTGTCGTTGGAAGACGGCACGGAACTGTTGTACAAAGTTTCTAAACCTTACTCACCGGCCCACGAACGCGGTATTCTCTGGAATGACCCGGGGATTTGCGTGGCGTGGCCCAGACTGGACACCGATTATGCTTTTTCTGAAAAAGATAAAAAATTTCCTCACCTCAAAGACTCAAGCGAAGGCTAATTCCAAACCCTCTTTCCGCTTCATCAATACACCCGCGCTCTTAGCCGAGGCGCACCGCGTGATCTCGGCCAGCCCATGGGCGGCCATCGACACCGAAGGCGACAGCTTGCATCATTACAATGAAAAAATGTGCCTCTTGCAGGTGACGGTCAAGGGCGGCAATTTTGTCATCGATCCTCTGGTTCCGCTGGACTTAAGGGAGCTGGCGAAAATAATGAGCTCCAAATTTTTGCTGTTCCACGGCGCCGATTTTGACGTGCGTATTTTTAAAAAAGCGACAGGGACGTTTGAACCCAAAGTCATGTTCGACACGATGCTGGCGGCGCAGATCCTCGGGTATGACCGTTTTGGACTGGCAGATCTGACCGAAAAAATTTGCGGCATCCGTATTTCCAAGACAGGCCAAAAAGCCGACTGGTCCCGTCGGCCGCTCACGCCGGAACTTTTGGAATACGCCGCGGGGGACACTTTGTATCTCGAACGTATTTATCTGCAAATGAAAAAAGAGCTTCAAAAGCTCAGCCGCTTCGCGTGGCATGAGCAGACCTGCGCGCGTCTTTTGAAAAATTTAAATGAATCTTCCGGTGAGATCAAAGACGACTCGTTTCGCTGGCAGCTGCGCGGTTCTAAAAATCTTTCCGGCCGCGCGCTGACTTATTTGCAAGGGCTTTGGCAATGGCGTGAATCCGAGGCTCAGAGGTTGGACCGCCCGAGCTTCAAGGTATTGAACACCGATTATCTTCTGGCGATGGCGGAATGGGCGGATAAAAATAATGGGCAGGACATCACCGAGTGGAAAGAGGCTCCGCGCCATCTGCACCGGCAGTACCGTGAGCAGATCAATGCGGTCTTAAAAAATGCTGAATCCCTGCCGGAGATGGCCTTTACGGCTCCGGACAAAACAGGCGCACGCCGTCTGCGCAGTTCCGAAGAAGACCGGTTTGGCAGGCTAAAAGAAGAGCGGTTGAAGCTGTCGCAGGAATTAAAGATCCAGCCCAGTGTGATCATGACCAATTCTTTGCTCGAAGCGGTCGTGCGCACGATGCCCAAGGACCTGGAAGGGATGCAGGCGATCGAGGGGATCATGCCCTGGCAGGCCCAGATCGTTGCGCCCCGTTTTTTAAAAATCCTTCACCCAAAAGCCGCCTAAGGTATAATTAAAAACATGTCCGATCTTAATTTAAAACACATCGCCCGCCTGGCGCGGCTTCATTTTAAGGAGGAAGAGCTCAAGGTTTTTGAGTCTCAGGTGGCCGGTATTTTGAAGTTGGTGGATGAGCTCAAGGAAGTGAATGTCGACGGTGTCGAGCCGACAAGCCACCCTCTGGATATCAAAAATGTGTTCCGGGAAGACGAAGTGAAGCCGTCTTTGCCGATCGAGGAGTTTTTAAAGCAGTCTCCGCGCTCCCGCGGCCGTTTTTTTGAAGTGCCCAAGGTCATCGAGGACAAATAGGCCCCCATGGATCTTGTAGAAAAAACAGCACATGCGCTCGCCGAAGCTTATCAAAAAAATGCCTGCACGCAAAAAGACGTGCTGGATTCGCTCGGGACAGCCGTAAAGTCTAAAGACCGTGACTCGCGCCAAATTCACGCGTACATCGCGCCCGAGACGGCCCAGCCCCGTCACCGCAAGGCCGATAAATCTTCCAAATTGTGGGGGATCCCCATCGCGGTGAAGGATAATATTTGCGTGGAGCGTGAGGAGATCACCTGCGCTTCTAAAATTTTAAAAGGTTTTATCTCTCCCTACAACGCTACTGTCATCGAAAAACTTTTGGATGCAGGCGCCGTTGTTTACGGCCGTACCAACATGGACGAGTTCGCGTTCGGCTCGAGCTGTGAGACGTCGACCTACGGCCCCACCAGGAATCCGCGCGACCCTGAGCGTGTTCCCGGAGGTTCTTCGGGCGGCGCGGCGGCGAGTGTCGCCGATCACACGGCGATCGCGGCCCTGGGGTCGGACACCGGCGGTTCTATCCGTCAGCCGGCTTCTTTTTGCGGTGTCGTGGGAATGAAGCCGACGTATGGCCGTGTCTCGCGCTACGGGCTTGTCGCGTTTGCCTCGAGCCTCGACCAGATCGGTCCCATCACCAAGGATGTGCGGGACTCCGCGATGATCCTGAATGTGATCGCCGGCCATGATCCCAAAGACTCCACTTCTGCGGATATCGCGGTGCCGGATTACACGGTTGTGCTCGGCAAAAGCATCAAAGGCCTTAAGATAGGCATTCCAAAAGAGTACGTCGACGGCATTGACAACGCTGAATTAAGAAAAAAATTGGTGGAGGACCCCAAAAAAATTCTTGAAAGCCTCGGCGCCTCAGTCGAAACCGTGAGCTTGCCGCATACCCAGTATGCCGTGAGCGTTTATTACATCGTCGCGCCTTCGGAAGCCAGTGCCAATCTGGAAAGGTTTGATGGTGTTCGCTTTGGTTTTCGCGATATGACCGCTACGAATCTTTTAGACCTCTATGAAAAGTCCCGCGGCGCGGGTTTTGGCGCGGAAGCCAAACGGCGTATCATCCTTGGGACTTACAGCCTTTCCAGCGGTTACTATGATGCGTATTATTTAAAAGCAATGAAAGTCCGGACCAAAATTAAGCAAGATTTTGACCAGGCATTTAAAAAAGTCGATGTTCTTTTGACGCCGACAGCGCCCGGAGCGGCGTTCAAGCTGGGCGAAAAGTCCAAAAACCCCCTTGAGATGTACCTGTCTGATATTTATACGATCTCCGCCAATTTGGCCGGAGTGCCCGCGCTTTCCATTCCCGGCGGCCTGACCTCGGAAAAAAATCTTCCTCTGGGACTTCAATTTTTAGGAAAGCCTTTTGATGAGGAGACGCTCTATCAAGTGGCTTATGCGTTCGAGCAGGCGACTGATTTTCATTTAAAATTGGGGAATGTCCGATGAGCGCTGAATACATTGTCACGATCGGTCTTGAGACACACGTGCAATTGAAATCCAAGACCAAAATATTTTGTTCCTGCGCCGCGGAGTTCGGAAGCCTTCCCAATAGCAACGTTTGCCCCGTATGCCTGGGTCTTCCAGGATCCTTGCCGGTGTTGAACCGCAAAGTATTCACGCTTGGTCTTCGCGCGGTGCTGGCGCTGGGCGGGACACCGTCTGATGTTGTCAAATTTGACCGTAAAAATTATTTTTATCCCGATCTTCCCAAAGGCTATCAGATCTCGCAGTACGACCATCCGTTGGGCCGCGGCGGTTTTGTGGAGATCGATCTTAAGTCCGGCATCAAAAAAATTATTTTGAATCGTCTTCATTTGGAAGAAGATGCAGGGAAGCTGCTTCATGACCATTCACCCGCGGAAAGCCATGTGGACTTAAACCGCGCAGGTACGCCTCTGGCGGAGATCGTCACCGAGCCCTGCTTGGACAGTTCTGAAGAGGCGTATGAATATTTAACCAATTTAAAAGCGATCCTAAAAACAGCCGGCGTGTCCGATTGCGACATGGAAAAGGGTCATTTGCGCTGTGACGCCAACGTCTCGATCCGCAAAAACGTCGCGGATCCCCTCGGGAAGCGGGTCGAGATCAAAAATTTAAATTCTTTTAAAGCCGTCAAAGCGGCCATTGAACATGAGATCAAACGCCAATCCGAGGTGCTCGGTAAAGGGGAGATCGTCGCGCAGGAGACCCGCCTCTGGGACGATACCCGCGAGAAAACTTTTCCGATGCGCTCCAAAGAGGACGCGCACGATTACCGTTATTTTCCTGAGCCGGACCTGGTGCCTTTTCATCTGGACAAAGCTCAGGTGGAAGAGGAAAGAAGATCTTTGCCGGAGCTTCCGAGGCAGAAAAAAGAGCGTTTTATTTCTCTCTATGGTTTAACGCCCTACGACGCGAAGCTTCTTACTGAAGACAGCGATTATGCTGATCTTTTTGCGGGGACGCTGGATATCCTTGGAGGAAAGAATCATAAGGATGTCGCTAATTGGATCAATGGTTCTGTGCGCGCTTATCTGGGAGCCAACAACGTCTCTCTTTCAGCGACGAAGTGTACCGCTGCTCTGCTGGCCAAGACCGTGAAGCTCGTGCTGGCGGGGCAGGTGAGTTTGCAGACCGCCAAAGAAAAAGTATTTCCCGATGTCATGGACAAAGGCTCTGATCCGGAAACAGTCCTGAAAGAAAAGGGTCTGGCACAAGTCTCCGACACCGGTGCTTTGGACGGTTGGATCGCGGAGGTGATCGCTGCCAATCCCAAAGTCGTCGAGGATTTCAAATCCGGCAAAGAGACCGCCGCGATGTTCCTCGTCGGTCAGGTGATGAAAAAAAGCCAAGGCAAGGCCAATCCGGGAATGGTTCGGGAATTGGTGATTCAAAAATTAAAGAACATCTAATTGTCATTTCGAGGCCAAAGGCCGAGAAATCTCGTTTAAGCGAGATCTCTCGCTTCGCTCGAGATGACAAACGAGAGATATGAAACATCTCAAGATCGGTTTTTCCGTTTTATTCATCCTCCTGGTCAGTTTTTTTGTCGTCCGGGCCTGCGTTCACCCCAAAAGAGCCCCGACTTCCGAGACGACCCGGTACGAGATCCCTCTTTTTTCAAAACTTGTCCAGCCGGGGCGCCCCATTGTTATGGCACCTAGGCCGGGCCTTAAAGCTGGACCGCGGGTGGCGATCATTCTGGATGACTGGGGGAAGAATCACGCTCTATTGAAAAAAGCCGTGGAGATCGGACGTCCTCTGACGCTTGCCGTCATTCCCGGTCTTTTGCATAGCAAGCAGATCGCCAAGGAAGCACATCAAAACGGCCTGGGCGTCATGCTCCACTTGCCGATGGAGCCTTTTAACCGGTATGAACCACTGGAACCGCATACGATCATGACCTCCATGAGAGAAGCCGAGATCAAAAAGATCGTGGATGAGGCCATCGCGGCCATTCCTTTCGCGGAAGGCGCCAACAACCACATGGGTTCGGTGGCCACTAGCGACGCGCGTGTGATGAAGGCCATTCTGTCGCGGCTGAAGTCTAAAAAACTTTTTTTTATCGACAGCCAGGTTGTCGCGACGACGAAGGGGTTGCAGGTTGCTCGAGAAACTAAGATCCGTTTCGCCGAGCGCGATGTATTCATCGACAATGAGAACAATGTTGTGGCGATTAAAAAACAGCTAGAGAAAGCCATCCGCATCGCCCTGACCCACGGTGAGGCCATCGTGATCGGCCATGACCGTAAATTCACGCTTCAGGCGATCAAGGAGATGCTCCCCGCATTTGACCAGGCGGGCGTCAAATTCGTTTTTGCCCGAGATGTGGTTAAAAAGGTCTCATGATCACTCTCGGCATCGAAACCTCCTGCGACGAGACATCCGTCGCGATCGTCAAGAATGGCAGGACTGTTCTTTCGAATATTATTTACTCAAGCCTTGTCCAACACCGGCCTTATGGAGGCGTGATCCCGGAGATCGCTTCCCGATCCCATTTGGAGACGGTCCTGCCGTGTATTAAAGAGGCTCTTAAAAAAGCCAAACTAAAAACAAGGGACATCGATTTGGTCGCCGTGACTCAAGGGCCCGGGCTTTTGGGGTCCCTCCTCGTGGGTATTTCGGCGGCTAAAGCGTTGGCACTCGCTCTAAACAAGCCCTTGGTGGGTGTGGATCACGTGATCGCGCATCTTTACGCCGGATTTTTGACGGACCCCAAATTAAAATTCCCTATTTTAGGTCTTGTGGTTTCCGGGGGGCACACGATGCTTATCCAGATGCAGAGTGCGCGCCGTTACAAGATCCTAGGGACTACGCTGGACGACGCGGCGGGGGAGGCTTTTGACAAAGTTGCAAAAATGCTGGGGTTGGGGTATCCTGGGGGTCCAGAGATAGACCGTCTTGCGAAGGGCCAGGACACAAAGAAGTTTTTCTTCACCCGCCCTTATTTATCCCATGGATCATTGGACTTTAGTTTTAGCGGGATCAAAACAGCGGTTTTCTACACCATCGAGAGGCATCCAAAAAAACATTCCATGACGCTTAAGGACAAAAAGGCCATCGCGGCGGGTTTTCAGGAAGCGGTTTGTGAGACATTGGTGAAAAAAAGTTTAAAAGCGGCTCGAATTCATTTGGCCAAGACACTGATCGTCGGCGGCGGTGTGAGCGCTAATACCCGCCTGAAACAACTTTTTTCTGTTGCGGCTAAAAAAGAGGGCGTGCGCGTCGTATTTCCTTCGATGGCTTTAAGCCAGGACAATGCCGCCATGATCGCCGGCCTCGGCTCCGCTTCGTACAAAGAAGGACAACGGGACGGACTTGATCTGGCTGCCTATCCGGAGTTCACCCATGGAAATTAAAAAAGAAGAATACAACGAATACTTAAGTGAAGATTATTTGAGTATCCATGAGGCCGCCGAGCTCATGGAGGTCAGCGAAGAAGAGCTCTGGGCGCTTATCAAACGCCATGAGGTTCCCACGCACAATGTAGCGGGCGCGTTTACGCGTCTGAGGCGTTTCGAGGTCGAAGCCGTCAAAAATAAATGGCGCATTCACCGCGAGCTCTTTCCAGTGCCCGAAAAACATTTTTCTCACCATGAGACGGTGCGCGAAGCGACGTTCCGAGAAAAAGCGGCGGACTTCTGGTATTTTAACGATTTTTATATTCTGTGCTCAGTTTTGATCGTGGCGCTCCTCTACTTTATCCTGGCATCCTAAAGAATAGTCGGAATATCATCCTGAATGAATAAAATGAAAATGTCATTTCGAAGCCAAAGGCTGAGAAATCTCGTTCTAAAAACGAGATCTCTCGCTTCGCTCGAGATGACGGACCAAATATGAAATTTATCCTCCTCGACGGCAATTCCTTTTGTTACCGCGCATTTTACGCGGTGCGCGATCTTCGCACGACCAAAGGCGAGCCGACCAATGCCGTTTTTGGCTTCATCACGATGCTTGAGAAGGTGCTCAAGGACATCGATCCGGACGGCGTGGCGGTCACGTTTGACATGCGCGGCCCCACGTTCCGCCATAAAAAATATGAGGATTACAAGATCCAACGCCCGCCGATGCCGGACGACCTGGCGGCGCAGATCCCGGTGATCAAGGAAGTGATCGAGGCGATGAATATCCCTATTTTTCAAATGGAAGGCTACGAAGCCGACGACATTCTGGCCACCATCGCCAAGCGGCTTGAAAAAGCGGGTCATGAAACTTATCTTGTCACCGGCGACAAGGACATGCTTCAGCTGGTCACCAAAAAGATCAAAGTGCTCAATCCACAGAAGGACAATTTTATTTACGACGAGGCTGCGGTGAAAGAGCGCTTTGGCGTCGGCCCTAATCGTGTCACAGATATCATGGCGCTCATGGGGGATGCTTCCGACAACATTCCCGGCGTCGACGGTATCGGGGAGGTCACCGCCAAGAAATTGATCGGCGAATTTGGTTCGCTCGATAAACTCTACAAAGGCCTTTCCAAAGTGAAGTCCGACAGCGTGCGGCAGAAGCTCGAATCGGGGAAGGACCAAGCTTATCTTTCACAGGAATTAGCGACCCTAGTGGATGATGTGCCGGTGGAGTGGGAGCTTGAAAAATTAAAACGTCCTCAACCAAACACTTCAAAACTGACAGATCTTTACCGCCGACTGGAGTTCCGAAACTTTTTAAAAAATCTCGGGGCCGAGGAGATCAAACACGCCGATGACTCCGCCCTGCATTATCATTTGATCGAGAAGAAAAAAGATTTCGAAGAGCTAAAAAAGAAGCTTACCAAAGAAAAGCGATGGGCTTTTGATTTTGAAACAACAGGTGTAGATCCTCTGACGGCCGAGCCTGTGGGTATCTCTTTCTCATTCCGCGACAAAGAAGCCTGGTACGTGGCATTCGCCCACGGGAAGGGCGATCTTTTTTCAGACCTGGGTTCCACCGCCAAGCACAAGAGTGAAATGACCGCCAGAGAGGCTCTCTTGTCTTTGAAAGAACTGTTCGAAGACCCAAAAATTCAGAAAGTCGGCCAAAATATTAAATACGAAATGATGATCCTGAAGAATTTCGGCATCGAACTTGAAGGCGTTTATTTTGACACGATGGTCGCGTCGTATTGTCTCAATCCCGGCAAGCCCAATCACAATCTGGACGATATCGCGATGGAGCATTTAAGCGCGCGCATCACTTCGATCAAGGAACTTATCGGCACCGGACGCAATCAGATCTCGATGGCGGAGGTAGAGATCGAAAAGCTTTACCGCTACGGCTGTCAGGACTCTGATGTGACACGCCGGATCTCCGGGATCCTCGAAAAGAAGCTTCATGAGCGCGATGTCTGGGAATTATTTGAAAAGATCGAGATGCCTCTGGTGCGGGTGCTCGCGGATATGGAATGTCAGGGGATTGCCATCGACGCCAAGCTTCTGGCGGAGTTCTCGCGGGAGATGGAAAAGTCCCTGGCCGCGCTGACCAAGGACATTCATCGCCAGGCCGGAGGGGAATTCAACATCAACTCCCCCAAACAGCTCGCGGAGATTTTGTTTGAAAAGTTGGGCCTGCCTGTGGTAAAAAAGACTAAGACAGGCGCGTCAACGGACGTGGAAGTTTTGCAGGAACTCTCCGAAGTTCATTCTCTTCCCAAAGAAATCTTAAAATTCAGGGAGCTTTCAAAACTTAAATCGACCTATGTGGACGCGCTCCCGCTTCTGGCCAATCCCAGAGATCACCGGGTGCATACGTCTTACAATCAGACGGTGACGGCAACGGGGAGGTTGTCGTCGAGTGATCCCAATCTTCAAAATATTCCCATAAGGACAGAGGAAGGACGTAAGATCCGGCGCGCGTTCGTTGCCGAAGGCAAAGACAGAGTGCTTGTCTCGGCCGATTATTCGCAGATCGAGTTGCGCGTTTTGGCGCACCTTTCGCAGGATGAACATTTGATCAAGGCGTTCAAGGAAGGCGCCGACATCCACCGCTACACGGCGGGGCTCATTTACAATACACCGATGAAAGACGTGACGGACTCGATGCGAAGCTCCGCCAAGACGGTGAATTTCGGCATCCTCTACGGCATGGGCGCTTTCAGCCTGGCCAAGAACTTGGGGATCACGAATGACTCGGCCAAAGATTTCATCAAGGCCTATTTTGACCGCTATCCGAACGTGAAAGCTTATTTGGATGGCACGCTGGAAAAGGCGCGTAAAGACGGGTTTGTTTCGACTTATTTTAAGAGGCGGAGATACATCCCTGAGATCTTGTCGCGGGACCCCCGGATGAAAAGTTTTGCCGAGCGCACCGCGATCAATATGCCGATCCAGGGGACAGCTAGCGACATCATCAAGATCGCGATGATCGAGATCGCTGCGCGGATCGAAAAAGAAAAATTCGAGTCCCGCATGCTTTTGCAGGTGCATGACGAATTGGTATTCGAGGCGCCGAAAAAAGAATTGAAAGAATTGATTTTAATGGTGAAAAAAGAAATGCAGGGCGCTGTCAAATTTGATGTGCCGATGGATGT
>CAZBIH010000002.1:0-36982 GCA_964492015.1 uncultured Planctomycetia bacterium | reverse complement strand
TCGTGATCCGGCAATACTTTGTTCAATGGGTCGTGCTGGGCGCTCTGTGCCTTCTCAAGTGGATCGTGGACCAGAAGGCGACCAAGACTCAGATCATGATCTACAAAGCGCTCTCGGACAGCGGGGAAGACAAAACGCGTCATTTACATCGCGTGGACTCTCACCTATAATAAACAGCTCAAGATTTTTTTGCGTGGTTAGATGACATTAATTTTACGGGATGTAGCGCAGCTTGGCTAGCGCGCCTGGTTCGGGACCAGGAGGTCCAGGGTTCAAATCCCTGCATCCCGACCATATTGTGGATCGAACTCAGATGTACAGTGGGGGGCGCAGGGGTTCGTGCGCTCCCCACGAATTCTCGCCGCCGCCTTGCCTGACCCCAACCCAGCCAGATTCAAAATCTTATTGCTTGTTGTCTCTTCAATAGATAAAACCAACGTATTTAATCACTGCTTAACTAAAACAAATCGAGTCTTATATATTCCATCAAACCCTCATTTATTTAATCCCTCTATCTTGATTTACACGTCCTCGGGATGTAAACTTCTCGCATGGCATTACGATGAAGAAATTATGGGAGAAGCCCCATCCTTTTTCCAGGGGGTGGCCACAGTATATTCTTTGTCATCCCCTCTAACTCGTTAAAAACAAACGTGTAGCAACAGGTTTTCAGGAGTTTTTATTTTTAATAAATCAGGGCTTTTGAAAACTGTATCTCTAGTCTTAGTAATATTCTATTTTATTCAAGACATTGCCTTTGCCACATCAGAGATAAAAATAGTCCGTTGGAATTCTGACGCCGATGCCAAGAGCTGGGCACGCCGGGAACTTCCCAATTTACCCAAGTCTATCGCCTCTATCGAAGACGCCTACCGTGCGCCGAATATTTCTAAAACCGTTGTTCTAATCCAGGATGCTCATACGAATATTTCTGGGCAATTGAATGTGGCGAAGACCCTTGACTATTTATTCAGGGAAGAGGATAGGGGGAAGAGGGGGGAGGGAAAGACAGCTTCTGTTTTTTTAGAAGGTGGTTCAGGCGATCTTTCGTTGTTTTTCCTGAGGGCGTTGGCAAGTCCTGAAAAAAGGAAAACAGTCGCCAGGTCTTATCTGATGAAAGGCGAGCTGCAGGGCAGTGAGTATCTCGACCTGACCTCCGATCTGCCGCTTACGCTTTGGGGTGTGGAAGATCCGGCACTCTACGAAAAGGCATTGTCCGTTTACCGGCAAGTTGCCAAGAACAGGGAGCGCTTTAAAAATTATCTCGCCAAGGCCGCTCACGGAATCGAGATCCTAAAACCGCGTATTGAAAACCCCGTTCTCCTATCGCTCGATAAGCAGACGAAAAAATTCAGGCAGGGCCAATTGTCCGCGGCGGAATATACCGAAGCCTTGTACCGCATGGCAGAAATGCTCAAGCTTAAGACAGAAAAATACACCCACTTAAAACACTCCAAACAGTTGTCGGATCTTGAAAGACGCATTGATTTTAACCGGGCCAATGAAGAGCAGGTTCAAGCTGTCGCGGCGCTGTCTGCCACGGATAGGAAAGATCTTGGATCTGTTTCCGGCGCGGAAAGGGACCCTGAAAAAATGTCCGGTAAAAATAATTGTGTACGGCAGGCCTATTTTTGTCTCTTGGAAGAAAAGCTTGCCGGAACAGCCTCTCAGGCGCGGTATCCCGAACTTTTCAAATATCTGCGCTATCTCAAAAAGGCCCAGGCTTTTTCTCCTGTCCGCGTGCTGGCGGAGCAGAGATCGCTTGAAGAGGAAGTTTTTGGAGCTCTTGTTCAGACGCCGGACGAAGAGGCTCTGGTCCAGGCGGATAAAAATATTCGGGCTCTCGGGGATCTTTTGAGCCTGCGAATGACACCGGCTGATTTCGAAACCTACCGCAGCCAAAAAACAAAATACGACATGAAGAGGATCACTGGATTTTTGAACCGCAAGATCATGGACCTGAAGGAATTCTACGGGCAGGCGGTATTTTTGGAGCCCGGTTATAACGATATCGCGGAGCTCTGTGAGGAATTTTATTCGCTCACCTATGAGAGGGACAAAAAATTTGTACAGAATATGCTTTTTGAAATGGAAAATGGAAAATTGAAAATTGAAGAGAAAGCCGTGCTGATCACCGGCGGTTATCACGCGCCGAATTTGAAATCGATCCTTAAGTCTAAAAATATTTCCTACATCTCGATCGTGCCGCAGATCCTTGAAGAAACGAACACGCGCCGTTATGAGGAACTTTTGTTGAGACAGAGAATAAGCTCCGGGTCTGCGCCGGCGCCTTCAGCCGTAAGCTCTCTCATGATCCGCCAGATCGCCACGGACACGCTGGGGAACCGGGATATGTTTGTTCGGGATATTGCGGGGATGGATTGGAAGGCGGCAGTGAGTGCGGCGAGGTTGGCAAAGAAAAGCAGGCCGAAGACGGAAGACGGAGGGCGAAAGGAAGAGGAGGAAAAAGAGAAAAAAGAATTTTTGAACGAGCTTGCAATAAAGAATTTGATCAAACAAATTACAGATCCCACGCAAGGATGGAATCATGAGAAAAGATCCAACGAGTCTTCGGCGGCGGCAAGCCTTCTTTTTCCCTATCGGCACTTGACCTTCGTGGCGGACGCGCTTCGTTATCATTTGATTAAGTGGGGAAGTGATACGCATTTCGCTTCGACTCTACTAGGTCCCAAATGGGCTAAAAATCTAATGGATAATGCCGAACATTTTATTGTAAATAGCGGTGCGTTCCGGCTGGCAGCACCGATCTCTCTGGATTTGTGGCGTGCGCATCAGAATCGGCGACGGGGTCTGGATAAAGTCGCAAGAGAACTGCTATGGGTTCTCGCGTACAAAGCGGGCTACGAATATCGAGAAACTAATGTTCCCTTTGAAACAAAAGTGTTGGCAATTCTGGGGCATTCTCTTCAGTCATCGGGTATCGATTCTGTGCCTGATTCTATTATTTCCAGACAGCTTGTGATCACATCCGGGCGTCTTCCATGGCATGTGAAGTGGATCAGGAACACGTATCAGCAAATCACCACGGATCCGAAGATCAAAAATAAATTTGGATCGGCGGATCATGCGGCGCTCCTCCTCCAGCTAACGCATTATCTTACTGCTATTTTTTCGGAACGGTTTGCGGCACATAATGCGCTAACCAGAGAGTTGTCCCAAAAGGAAACTCTTCTGGCGTTAAACTCAGCGGTGCTACAAAGCATTTATTTGCATTCCGACAATGGTTCGGGATACCCGCTGGATTCAATAGAGAAATTTATTCACTCAACTCTCGGAAAGGACATCCAGACTCAAGAGCAAAGAATGATGATTGAGCGATTGTCACCGGAACTTTTAATCGCGATCGAAACCACCTTGCCGAGTCCTCAGAATGATGAGGCAAAAAAAGGAGTTTACGCTGCGTTGTGGGAGCTCGGACGCTATATGAATCCTGACGCATCGACAAAGGAGATCCACGGAACTCGCTTTTTGGAAACTGTGTTGAAAATGACAGGTCCGTTTGCTGCGCGGGCGTTCACTGCGTTGAAGGCTATCTTAGCCAAGCGGCCGAATGGAATGACAGAACATGATCTCCTGGGTTTGAATGATGCGTTGTTTCTTCTAGATGGAACGCTTCGGGACGCTCATTGGGAAGACGCCAGACGGCAGGAGAGGATTGCGGAGTACCTGAGCGAATACAACTTTGGACAGGGGGCGCGGCTGGCGAAGGGCGGGGAAGAGGTTAGAGGCTTGTCGACCCTGCAGAAAATCGGGATATTTTTCAGGTATTTGCCGCGGTACTGGACGCATCTTTATTTTTACTCATTTGCGGACCTTAAAGATGTGTTTTGGATGATCGAGGATAATTTGTTCGGCGAAGAAGAGCCTTTTCTGCTTTTAAAGGCCGCTTTGGGTGTCTATTTAAAACCCGGACAGTTCAGGAGTCAGATTCTCAGGAAAAAACTGGAATCAGGAAAGGTCTTATTTTTGACCACGGACGGATCGATGGCGGCGGCTGAGATCCTGAGACGCAGGCAGGATGCGGAGGCTCAGTTTTATTATTTGGCGTATCAAGGCCGGTGGGGACAGGCCACGCGATTTGAGGACGCCGGACGTTGGGCAAGCGCGATGTTCATCGAAGCGATTGAAAACTCTTCATCGGAAAAGTTGATCAAGGTCTCTAGGAGATTAATGGATGTCCTGATGAAGAAACAGCCGGATCAAGTCAGCGACAAGGCAAAGTTTTATTATTTTCTCGACAAGGCAGATTATGATTCCGCCGATCAGGTGCCGGGCGCGTGGCAATATGCTCAAGAATTGTTTAAAACGGACGGAGGGGGACGAACTGTCGACTTTTTCATCCAAAAAATGGACAAAGAGGCGGCGTTGGAGGTACTTGAGAAAATAAAATCTGGGTATGGGATCGGACGGACCAAACCGATGAGAATTTCGACCGAGGTTACTCAAGCCGCGGCCATCAAGCTTTTGGATCATGTCGCGGAGCCGGGAGTCGCCGAAGCGCTAGCTCGATTTATTGAGCGAGATTATTTTCCAGAGATGAAAAGCTATGCGGAAAGGAATGGATTTGTTTCTCACTTAATAAGGCTCGTGGCGGCGGACGATCAGTATCTGCCGCTTTTGTTGACTCTATATTTTCACATCCGGATGCACATCAATCAAAATTCCACTTCGAGTATTTTGGCTCGCGGTGATTCAGGGAGGATGATTTTTAACAACCGTGACGCAATGGCTGGAATGATTCAGAAGTCCACGGATCCCTCTTGGGTTAGCGCAGATCCTGAATTTATCCGCCAACAGCTTCGATTTGTAGACGATAAAAACTACCCTGTACTGTCAGAGTTGATCCTTAAGAATCGTGAGAACCAGGCGGATCGGAGGGGATTTATCGGCGGCATTCTTATCAAGCTTGGATGGAGATTGGTCGATGCCAGACTGAAAGGTCTGGATCTGACATTTTTGAGTCCTGATGTTGTTGACACAATATCAAAACAATCAGGGAACTTCGCAGCTGATTTTCTTTTGATAGGCATTCAAGTAGCTGAAGATGTGAAAAAAGAAAAGCTTGAAAGTTATGTTCTAGACACTGAGCTTATTAACCTGATCGTTAAAAATACTCGGGCTCATCTCATGGTGGGAGATCTTTTTAAAAATTATTTTGATTATGTGCGGGCCCTAAAGAGCCAAGACAAGCTGACCCAACGGGTCGTCATGGAGCTCAAAGAAGCGATAGCGCTATTGGCGGATCAATACGAACCACCGCAGAGATATGAGAGGGTCGCGCAATTTATGGCGGAGCTTCTTTCTAAGGCTCAAGGTGAAATGGGGGCGAGATTGGCTAAAAGCGGGGTAGAGGATAGAGGGGAGAGGAAAGAGGAAAAACGAAGCTTGCGAGAAACGGCTGGCCTGTTGAAATTAATTTATCGGGCGATGTTGCCGGATGGTTTGGGTCAGCGTCTGCTTCCGGTAAAGATTTTTATCTATGTGGTTGAGTTTATGCGCTTTGTGTGGACTGTTGAGAGAAGCGGCGGTCCTTTTGCCTATTGGAAGGTCCACTCCGAATCACAAAACAAGTCTTTAGAGCGTCTAATGGGGGACATTATTCAAGGTGTAACATTAGATGTACCCAAGATACTGAATCAATATCGGTCAGTTTTAAAACTAAGAAGCCGGGATGATGAAACCGCGCGATTTTATGACCGTCTGTTGGACAAGCGATTTGATGAGGCGGCAATGATGCCGGTGGCGGCTCAAGTGACCTGGGAGCATTTGATCAAGTATCAGTCGTGGGTCGCGAACCTTTTCTCTCCGTCGGATCTTTTGGCGAGAATATACCGGTTGAATCCTACGGCGCTGGATGACCGGATGAAGCTGGTTCACCTTCTTTGGATAAAAAACTATGAAGAGGCAACTCACGTGCCGAATGATATTGAATTGGCTATTGAACTTCATCAGACCCCGTCCACGGCGGGCATGTTGGGTCCGATGGCCATGCATTATCTGAAATATGATATGGGTCGCACAACCGATCAGGTAATGCGCCGGGGAAATATGTCGGACCTTCCAAATGATATTCAACAAATGGCGGCGATGAAGCTCCTGGACCGTTATGACGAGCCTAAGGCCAGAGAAATATTAAGCCAATTCGTGGCAACCCCAATAGAGCGTGATACCTACGAAAAAACGGGACAACAGATCTTTGTGCAGGAACTTTTGGCCCGATCAAAGATCGATCCCAAATATATCCTACTTGCGCTTGAACTCTGTGCGTACAACTTTGAGAAAAATAGGAATCTCGGCGGCGGACTTCTAATGCGGGCAGATATGAAATTGTTAAGAGCGGAGATCTACAGGGTTTTTGAGGGCGATCCAAAAACAGTAAAAGTGGTTCTTGCCATGGGTATTTTTTCATATTATTGGCACGTGATCTTTGAATTGATCAAAAAGATGAAAGCGGGCCCCAAGAAAGATCTTATTACGACAGTCCGGATCATGGAAGACGCTTTTGAAATAGATCCAAAGCTTCCGGATGAGATCCTGAAGAAATTTTTTACAGCAGACCTTATGGAGGATATTTATCTCAAGACGGGGCAGACTTATATCTTTGATCTTACACAGATTATTTTTTCGATCGCCGGATCTGTCGCCGAAGGAAAACTCCCTCTTTACGTTTTGGACAAAGAGGTATTTTTGTTGATTGCGCAATTGCATCAGTTTGGACAAGTCAACTCTTTCTCTATGTATGAACATTATCTTCTTGTGATGAACGGGAAGAGGTTGCTTTCTGAGCAGACGATTTTAGATTTGAAAGAGGCTCTGACGATTCTAGCGAGAGCGGAACAGATCCCAAATGGTGATCGGGTGGATTTGACGTCAAAATTTTGGACAGAACTGAATCAGAAAGCGGATAGCGCGGCGAGACTGGCTGAAAACAGGGAAGAGGTTAGAGGAAAGAGGGGAGAGGAAATTCAAAGGTTGATCGGGCTTTTAAGTGATCCGGAAATAGAGATACGCCAATTAGTGGCTCAAAAGTTGGGGCTCCTGGGCCCGGAGGCGATCGAGGCTGCTTGGGAGCTGTGCAATTTGGTGCGGCGTAAAGACAATGTTTCCGCCAGCGATGACTCCAAGGGTCCCTCAGCGGAGGCGGCGGAAGCGTTGTTCAAGATCGGACCGGAGGTGATCCCGCATCTGATCCATCATCTGGCGGATGAGACCAATCCGGCGCGTCAGCCTTTTGCCCAGATCCTGGCGCGATTTGGCGACAAGGCGTCCTCCGCGGCGCCGGTCCTGATTTCGATCATGGATAGATATTCAAGGACGTTTGCATCCTACCGGCAAGAGATCCTATTAGCTCTGAGCGCTGTGGACGCGCATGATCCCGGCACGTTGCCGGCGATAAAAAGAGCGTTGTTGCTGGATCCTGTTCCAGAAGTTCGTCATACGGCCGGAGAGGCTATTGCCCGGATCGAAGGGACCAAGTCCATCGGATATTTTGTCTCCCTGATGTGGGGAACAAAAAATCCGGGTGAATACAGAGATCTTGGAGATCTTGATTTTTACCGGAGGCTTGTCCTGGATTTTGGTGTCGAGGCCGCTAAACCTTTAAGTGATCTGAAAACGGGCGATCCGGAGCGAGACCAGAAGATCACGGTACTTGCCCGGGAAGCAGTGACTTCTAATGCCTCCGTTTTCCTGGAGGCGCTTCATAGCGCCTCTTTTCGCGCTGAGGATCCCAGGAACGACGCGCTCGGTTTCTTTTTGGGCTGGTCTCCGGAAGAGCTTAAGAGCCGCTGGCTGGATCTGCACCTTTTGGCTCAAGCGGGGATCGAAAAGAAAGCGCTCGCCGAACAGCTCTGGCATCTAAAAAGAGAAATGGGCGAAAAAATGCCCTCTGTCTGGCCGGTCTACGCGGAGCTCGCCCGCAGCGCGGGGCCCCAGTATTTTGAAACGGTTTCAAAAGCGATCCGTGCCCAGGGGCAGGCATTTCAAATAGATCTTGAGTCCGCCAAAGCATCAGTGGCGGATATCCGATCTCTCATCTCGCAGTGGCCCGCCTATGACGAAAAAAATGAGCCCGAAGTCCGTGTCACGAAAAACATTTTTGAAAGTTATGATGTGCCGATCCTCTGGCAGCTCGAACTTCTCCTGCCGGGCTCTGCTTCTAATTTAGAAAACCTGCTCAAGGCATCGGGCCGGGCGGATTCGGTGACGCAGTTTTTATCGGCCAAAAGAAGGGCGCTTGAAAAATCCGGGTTTGTGGAACAAATGGCGTTCATTCGCGAGCAATTCCGGGCTGCCGGAGCCGGGATCGATATCAAAGCGGCTTCTCAAGTCCTGGATCTGGTCTCCTCTATGGAGCTTTTGGGCCTTGGAAACATAGCGGTCATGATCGCGGAAGATAACATGAGGTCCATTCTTTCTGTCATTCACAGGCAGCCCTCACGAGCGTTTCCGATACTGATCGAAGGGCTCCAGGAGCGGCTAGCAGTAGAAGTTTTTAAATTTTTTAAGCCCGAGGATATAACGGGTAAAAATCCTTCCTATCTTTTACGGAAAGAATTTCTGATACAGGTCTTTGGCAGGTACTCCCCGGAAAGTGACAGGATTTTGAAGTGGCTGCCATTTTTGGACCGTTATGTTTTTGGAGAGTCCGCTTATCCTGAAATAAGAGGCACGCGATTTTTAGAAAAGATCATCGAGTTCACCGGCTGGCAGGCGGTGGAGAGCCTGGGGATGCTGAGGGACTTTGCCGAACAGCATCCGGGCCTTGTGAACGAGTCGCTGGAGCAGGAGCTCTTGGAGCAATTTACGGTGTTTCATCAGTATTTGCCGTCGATGTCGCCGAGGCTCAGGGAAGTCAGGGCTTCTGAGTTTGTGAAAAAATATTTGGGGGATGCGGCGGGGGCGAGATTGGCGGAAAGGCAGGGAAGAGGGAAGAGGAAAGAGGAAAGAAGAAAAAACAGGGGATATCTGACGGATGATCAGTTGGCTTACGTAAAAGCGGCGCTTTTCAATGAGATCAAAAGGCCATCTCAATCGTCGTACAGGGATAGCGTGCTTGCTATTCTCCTGATTCCGTATCGCGGGGATGTTGAGATCCGTAAACTCCTGAAAGATTATTTGAAAGCCTCGGAGAATAGAAATACAGATGAGATATTTATCCAAGCGCTTTCAAAAAAATTAAGAAGCCAAGCATTTGAAGCAACTTTGATCCGATATATTACACGCACCTTAGACTTCACCAGAGATATTTGGCGCAGCTTAAACACGAACGCAATAGATGTGCTGATAAGGCATCTACCGCAGGATGAGAAAGTAGATCTGGCCACGCGGGACATTCTTTGGGCTTGGAAAGATGAGCACAGGCCCGGAGTAATCGATGAATTTTTTGATGAAGTGAAACCCAAGGTTGACGTCATCCGCGGGCAAGATCTCAAAACCATGTCTAAAAGCCGCTTCTTGCGGCTATTACGGAGTAAAGTGACAGCCTCAAGAGACAAAAAGCGAAAGAGCGAGATCATTTGGAGCCTCTTTCGGGGACTTGTTTCGGATAGTCAGCTTAAAACCCGGATTCCGGACAGCTATTGGACGGATGTTTTACGCCAATTAACGGAATATATTGATTTCGTTTTTAATTATGAGATGAGTATCGGCGGAAAGCAAGGGCCAAAATTAAATTTTGCAAGGTACTTCCTTTCGGAAAAGGAGCGGGAGATCTTCTTGGATCCAAGTGTTGTCATGGCGGCTTATCACAGCCGGGAGGATTGGACCAGCAATAAGCTTTTTGGGCTGCGCTATTTTATTGAGCACATCCAGGAACTCGAGAAAGAAGATCTTTCGAACTGGCTGACAGCCGGCCTTCTGGAAAAGATCGAACTTTCTCTGCCGGCCTCTGAGCTTCATGAAGCCAAGATCGAGGTTTATAACGGCCTCCTGAGCCTCCGGCCGTTCGTAAAAAATGACAGCGCTTCCGACGAAATTCGCGGGACAAAATTTCTTGAGAAAGTCCTGGATCTCACTGGGCCCAGTTCTTTGCAGGCGCTGAGAGCTCTGATTAAACTCTCCAAAGACCATAACGGAGAGATCAGAGAGTTTGATATTTTGGGATTGAATGATGCGCTTTTCGCGTTGGAGAAGAAGCTCAGTACCGAGCCGATGGAAAATTATGAGCGTCAGCATATGGTAGCGGAGTTTATCCAAGGATATGAATTTAAATCGGGGGCGAGATTGGCGAAGAAAGACAAGTCGAAGGTTGAGGGCGGAAGGAAAGGATATCTAACCGATAAACAGTTGGCTTATACGAAGCAATACGTTTTACTTCAAAGTAAAAACCCATCACATCCACCCGCCAGGACATCCGCGCTCGCCATGCTTTTGATTCCTTATAGGAGGGATCCCCGGATCCGCGAGCTTGTGAAAAATTATTTAAAAGCCTCAAAAAATAAAGACCTTGATGAAATTTTTATCCAGGCTCTTTTAAAGCCTCTCCGACGGTCTATGTTTGAGCAAACGTATTGGGATTTTTTAAAGTCGTTCCGGTCTGTCGAATTTGATAAAGATATTTGGAAAGATATTGATTTTTCCGATTTGCTTTTTAAACGCTTGCCGCAGAGCGATACAGTCGACTTGGCGGCGATGGATATTTTATGGGCTTGGCAGGGGGGTTCTCTGCCTGGACATTTCAATGAAACGGAGTTTGAGGCGGATATCCTTCGTTCGCAAGATCTTAAGACGATGTCCAAGAGCCGGTTTTTGCGCCTGCTCATGGATAGGGAAGTAGATCCGGAAAAAAGGGAGATCATTTGGCGTCTTTTTCGTGAACTTATTTCTACCGATAAACTTGGGAGGCGGGCTCCGCACGATCATTGGACGCGGGTTTGGGATCAGCTGATCGATTATGTCGAGAGCGTTTTTGTTCAGGATCCTCCAAGCGGACGGTATTATCTTTCCGAAAAAGAGCGGAAACTCCTCGTGGATCCGAGAGTCGTCAAGGCGGCTTATCAAGGCAAAGTGAGCGGGAAAGGGAGTAGTCTTTCTGGACTGCATCGTTTGATCTCTTCGCTGAACCCCATTTTTACCAGGCGGGCGGATATCACCGCCTGGCTTACCGTCGATCTGCTTGAAAAGATCGAACTTTCTTTGCCGGACTTTGACTCTGATGAGGTCGCGAACAGGGTCTACGACAGTTTGCTGCGCCTTCAACCTTTTGTCAAAAATGACAGCAAATCTTCCGAGATCAAGGGAACAAAATTTCTTGAAAAAGTCCTAGATCTCACCGGCCCCAGTTTTGTGCCGGCTTTGGAAGCTCTTGCCCAACTGTCCAAAAGCCATGATGACAGGATCAGTGAATTTGACATCCTGGGATTGAACGACGCGCTATTTCTATTGAACGATAGGCTGAGCCGTGAGCCTATGGAAAATCATGATCGCCAGAGTAAGATCGCCGAGTATATTCAGGGGTATGAATTTAAATCGGGAGCACGGTTGGCGAAATCCTATGAATCAAACCTAATTCTTTCGCCTAGTCTGGAATCTGTCCATTTGCCGGGCGTGAGCACAATCAACTTGCCTTCGAAATCTTTGAAGTGGTGGACTAATTCTCGGAAAGAGCTGATAAGAACGTTGGGCTCATTCTGGGGAATTCTTAGCCAGACCACCGAAAATATCTCATCATGGGTATACCGGCAGAAATCCTCATCATTGGTGACGAGTACTCTTTTTTCTTTCTTGGAAATACCGGCGATGACTTTATCGTCTGTGGAGCGCGGGGATGGTTTTGAATCGAACCGCTCAGAGGCTAGAAACGGACCCAATTCATCCCTGACGTTTTCGTCAAGTAGGAAGCGGGGAGTGGGTATTGACAATGACGAAGTTCTCCCGGGTGAGAGAGCTGGCGTATTCGAGAGCAGCTTTCACGTGCTTGGCGGTGAGAGAAGGAAATCCTCTTTGAATTTGCCGGAAAGTTTCTCCGGCGGCCAGCAATTCGAGGATTTGCCAGACCATGACACGGGTCCCTTTGAACGTGGGTTTCCCATGACAAATCTGGGGATCGGCGACGATGTAACTGTTAATAATAATTTTAGTCATAAGCAGGTCTCTCCGGCTACTGATATGGAGAAGTATAACACAGCGCTCTCCGAAGGGTCAATTTTACCGCTTTCTTTGGCTGCGGCGAGGCTGGCGAAGAATTCGAAAATAGAAACTCCGAAGGATTTTTCAAGAAAACCTTTTATATTCAAAGAGAAGATTGTATGGGCAGTCCGTTTTTTCAAATACGCCTGGGCGTCCGGATCTGTCTGGCATTTTTACAGGTCGGTGTTCCCAAGGGCGCTGCTATTTGCGCGGGGCAAAGAAGTCCGCTCGAAATCCCTGTTTACGCTCGCCAAAGAAGCCTCTTTTAACCGTGTTACCGAGGAACACCATTTGAATATTGATCCTCATTTTCTCGCCTCCATGATCGTCCTGCGGGAGCATTCAGATCCCAACGCGGAATTTTATAATCATTTATTGGCCAAGAATTATAAGGCGGCCGCCGAATCTCCCGATGCCGCGGACCCCGTGATCTTTCGGATCTTCGAAGAAAATGCTCTCATGGGCGCGATCTTTCGTCCATCGGGCGAGATCACCCGCGAGTTTCGGTTGGTTTATGACGATTATTTGATTTATTTGAAGAATCAAAAAAAGACTGAGTCATTGACGGAGCAGACGGTCCTGGGCCTCAGAGAAAACCTTTTTCTCCTTGAGAAAAATTCTCCCGTGGAACGTCGTTTTCAGTGGATGGGGGATTATGTGCGCGGGTTGGCGGTTCCGCAGGGGGCGAGGCTTGCGGATTCCAGTCCTGAACATGTTCGACAGCTTATTGCGCAATTGAATGATCCGAATGGGAATAAACGGGTCGCGGCGGCGACAGAATTGGGTAATATTGGACCTGCTGCCCAAGAGGCTATTTGGGAACTCTGTAATGTTGTAAGAAGGGGAGATAGTAGCTTTGCTACTACTCAGGGAAGCGCTCTCTATCGGGAAGCCCGCGACGCGCTGGTTAAGATCGGTCCTGCGGCGATCCCTCATCTTCTCTTTCATCTGGCGGACCAAACCAATCCGGACCGGCAATCCTTCGCCGACGCTCTCGCTGAATTTGGTGACGAGGCCAAGGATGCCGCGCCGATCCTTGTTTCAATAGTAGATGAGTGGCTCAAACCGGGAAAATTAGGTATGCCAGGCTATCGAGGAGCTATTATTAAAGCGCTTGGAAAAACGGGAAAGACTTATCCCGGTACTCTCTCTCGCATGAGAAAAGTTCTGTGGACAGATCTCGATATAACTAATCGTGATGTAGCAGCCCAGATGATTGCCCAACTCCAAGGGCCTAAATCAGTTCCATTTTTTGTCCGTATGTTGAAGCAGAGTGTCCGACAACGTCAAGGAGGCTTATACAGGAATCCCGAGACGTATAAACAAATCATCAAGAGCATAGGAATTTCCGCTCTGGCTGAATTTTCACGCATGAGACAAAAGGGATGGGATTGGGATGACTCGATGCTCACACTGGCTCATGAGACGGCGATGTCGCAAGCCGAACCCCTTCTGATGAATACGATCGATCAGGAGACTTTTAACGCGTCGAACCCAGAACACGACGCGCTGACTCATCTTTTTGGCTGGACGACCGAAGAGCTTGAGAGCCGGTGGCCCTACGTGCAGCGGTTGGCGCGCCATGCGGTTGACAAGCGATATGTGGCGGAAAAACTTTGGGAGTTCAAGCGCCAATACGGTCCCGGAGAAAGCAATGCGTGGCGGGCGTATACCACATGGGTCAACAGTCTGGCGCCTACATACGGCCTGTCCGTGCTTACAGCAATTCTTATGCTTGACGGCAAATGGGACCGGACTCCCGAAGAAGTCCAAAGATCGGCCGCGGCAATTCGTTCCCTGAGCGTCGAGTGGGCACGCGTCTATGGAAAAGTAGAGCCGGAGGCCCGGCCCTTGGATGAGCTTTCCAACAACATCTACTTACCGCTGGTGTTTAAACTCGAATTTTTGATTCCGGGATCAGCTTTAGCAATGAAAAGGCTTCTTAAAACATCGGGGCCGGCGTCGCTGATACGATTTTTGCAAAGAAAAAAAGAAATTCTTAAAAATCCGGATGGTTTTGAAGAATTCGTGGAATTCACGCGATGGGTGAGGGATCTGCCCGGCAACAGGGCTTCGCTGGATACGGAGGCCTATTTCCGGGCGCTGGACCGTGCTTCTTTTATGTTTTCCATGGGGATCCCATGGGTAGTCTATGCGCATTTGGAAGACAGAAAAAAAGAAATCAAAGAAGGATCTCTTGCGCCGGCCATTCCTCTTGAGCTGATCCGGGATTTTGATCGGGAAATACGAACCTATATTTTCAATTATCTTCGAAACCTCCCGGTTGTCGGATTGAGCCAGGACTTGCCGGTCTTAAAATTTAGATTCCCCTTTCATATCAGCCAGCAGGCTCCCAATCAGTTTAATTCTGTTTTTAAAAAATTGCCGGAGCTCAACGGGTACGTTTTGATGAAATCCCCGCACAAGCTTATCAAAGGCCTCCATTTTTTGCAGAAGATCATGGATGCGGCCGGTTCCCACGCGGGCGACACGCTTCTGAGGCTGGCGGATTTTGCTCGGTTGCGTCCCGATCTAGTTGCTGAAGATCTGGAATTGGAAATTTTGGAAGAATTGACAGTGCTCTCTTATGGCTTTAGCCTGAAAACGCCTCCGGCATCCCGGGAATACCGTGAATTGAAGGCGGCGGAATTTATTAAAGAATATTTGGATAAGAGGACGGGGGCGAGATTAAGTCAGGATAAAGGGGAGAGGTTAAAGGGAAGAGGAAAGAAAGAAGACTTTGGATATCTGGACTCCCGCGAAGTGGGGACAATGCTGGCGTTTTTTACGCCGTCGGCGAGTCCCGACTCGAGGGAACGGGCAGCTCTTGCGCTCATTCCGCATCTGGGGGAAGCGCGAGTCTACCAGGAGATTAGAGAACACTTTCTTGATCCGCAGAGCAGTGTGGCAAATCTGGACAGCTCCTTTATTGCGATGGTCTTGGGGCCCCGCTGGATGGGGAAAGACTATTTTGAGCGTGCATTAAATAGTGTGGCGATGGATCTGGAGATAAATAATTTTTTGACAACGCCGAATCAAGTAACAAAATTTAAAAGAGCGATGGCTCATGTTCCGAGTGAATATGGCTCGATGTGGTACAAAGTTGTTTTTCAATGGGTAGTTAAAAACTTCAAATCTGCGACTCTCTCCAATGGCCCCTACCTAACCCTAGATTCCAAACTCGCCCGGCAGGGCAGGCGCGAGCATGTCCTGTCGAATCCGGAAACGGATCAGGTTTTCAGGGCAGCTCTGGGCTATCTGGGCCAGACGCGGGAAGAAGCTGGGGTTCCTTTTCTTTATCCGGATGTGTTCCAGCCTTTTTTACAAGATTATGTTTGGTCCGAAGACTCCGAGATCCGGCACATCTTCATACCTCTGATCGCAGTCAATCAGGTAGGTATCGCAAAAAAAGACAATTTTTATGCTCTCAAGTCCGTAGCTGATTTTATGCAGTTCAAAGACCTTCTTTCGAACTGGCAGGATCTCATCGGGATTTCGTTCAGATCACGGACTCCGGATGTCGTGAATCCGCTTGAGGCGTTGACGAGGTATCTGTCAAAAGCACACGTTCTCATCACGAACAGACAACTTCTAACAGAAATCGAGAAGCGCGTACCGTATTTGGATGGTGGCGGCAAAGATCATGTGTATTTCTACCTCAGGGAATCGATTAATGAACTGGTACTTCGGCTGCGCCAAAACTCGCCAGTGCTTCATCCACTGTTTTTAACCCGGATCGTGATGCAATCCCCCCTCACGGCGGACAAGGCTTTTGAAAATCTCCCGTTCTTGGACCGGTGGGTATTTGAAAATTCGATTTACCCCAATCTCCGAGGGACGCGTTTCTTGAGAAATATCATGAAGTATGCCGGCGCTCATGCGGGAGAAGCTTTGGCGGTGCTTGGCGTGTATGCGGAAAGCAGTCCCGACGGCGCGACGGAACAGAAAGCGCTGAAACTTTTGGATGAGATCCACATGATCGACGGCAGCGCCAGGCATTTATCAGAGAAAACACCCGACGAGCGTCAGAGGATGGTGGTGAAATATTTGGAGGAAGGATTGCTGCCGCAGGGGGCTAGGCTTTCTAATAATTCTTACTTTAGCCGGGACCAGGTGGGTTTTCTTGCGAATGCCCTTCAGCGGACCATGGAGCACAATGACTATGAGTGGGCGACTGCTGCGGCGATACTTTTGATTCCCGCGAGAAAGCAATTGCGTGTGAGACAGGTTTTAAGGACTTATTTGGCCTGGGATGAATCTGCGGTGGAAAATTTATTTTTAGCGGCGCTGTTAAAACCGCTGAGATCTTCGAAAGAAGAAACACAGATCGCAAGTTTGCTGCGTCGATTCAAGGTCGGATATAAATCTGAGGAAAGACGTAATAATTGGTTGCCGGGATTTGACCAAGCGGATTTTATGCGTCATTTATCCGATGAGTCAGAGCTGGACGCGTCGGGCAAAGATCTTTTGTGGTGGATTCCGTCCGTGGAACATGGCAGTTGGGGTGAGCATGAGATCCAAACGTCAAGAGGCCAAGATCTCTTGACGATGTCCAAAACCAGGTTCTTCGGCCTGCTTAGGCATCACGTGGCGCCTGTCAGAAACAGACAGGCTATTTGGGAGATATTTCAGGCGCTGATCAAAGATGATCGAATGCGCCAAAAGGCACCCATCTATAGCTGGCCGGGAATACTTTCGGAGTTAGAAGTTTATCTAGACGGAATCAGGGACGAAGCCTTCATCGAAAAATACTGGCGATTTGGAAGGGCGCCAATTGAAAAATTACAGAAAACTCTTCTTGATCCTGACATGGTTAGGACGGTCTACCGCTCGGGATCGTTAATAGGATTTGGCGAGACCTTGCATGGGCTGAATTATTTATATCGCCGCCTGGTTGTATCTGGCAAAGAGCCCTATGGTTGGATCAGTACTAATTTTCTCAAAAAAATCGAAGCTTCTCAGGGTCCGTCCAGCAAGAAAAAAAATGAAATTTATGGCTATCTTTTATCACTCGGTGATTATGCGTTAGTGAATACCCGTATTCGCGAGATCAAGGACACCCGCTTTTTGGAAAAAGTTTTAGACCTTTCCGGAACACTTACCGACCAGGCTTTTCAGGCGTTGGTGAAAATTTCCAAGGACCATCCTGTTCGTGAGTATGAAATTGCTGCATTGAATGAGGATTTAACTCTACTGGAAAAAACTTTTAAAAAGGAAGGCTTGGCTCACAAGCGTATTCAGGCCCTGATAGTGGAGTTTATTTTAGAAAAAAGTCGAGGGGCGAGGTTGGCAGACTCCAGTCCTGAACATGTTCGACAGCTCATTGTGCAACTGAATGATCCTAATGGGGAAAAACGGGTCGCGGCGGCGATGGAATTGGGCAATATCGGACCCGCTGCCCAAGAGGCCATTTGGGAACTCTGTAATGTTGTAAGAAGGAAAGACATCAGCTTTACTACTACTCAAGGAAGCAATCCTTATCGGGAATCCCGCGACGCGCTGGTTAAGATCGGCCCCGAGGCGATTCCTCATCTTCTCCATCACTTGGCGGATAAAACCAATCCGAACCGGCAGATTTTCGCCGAGATCCTGGCGGAGTTTGGCGACCAAGCCAAGGACGCCGCGCCAATCCTTGTTTCGATCGTTGATGAATGGCTTAAACCTGGAAAATTGGGAGACGCACGGTACCGCGAAGCAATTATCCGAGCGCTCGGAAAAACGGGAAAAACCTATTCCGGCACAGCGTCCCGCTTGAGGAGAGTTGTGTGGACAGACCCCGATACCACCATTCGCCGGGCGGCGGTCCGGTATTTTACCGACATTCAACAGCTTCGATCCGTTCCATTTTTTGTCCGGGTGCTGGATCATCTCCGGGATCCACGCCGGACACGCCTTCATGTAAGTCCCGTGGAATATGACGAGATTGCGAAGATCGTCGAGAGCTTTGGTCTTCCGGCTCTGGGCATATTTTCAGGCATAAGAAATAAAGGACGTATGTGGAACAAAATGGCCCTCGCTCTGGCGCATGGTGCGGCCCAACCCTACGCCCAGAGACTTCTTGAAGGAATTCAAGGACAGGATTTTGATCCCCAAAATCCTCAACACGACGCGGTCACGCATCTTCTGGGTTGGACACCGGCCGAGGCTGCCTGGAGATGGAAAGACCTACAAGAGCTAAGTTCATTTATGACTGACAAAATCCACTTAGCCCAGTCGCTTTGGGCCTTGAAGAGGATCCATGGCACTAAAGAAGAAGTGGTTTGGCAGGCTTTTGTCCAATGGGGTAAAAGTGTCGGACCAACCAACCAGAACCTCACCTATGTTCTCGAGGTACTGCAATTGCCCGATGACGGATGGGATCGAAGCGCTGAGGATGTCCGCAGATCCGCCGAGGCTATTTGGGCTCTGCGCCGGGAGTGGCATCGCGTCAACCAACGTATGGAGCCGGAAGTGCAGGTACTGGGAACGCATTTCCTGGTGGTGTATCTGCCGCTGATCTTCAGGATGGAATTTATTCTTCCAGGCTCAGCTTCGTATCTTAAAAAGATCCTCAAAGATCCAGGCCCGGCCGCGATGACGCTGTGGCTCGACCGTAAAAAAGATCTTCTTGAAAAGCCCCAGTCGCTCAAGGCATTCCTCAAACTGACGCGGCAGAAGGGGGCGGTTTCGGGCAAGAAGAACAATCCCGATGTTCCCGCTTATTCCCGGGCATTGGATATGATCTCGATGGCGATCCGTGTCGGTGGTCTTACCGATTCGGAAGTTGGTTATGAAATGGGGGCTGCCACACAAAAAGCCAAAATATCAAGATCACAGGCCCAAGCCCTGGTTTATTGGTTTCATAAGCGTGTCAAAAAAGATTTGAGCGGCTATTTCGGGTCGCATGCCCAGATTCACTCCGTTGTTTTGCGAGCACCTGTCTTTGGGTATGGATTTTTAAAGCGGATCTGGAATCAGGCGCCTCTGACGACAGCACACACTTTCGGGTTTCTGTCGAGCCTTGACGCTTATGTGTTTCCGGATTCCCGGTATCCAGGCATACGAGGCACCCGCTTTTTGGAAAAAGTGATCGGATTCACCGGCGGGCATGCGGATGAGGCATTTGAAGCTCTCGCAAATTTTGGAGCTCATCATTCCGATCAGGTGAATGAACTGCTCATACTCGATCTTTTGGAGCAGTTCACCGTACTTCACTCTGTGCTTAAACAAAGAACCCCACGTCCTTCGATCGAATATCGCAATCTGAAAGCGTTGGAGTTTTTGAAAAAATATTTGGATGAGAGGGCGGGGGCGAGATTAAGTCGGGATAGAGGAGAGAGGTTAGAGGGAAGAGAAAATCAAAAAGATATAACGGATGGAAAATTGAAAATTGAAAATGGAAAAAGCGAGGTGGATTTTTATCCGATGAGCCGTTGGGAGAAGACCCTGTGGGCGTGGAGGCTCCTGCCGGTCGCGTTTGGGTCCAAGCACGGGCTGATCGATTTTTACCGGTTGGATTTTAAGCCGGCGGTTTTTTTGGTGGAGAGTGGTAAGCTTCGGACGCAGTCCACGCGTTATTTGGCGGAGCATATTGCGTTGTCCAACAAAGAAGATCAAGAAAAAGCGATCGTGATCGCCTTGAGGATGGAGCTCGATCTGAGGGAAGGGCCGGCCGCCGTTTTTTACCGGGATATTTTAGCCGGGGGCTATCGCAGAGCCGCTCGTATCCCAAAAATAGAGCGTCTGGCATGGTCTCTTCTGTCTCAAAAACCTATTCCTTCCAGAAAAATCCTTAATGGAGCAATGTCTGTGATGGGCCGCGTGATCAAAAAACGGCCCAAAACAATCGGAGATGGGGTGAAATTTGCCTATTTTGTGATGCAGAAGGATTATGACAGGTCGGACAGGATTCCTAATGCGGGTGATCTGGCTTTGCGCTACATCAAGTCCGATGGTTATCATAGCGAAGTCGTGTTTGCGTATCTGATGGAGCGAATGGATAAGACCACTGCGCAAAAGATCCTGGCGATGAAAAAAACCGAGGTATCTGATATTTTGAGAGTTGAGGCTGCTCTCAGATTTGCGGATAGTTCCGAGAAAGACAGTTTAGAGATCTTGCGTGAATTTGTGGAGACACAGGCGCCTTTCATTGGGAATATGGATATAACGGGTGTCCAGCTTCTTAAGGATTTTGTGATTCGTGTGGGCAAACGTCTACCTGAAGACACGGGTCTCATGCCTCTTTTTATGTTATTCCTGTACAAATCCCAATACTTTACCTTGGACATCCCTATTGCCAAAGACAGCCAGGTGTGGGCTGGGTTTAAAAATGCGAGCAAGCTTTTTATCGCTGCCCAAGCCGGACAGATCCAGGAATACTTTAAATATTATTCTCCGGAATTAAAAGATGTGATGATTGCTTTTTTTATCGAACAGCAGGCACTGGCTGCCAAGGGCACTTTCCGGATCGAAGAGGCTCTGGTTCGGGCGATGCATTTTGTGGAGATCTTGAGACAGCATGGCTCCGATCAATTTGTTCGAGATTTTTTAGACGCGTATTTCAGGGATCCCAAGCGCCGCGCGGAAGTGACGCTTGACGAAATAAATGAAGTGACGAATTGGATCAAAAACTTTGAGTTCAGCCACAGCCTGATCCAGGAAGTGAAGCTGGAGCAGACACCGGCTTATGTGGTCGATCCAAGAATTATGCAAATGATCCGCGAAAATACCCTGATGGGCCTGATTTTTCTCAAGCCCGACAAAGTAAAAAGCGGACTCAAGGATATTTATAATCATTTTCGCGCTTATATTGTTTTTCTGGAAGCGGATGGCTTACTCAACGAAAACCGGATCCTGGGACTCGTGGAAGAGCTTCATGTTCTCTCCGCTCATGTTCCCGCGGAAAAGCGTTTTTCGTGGACGGTGGAGTATTTTCATGAATTGGCGTATCCGAAGGGGGCGAGATTAAGTCAGGATAGAGGAGAGAGAGAAGAGGATAGAGGAGATCAAGAGCCTGTGAAAATTTCGTGGTGGTGGAAGGTGAAGTTTTTTTTCCGTTGGTGGAAACAGATGCTGGGAACGCCGTTTGTGTCGTCTTATCGCGGGGTGATCGGGTATCTCCAAAATAGGGAGCTTTGGAGGATGCCGCCTTTGGAGTTATTTAAGAAAACCATGGCTGAGCTGAAAGACCGTGATGAGAGTATGGCGGCAAAAGAGATCTTGAGTCAGCGCCACGATCCTGAGGCCCGGTTTTATTTCTTGATGCTTGACCGTCAGGTGATCGAGGCAGTCAAAGTGGATGGCGCCGCAAAATTTGCTTCCGAATTATACCTGGCCGCTGCGAACGCTTCAATAGATGAGAGGCCTTTTTCAGTCTCTTCCCTGCCATTGGCAGAAAAGCTGGTTTCCGGGTTTGTTCTCCAAAAAGATTCCGGGGTTCTTCCCGAGGCGAGGTTTGTTTTTTATTTGAAGAGCGGCCAATACCCGATGGGTTATGTGGTGGCGGGCCATGAAAAATTTGCAGTCAAGTATTTGGAACATTCTTCGCTTTTCTTGCGTAAAGAGGTTGTCGAGTTTTTGAAGGTTCATCCCAAGCGGTCCATGGACAGGGAGCTCGCGTTGGTCGTTCTTAAGGAACTTGCCGACAATGGTAGAGTGACCCCTGCCGATGAAATTTTTGTGATCAGGCAAAATGCGGCTCTGGCTCTTCTTTCTGGATGGAGAGAGCCCGAGATCGCGGCCGCATTGATAAAATATTTGGACGTCGGTTACGCCTCGATCAACCATTTTTATGAAAAAGGCTACTCTGTTTTTATCGAAGCTCTCCTGGCCGAAGCCGTTCATCATCCGGGAATCTTTCCGTTGGTGAACGAATTTTTGCTGGCCACCGAGAATCAGACCCCGCATTCGCGACTGATGGATACGCGTCTTGGTTTTATCCAGATTGTTCGGGATTGGTTTGAGAAGGACCTTGTGCAAGCTTCACCCGATGAGATTGCCTCGCAATTTGAAGTGTATCCTGAGGGCTTGAGGCAGCTTCTGGGTGAAGTGGCGAGTCGGACGAGAGCAGTTCTTAAGGAAGCCGCTCCTTATGGACAGCTTCTATCTTACCTGACGCAGTTGTACGAGACTGTACAAAAAGAAAAGCTCGAAGCGCCGTATTTGGAGAATAATTTTTTGAGCGCGATGTACGCGCGATTCAATCATTTTGCATCACGAGAACTCGGAGTGATGCTCACGATGTCGCGCTCGGTCAAAAAAGGCGAGTTGCCGTCCTATGCTTTGGACAAGGAACTTTTGTTTCTCATCGAAAATAACACGGACCCGGAGAGAGTGAAATCTCTGGGTGGAATTATCACACCCATTCAGTCTTATCTTGAATACGCGATCGCGATGAGCCGCGCCGGGAAACTGACATGGCGTGTAGTCCAGGAATTGAAAGAAGCTATGGTGTTGATCCATGATCGATTTAAAGACAAAGAGATCTATGAAAGAACCGAAGAATGGCTGGCTGGCGAGGCTAAAAAAGCTTGGGAGGGAGCTCGTCTCGCTTCCGATTCCCCGTTGGATTCTGTGATCAAATTTTTAGCGGCGCATGGGATCACGCTCACGTATGAGCAGGCGCTTTTGAGTTTTATTCCTGACGCGATACGCAAGAAACTTCCGACGCAGAATCTGGCGGAGCTTAAGAAATTGGTGACCAAGGACAACTTCATGCAGGAAGAATTCGCGGCTTATTTGTATTTGAATATGAAGCTTGAAGCCGGGCCCGCTGCTCGCGGGCTTTTCTTCGCCTCATTTTTTGAGATCTTAAAAGGCGGGGCCCCGGATTCTCCGTATGCGGAGCTAGTGGAGCACTATGTCGCCGAATATTTTACCGGCAAGCGCCTGACGCTCACTCGCTCCGAGCAGGAAGAGGTTATTGGGCTGAGCATTGATCTAAATCGCAAGATGCTGGATCTGGTCAAGCGCTATCCTGTCGGCGGAGATCATCCGGTCACGTTTCGAGAGCTTGTGCGCTTCAACGTGGATTTTAGCCAATATTATCTGCGTCAGGAAGGATTCCAGAATGTACTCGAGCTCTTTATTTTGACCGCGTTCAATATTTACGGCCGTGTGATCGCGACACCGGAGGCCCGCAAAGAATTTGAAAAGGTCCTTTCAGATATGTTTCAGTCTCCGGAGTATCGGGCACTGTTCGGTAAAGCGCTGATGCATTCAGTTTCCTTGCGCGGCGATCTGAATCGTCGCATCGAGCAGATCATCGCGTATGGAGACTATGAGCACTTGGATCGTTCCCCCGCAGGAGAAGAAGTACCCCTAGAGGTCTCGATCGAAGCGATGATCGAGCGTGCCGCGCAGGTGTCAAGGCCGCTACTTCTTATGGTGGACTCTGAGAATTCTCCCGTGGTTGAAACTGTGCTTGAGCGTATCGATAAACAGGATGGAAAAACTGTGCGGCTTTCAGCCAGCGGATTTTCAAGGCGACGAGAACTCTTTGGAATGTACATGCCCAAGCCGGTGATGGAAGCGCAGGAAGTGAATCATCGCCTGATCAATGCCAGGCTCGTCAATGTCGACGGGATCCGCGAAGCGCTTAAAGTGATCCTCGCTTTAGAAGATAGTGAGGTAGAAGAATATTACCAAGCCTGGTCAACTGATCCGGAGCTTCAGAAAGACCGCGTTCTGAAAATGGCGATCGCGACTTATCTAAAGGAGCCTGACCGGTGGAAAGATCTGATGGAATGGCAGGACGGTCTATTGGTGAAGATGGCCCATGCGGCCGCCGCGGACCCCGAGAATCGCTACACGTTCATCATGGACAACGTGGAAGCGCTCCCGGGCCGCGTGCGTGTCCAGCTCAATCCGGTGTTGTGGGAAAAGAGAGTAGAAGTGCCTGACCGCGGAGAGACGGTGGTGCTGCCGCCCAATTTGCAGTTTGTGTTCACGATGCACCGCGATCACACGATCCAGGATGACTCTTTCATGAACCGGCCGCTGGTGCAGTATGTGGGGATCCCGTCGATCGAGGAAGAGACGATCGAGCGTATCGCCTCTTATGTCTCTAAAAAGGCAGGGCTTTATCAGCAGGAAACTTTGGCTGTCGTGCGTCGGCTGCGGATGCAGGGCATGGACACTGAGCATATGCTGATCCTGGCTCGCTCCATTAAAAAGGTAATTGAAGCCAGCATCCTTGAAATGCAACCAACCTTGACCGCGGACCAAATAAGCCAGGTGCCCTATGAAAAACTTTCCGAGGTCCTTAACAAAAGAATGCTTATCGGAGAAACTACCTCAAAAATGATCTCGGATTACGTTCAATCCGGAGCGAAATCTAAAATAGATAAAAGATCAGCCGCATCCAAGGGCGATGACGATCAGGAAAATGATTTGCCGGTTAGCGTTTCAACATCCTCCGATAAATTTAAAAATTATTCCGAAATCGCCGGCTATCTTCACCTGAGAGTGGGTATCTCCGAGGACACCGAGAGATATCTGTGGGACCTGTATGATTCCCTCACGAGGATAAAATTCAAAGAAGACCCAGGCCTTGATTTCATGGACTTGATCCAGATCGCCCGCAGGGTCTTGGGCCGCGACAAGGAGTATTCCACGGGAGAATCCAAGATCATCCGGCAAGAGGCCTATCACTATCTCTGGTTGCGGTTGAGGAACGCCGAAGACAGAAAAACGCTTGAATTTTTGAAAGGAAAAAATCCCGGCACGCCTCAGATCGAGATCGCGGGGGATCTGATATTTTTTGATGGCGTGGGGATCAAGATGTCAGAGGATTTCAAACGAGCCGTAGAAGCTTCGCCTGAAAAGTCTCCCCGGGAGCTGATCCGTGGCCGGTACGGATTTGTTGTGTCGGATCTGGAAGCACGTGTTTTTTCTCAACTTGTCCGTGATCTCAAATACGGTACTCAGATGGCTCAGATCGAGGGTCCCTCCGGTGAAGGCAAGACCGAGCTTGCCCGTGTTTTTTCCCGCATGGTGGGCTTGGGCCTCGAGGAAAATACGATCAACGAAGACACGGACTTGGCGGATTTCCGCGGCCACATCCGTGTGACGCAGGACGGCCGCTACCGTCTCTATGAGGCACAGTACTTGAAGCGGTTGGAAGAAGGCGGCCATTTATTTTTGTACAATGAAATGAACACCAACCAGAACAACTCGCTTTATTATTGGAATTTCCCCGAAACAGCCGGCCGGAACCTCAAGTATCTGCCGGAATTTGCGCCTCTGGATCCTGAAAACAAAGGGATCCGCTCAACCGCGATCCACCGGAATAATTTGTGGCTGTATACGGTAAACCCCGACGGATTTACCGGCCGCCAAGCCACTCCGCCCCGCATCGCCGCGCATATTCCCCGCTATTACATGGCCACCGACCCCGCCGAACTGCCCGAGATCATTCATGGATTTTTTAAAGAACAAGACCTGGACGCCCAGAGCAAGCGTTTCGCGCCGATACTTACTAAACTTCACTTGCAATTAGCCAAAGCTAAAATAAAAAACCGTCTTTTTACTTCCCCTCAAGACATTACCCGCCGCGAGTTGATCCGCGTGCTGGAAGATTTCAAATATTATCTTACTCACGGCGATGACGCGCCCGCGGCTTTCGCGAAAGCGGTGGAGGGAGTTTATGTTTTTATGTGGAAGGAGATCGAGGACAAGGCCCGCGCCAGGAATCTGGTGCACGCGATCTTGAAAGAGGGGGGGATCGAAGCCCGGAATATCAATGCCGATCAGGCGTTCTCCAGGGCTTTTAAGAAAAAGAAACCCGTTCTTGTTTTCTCCAACGCGACAAGCGATCTCTCAAAACTGGATTCCCTGATCAGCCGCGAAGATGCCCAGGCGGTCATTCATGATGTGCCGCTCAGTTATTTTCATCGCCGCAGGCAATTCGTCAGCGGTTTTATTCCTCCGCGTAAGAGTCAGGAAAAGCAACGGCCTCAAGGGTGGGAGGCTCTGGACCGTCTGTCGCCGCAATTCGAGCACGGCCTTGGAATGATCCCGGAGTTGATCGAGGAGGCGAGACTGCGGTCCTCGGACAAAACTCACACTGTTGTGTTGCACAATTACACGCGGCTTAATCCCCAATCGGCGCCGCTCTTGAATGAATTTTTCCAGACAGGCCGGCTTGAAAGCCTGGCCGAAAGCATTGACGGCGGCATCGCTTCGGCATTGATAGAAAAAATTCTGGATAAAAAAGATTCCGGATTTCTCACAGCCTTGGCTCGTGAATACCAGAAATCAACTGGGCGCCTTCTAGGGGATGATGCCGAAACGGCTCTTCTGGACCCGACGACACGCCTTGAGTTCGCGCGCTGGTTCTATACGCAGGCGCCGTCCAATCTTAAATTTATCGCCACCGGCTCTGCCGTCGAAAAGACTCAGCTCTCCGCCGCTGAGATCGACCGTTTTATCAGCGTCAATGTCGGTGATGTTTTGGATGAAGCCTGGATCAAGCGGTATTTTCAAGCCAAGTTGTCGCAGACTCCGTCCGCGTTCACACTTCCCTTAATTGCTATCGCGCTGGAAGTATTTGAAGCTTACAAGAAAGAGGCCAAAAACTATGAATATGAGCACAACCGCCTCGGCCGAAAAGATCTGGATACCTTTTTGGCAGAACTAAACACTCAAAAAGTTTTTTCGCGGGATTGGAACCCAGAAACAGAGGCGCTCGTTCATAAAGTGGCTTATTACACCCTGGGCATCGGATTGAGGCCTGAATACCAGAAAGGCTTGAGTATTCTCCCGGCGCCGATGGCGGATCCGTCGTGGCAAATTCATTACGCCAAAAATAATGTCTCCGGAGTTGTGCGGCTGGTCGTGGACGGCATTTCCATCGATACGCGCTACACGGAGATCCCCGATAAAAAATTATTTCTGGCGCCGACCGAAACTCTGGTACGGCAGCTCGCCGCGATGATCATCGCCTGGCGCCACGGGCGGCCTATTTTGATCGAGGGATATCCGGGCGGCGGCAAAACCGTATCTTTTGGTGAGCTCGCCAAGCGTCTGGGAGAACCCTACTATCGCCAGCTGATGTACGGTGAAATTGATCTAGGGACTTTTTTAGGACGCCTGTCCAAACGCGGCGACAAATTTATTTTGACCTCGGACAAGGATGCTGACGGGCACTTTACGCTGGATTTCTTAAAGGCATACAGCGAGGGAGGCCTATTTCTTCTGGATGAGGGCGCGATCGGCGCTAATTCACAAGAAGTGATCTCGTTTTTGACCCACTTAAGCCGTCTGGACCAATTCGATCTAGGGACTTTTCATCCGGGGCTTCACGGACAGATCGTAAAACGGCACCCCTCTTTCCATATCGGCATCACTCAGAATCCCGCCGGGTCCATCAGCGGCCGCGAGCAGATCCCTTATGGCGCGGATACGCTTTCGCACAAGATCTGGTCGGACAACGCCCTTTCACACGCGGACGCGATACGTATCATTGATTACACCCTGCAAGGGGAAAAGTTGAATTCAGGATTGAAAGACAGGATCGCCAAACTTCACCTGCGTTTCAACGAGGTTCATCCGCATCGCACGGAGCTGAGCCCCCGCCAGCTGATCCTTGTCACCGAGTCGGTGATGCAGGCGGTCAAGCGCGGGGATAACGCTCAAGGAGTAGAGCGTGCTCTGTTCGCGGGGATCATGACCGCCTATCTTTCCCGTCTGGACCGGATGGAATTCCCCAAAATGTGGCTGGAGGTGACGGATATTTTTGGGGTTGATTTTATAGAACATTTGAAATGGTGGAGAAGCCCCGTAAAAATTTCACAAAAAAACGGCCAAATTGATTTCGGGGGTATTCTCCTTGAAAAGTCGGAAGGCGTGACCAATGTTTCCGAGACTGATATCGCTTATCCGGAAGAGCTTCCGTCGCAAAATAGCGCGCTTCGCGCGATGGCCTTCGGACTCTCACTTCACGCGCCGACAGCCTATCTGGAATCCGAGGGCGCGGATGCGTACGACTTGGCGCGCAAATTCGCTTATCTTTCAGGCCGTGAGTTTCACACGCTGTGGTCACATCCCCAGATGACGCGGATGCATCTGGTTTCGAGCGTTTTGATGAAGTTTGAGTCAGAGTTCGACAAGTATGGAGTCGCCAAGGAAGCCGCTTCCAAGGAATTTCAGATGACGCTTGGATTTATGTTGAGGCATTTTCTGACAGAGGAGGAATACCGGACTGAAAAAGGTAAACCCCATGCCCAGAAACTTCTTTTTTTCAATCTCATGGACGCCATCCCCGAAAGACAGAGAGTGATCCTCAACATTATTTTGAGCGAGATGCTCCAGGCGCGGCGCATGACCCTGCAGAATGAGAAAGGCGAGTCGATCGAGTATATTTTGCCGGAATGGGTGAACTTGCAGATCTCCTCGGCGGTGGAGCACAAATTCTCCTCGGCGTTCATCAACCGTTTTCTGCCGGTGCGGGTCGACGCGTTTGAGGATTTTGACGAAGTCAAAACCCTTTTGATGAACCGTTATCCGCTTGTGGATGAGAGTGAAGCCGAGTGGATCCTGGAGCTGGCTAAAAAAGTGAGCGAATACGACAAAACTCAGCGATTCGGCCTCCGTTATGGTTTCACCGTGAGAGAAGTGTTCAAGCTTGCTGAAATTATTCAGACGGACAAACAGGCTGATTTTAAACCCTTAAATCCCAATCCGCTGTATTACGTGCTCAAAGCCGCGGCGATGGTGTATCTGCAGGCGCTTGAGAAGTCCGACCGCTTGAAAGTGGAAAAGGAAATTATCCGGGATCATCTTTTAGCCGAATTGGTTTTTAAGAAAAAAGCCAAGCCCACCCAGGTCAAATATTTTTATCAGGAAACCATAGCCGCGATCCACGAGCGCCTGGCGCTTGTGCAAACCGGCAAACGTGTAGTCACTCTCGATCTGTCGGGCTTAAAAGCCGAGGGCGACAGTGTGGGGTTGGCCAACGGCATTCGTATTGAAAAAACCGCTACCAACGACGAGGCTCAAACGATGTTCGCGATCCGCACTCCGGGCGCTGTCTATCCTATGACCGCTGAGGCGCTTGAGAAGGGCCGCCGGCTTTCGGAAGGCCTGTACGCCAAAAAAGACGGGGAAACTCTCACGATCGAAATGGAACTCATCGACTCTATCGGCGGTCTGCCGCTGGCGCGGGACGCTTTCAACCAGGAGCGCGCTCTGCCCCCGTCGGAAGTCTCAACACCGGAGTATCTTCGCTACACCGAAGAGATCGCTCGGATGTTCGCAAGCCTCTTGCAGTCCTGGATCCGGGTGCGTGATCCTAAAGGCCGTGTGTCTTTGCCTCGCGTCGTGATGGAAAACGGCGAGACAGGCGCCGCCAAGACCACGGGTATACGAAATTTAAGCCGTATTTGGGGTGTGCCTTTGTACACGCTCAACGCTTATGAAGATCTGAAGGTTTCCGATATCACGGCGGGCCTAAAAGTAAAAGAAGGAAAGTTTGAATTGGGCATCAAGGAATTTTTAGCGCGCACCGGAAAAGTCCGCAAAGCCGGTGAGGCCGATTGGAAGCGCATTCTTGTGCCCGGGCAGGAAACATCGTCGCGCTCGATCCTCTTGATCGACGAAGCCAACGCCTCGCCGGAATTGATCTACGCGCTCATGCCGCTTTTTCGCGGAGAAAGGCGTTTTAGCGTGGAGTACGCCGGTGAAAGTTTTGAGGTTGAGGTGGATGACGAGATCATGGTCGTGCTGACGTTCAACCCCATGGAGAAATACTCAGGCCGCGAAGAATTTGCCCGTGAAATTGTTTCCTATGCTGACAAGTTATGGCCGCCCAACCCGATGGATTATGAGAACTGGGCTTTAAACGACATCCTTTATGAATATCACCGCCGAGGAATTGATAAAAGCCGTAAGGCTCTTGAGTTAGAAAGAGCCGCTGTCGTTCAACCGTTGGCTGTCACCCGTGGCGAGCAATATGTGCCCGTGGAGCCGCGGACGCTCGATCTCTGGGGTTCGGAAGAGGTGCTTCACCGCGATTCGATTGAGACGATTTTGAAAAGACTCAATGATATTGATGCTTATGAAAAGGAACTAAATGATTTAGATGAAGTTCCGGAAGACAGTAGGCCTCCGGAGTTGAAGTCAGACGAAGTCAATATTCATTATGATATCCCCGAGATTCAGAAAGAGGCTGATCGTTTTAATGCCGCGTCGCCCGAGGCTACGCTTGTCTTCGCCAGACAAATTCTCGCGCCTTTTGTGCACGTCATGGCAGATGGGCAAGGGGGAGATTCTCTCATTCAATCTGTTTACAATGCCGCGAGGAAATTGGACCCTGATCTTGAAAAAGCACTCGTACATTTTACAACGCTTTATAACCGGTCCGTTGTGCATGAAGATAAACTAAGAGATGCCATGTTTAAGATGCGAAGCATATTTGTGCGGCATGGGGTGCATCTATTCTTACCGATGGCTGTCAAGGTCTCCCAGGCTGGGGAAGTCGCCTATACCATCGTTCTTGCGGAGAAAATATCTCAAATTTTCTCCTTTGGTGAAGATCAATTTAAAAAATTGGGGTTGGATCCGAGTAAATTTAAAGATAGTTTTGTTCAGGCCAATGTTGTGCCTGGGGATGAATTCCCCTCAAAAGACGCCAGCGCCTATTTTGAGGGAGAATACGCGGTGGTGTTTGAAAGCGCGGCAAGTCAGACTCCCCCAGGAGTTTCGCGGAAAGAATTCATTAGTTGGATGGCGTATCACGAATTGGGTCACATGATTGACCAAATACGTTCAAGAAAAAGTGACCGCGAAATACCGGCCAACAGGGAACTTAATTCAATGCTTTTCCCACTTATTTTTTCGGAGGATCCCAAAGCCTATCTTAATCATGAATTGGCAAAGCTGATTTTTAAAAATAAGGACGAAAAAGGCGAATATACTCAAGCCGCCAAAGGTATTCTAAACGGCCTTTTGCTTGCGAAGCGGTATCAAGAAAAAGTTCCCGTGACAGAAGAAAAGGAGCTTATTACTGATAATTATGAAAACGACAGAATCCAAAAAATCGTGGACGAAATTCTCTCTATGAACAACGCACAGATCCAAAAAATTGCCGCAATTATTTATGAATATAGGCAAAAATTTCTCTATACGGCGAAAAAAGGGGTTTATCGCAAAAAAGTAATTGTCAATACCGGAGGTGGCGGCGAGGCTTATATGACTGAAATGCTAAGAGGTGTGGATGGTCCTTCCGATCTCGAGATTGAAATTGTGGACTACGTCGATGGCGGTTCTTCCACAAAAATTAACACGCCCGAACATGACAAGAAGAAGAGCATTTTAAAAAGGAGCATAAGGCCTCGAAAAGGCAGCATACGAATTACAGGAAAAAAGAGGCCCAAAGGCACAAAAAATCCATTACGGCCTCTCACTCAGGCTGATCAGACAGGAATAGGGACCGGTCAATCGGGAAGTGAAGATAAAAAAGACGATGATGAGGAGAAAGCCGAAGATGCGTCCACCGATGTTCATGGGGATCTCGAAGAGCTCGAATCCGTCGGCCAGGGACTCATCAATAAATTTCTCACCGCCTTTGTCGGCTCGCCCAAAGTGATGTACAGCTACGCCGAAGAAGGCGACGAGCCGGATATGCTCCGCGTCATCGAATGGGACCCGGAGGCATTCAAGGTGACGCATGTCGTCGAGGGCCTGGCGTCGGTCAGCATCGGCCTGACGATCGATATCAGCGGGAGCACCGGCGGCGGGCTGGATCAGGTATTTATGGACATGGTGCGCATTTACAGCTCGCTTTTCTTTTATTCGGCGGTGCGAAATAAAGGTGTCGAGTTTTCTCTGGGCGGGTTGGGTAACCGCTTTTATCAATTTTTAAAATTTCAAGACTCCCGCAACAAACAAAAGATCGAGCAAGCCCTCGGTAATATCCGCGCGCGTCTTGCCAGCGAAGGCACGGACATCCAGGCCGCGGTGAATGGCGCTATCCGCAAGCACGAAAAAGAGGCGACGCAGAAAAATAAACTCGAAATTATCCTGACGGATGGCGAAGGCTCGGCCAGCCCTGAATCTCTGGCGGAAGCCAATGAAAAAGGGATCGATATTGTTTTCATCGGAATTAATACTCCGGGGGTGAGCCAATTTACCAAGTCCGTCAACTTGGATCACGAGCCCACCACCGAAGAACTCATGGGCATCATTCTCAAGATTGCGCTCCTCAAGGCCAAACGCGGCCGCTTGCCGGAACTGGGGCTGGAGGAGATGCTGGGATTGTCGGATGAAACGGCGGGGGCGAGACTGTCGCAAGACGAGGCGGATCAAAAGATCAGAGAATTATTTTTAAGAATCAAACCTTTTATAAGGCAAGAGGATGAGGCTGTCGCGCTCGAGGATATAAGCCAATACGTCCAGGCTGTTTTGTCGCAAGGCAAAGCTACAAAGATCCGGATGGCATTGACCCAACAAGAAAAAGATATGCTCTTGAATCCGGTGCTTGTCGAGATGGTTGTCCGCTCTCAAGGCTATGACGCGGAGGATTTTTCCGGAGAGGCTTTGAGAAATCTGAGAATCCTTGTGGAAGAGATGCGTTTGAAGAAGATCGGTCGGGGTTATATTCATCCGCGTTTTCTCCTGGCGCTTGGGACAATCAAAGGAGATATTCGTAGGACGCAATCCTCGAAAGTGGCGCTGGTGATGAGGACGATCAAAGAGGTACAAAAATCCAATCTCAATCCCTTACTGGTTGATCCTGACTTTTTGGCAAAGTTGATCGTCAAAACCCATACGGATCCACTTGTGATGTCTTCTTTACAGAATCTTGGGCCTTACTTGACTCCTTTGGCACTGGAGGAGGTCCGGCCAATCGTGGAGACAGATTTTCTAAGTTATATTTTAAATATCACCGGCGATCGTGTATCGACAGCGTACAGAATATTGACTCGATATACGATGCGTTATCATTCAGGATTTCCTCCTTCTGTCATCGGCGATTTTGCCGTGGCGCTCAAAGCCCTCTCGAACAGGTTGAAGGATGAACAAATTGCGAATCCCAAACGCTGGGAAATAATTGTGGATTGGATGAGCGAGTTTACGGCGGGGGCAAGGCTAGGCAATGGAAAATGGAAAATTGAAAATGGAAAAATAGGGCAGGGCGCTCGCTTGAGCGAAACCCAGATCGAGGAGAGTAAGCAAATTCTGGCAAAGTCAAAATTGCCAGCCGGTCTCGAGGAGACTCACATTGCCAGGCTGATGCCTGTTCTGGATAGAAAAGACGTGCAAAAGGTGCTTACTACGTATTCTCTACAATACAACCTCAACAAAAAATACACACTGTTCTTAAGATTTTTATTGAGCGCTGAACAGGATAACAACCGTCACCCGTTCCTTCTTCATCACTTGTACAGGTACAGGAAAATCGCTATGGTTCCCGGATCCTTTATGTTGTTGATGAAAGAGCACTATGGACGGGTATCCCGTATTTTGAAGCCCTTTCTGAAAAACGCGACAGAAGAGGAGCTTTCTAAATTTTTTGGGTTTTTGGAACTGGAATCCCTTTGGGACAACAGCGCGCTTCATCACTATATGGACACGCTAAAAAAACCTTTATATAAAGCCGCTGTTAAAATTTTTCTAAAGATTCGCACAGCGCTTCCACCGGATCATGAACTAAAATTTTTAGACGGGCTTTATGACTATCTAGGCGCTATCTCACAGCAAGAAGAACTGCTTTTTGACAAGTCAGGCGAAATTCAGCCCAAATACCAATTCCTTATCGACGAGGATTATTTGAAACAGCTTTTGGAGGAGTCGCCGGAGGACAGGAATTTTGGCATGTCGTTCTTTTTTCTCAGAAATTTAGAGCAGTTTATCGGTTCAGTAAGAAGAGGTGTTTTTGATCCGCGTTATCTTAATAGAAGGTTCATTCTGGCGATCAATTCAAGTCTGCCAATTTATAACGTGATGGCGTTGCCGAACGCGATTAATTCGACACGCCATGCCGATCAGGCCTCGTATTTTGATGATCCCGAGAGGATCGCAGAATTTTTAGAAAGCGTTGGCCCAAACTCGGCGGCGCTGAACTCATTGTATAGATTTCCAGAACTAGTGATCTATCTTTCAAAAGCCGCTGTGGCGGAGGTTCGCGATGCCGTTGGAACTGATCTTTTGATGCATGTAGCCAAATTAGCCGGACCTCATACCGAGGAAGTATTGGACGCCTTGATCGATCTGACTAAAGCGCGCGAAAATCAATTTTCCGAAGCCGAACTTGGCAACATCGCGGTTGAAATGCGGGTGATCCATCATGTGGAGGATGGACACTCCCTGGATGAGAAGCAGGAGCTCATTGTGAAATACGTTCAAGACCTGGTTAAGAAAGCTTCGGAGAAGGGGGCTAGGTTAGCAGAGGATTTTAACCAGGATCAGATTCACAAAGACCTGACGGTGCTAAGAACGCCATGGACTGAGAAATCTCAGAAAGAGCATCTTGAAGCTTTTAGAGATCTTTTGCCTTTTGCCGACCAGCCGGATGTTCGGCCTTATTTGCGGAAGTACTTCTATGAGAGACGTACGAATGAAGCGGTTTACTTAATTCATAAAATTTTTAAGTATTTGGAGCAAAAAAAGTCGCTTAAAGATGAAGCATCCATTCTTTTTTCTATTCTTTGGGGATACAAGCAGGATGCTCAGCATGGGTATCTCCCTCCGCTTAAAAATTCCCTGGATAAGATCGCCTATTTTGTGGGGCAATATCTCGGGGAAGCGGAGGAGGGCAAAATTCGGGATTTCCTTGGCTCCGGCACCGATCATTATGAGACTAAAAACCGCTTTCTTCATCCGTTGGCTGGAGAGATCTTTCTAAAATTTCGCCCTGTCCTTCCCGCCGTGGATCCTGGCATGCAAGGATTGTTGTCATCCATCCTGGATCTGTTTTATGAGTATCTGGATGCTCTGCCGGATCGGCCGGAGTACGCTTTTCTTGCGGATCCCGAATTTTTGTATGAGATCCTGATGACGCCCGAGACGGATAAAGAGCCGAGGATCTTCTCTATCCCTTTTCTTCGGGGTTTGATCGGTTTCATGGCTCTTATGAAACGAAATCCAAGTTATAGCCAATATCTTGACTCTCGATTCATGAAAGCGATGTTTGCGGGCAATGAATTCTTGTCCGATAAATATCTTGAGCCGGTTGTATTGCAGATCCGTCTGATCGATCTTAACTCGCCGTATTTGGAAGCGGGCTTCCTAGCTGAATTGATGGAGCGCGCTGGGTCCAACGATGTTTTTAAAGCGCTGGGCCATTTGGCCAAAAGTCCCGGAAAACTTTATCTGTCCGCCGGATCTGCCAAACGAATGAAGGAAGCCCATGATGCGGTTGGGGAGGATCTCTTGCTTTTCATCGCGAAAACGGCAGGGCCTTATACCCCGAGTGCATTCAGGGGATTGGAGACGATCGCAGCCAAATATCCTCAAGGTTTCCCCGAAGGTTTTATAGGCGAAATAGCCGGAGAGATCAAGGTGGTGTGGGACAACTCGGAGAAATTCCCGGAAGACCAGAGGCAGAAGCTGGCATCTGAGTTCATTGTCGAGAATCTCGCGGAAAGGGAACCTCGGGGGGCGAGGTTGGCTTCTAACCTAGACGTTAAGTTTGACGCTTTTGTCTCAGGCGTAGAAAAAGAACAGGGGATTCCTGATCGCGCTGAAATTGCCATGAGCTTCAAATCTTATGACTCGCCGGTAATTTTGCGTTTTAAGAAAAAAAATGGTGATGAAATCACGGTTTATAAAGGACCCGCGGTCTACCGGCAGGTGCGTGCCCGACTGGTTCCCGTTCAAGACCGTGTTGTTAATGAGAGTGCAAGCCAAGTATCAGCGCCTGATCTGGCGGACATTGTATTTATGATGAAAGAAATACGCGCGAAGGCCAACGACCAAAAATTGGAAGCGTCTCAGGCTATGACTGTGAACGTTGTGCTCCATCTGAACGGTTTTCAAAACGCGGTGCCGGAGCTTGAGACCAATGCTCTTAAGAGTTTGCTGGCGGGATTTGCCGGAGCGCCGATGGCTTCTCTTTATGTGAAGCTTGAGGGGGATGAGGGGATCCGCAGGAAAGCGCTCGGGGTCATGAACAAAGACCTTTCGGGGGCTCACGCCGTATTCTTGGAAGAGGGGCAGGAATTCCCTGATCTTGGCGCGCCGCGGACACATTTGTCGATGAAGTCGGACTTCTTGAGGAGCCACAAAACCTGGGAAAGCGGGAGTGTGCCGGATCTTTTTATTACACTCGAGGATCTGCAGTCGGATCCGCGGTCCAAGATCGCGGCCGTGTTTGAATTCGGGCCCGCGTTGGGGCTGGTACGCCGTGTGGGCGGGATTGGCCGGGATCTTTCGGTCACCTCCGCAGATCAGGCTTATGAATATTACCGTAGTTTCTACGGTGACAGGTTGAGCCGCCAAGAATTTGTCAGCTTCATCCAGGGGAACGCGGCGGCCGTGCGCCGTTTTGCCCTGCCGGCCCTTTTATCCGCAAGCATTGCGCTGGCTATTCGCGCTTATTTTACCTCCTCGAGGATGTTGTTGCAGTCTTCGTAAGCCAAAATCTTTAGAGTTTTAAGATTTTAGATGTGTCCTATCTAAAAGATTGTGTGGTAGAATTACGGATATTATTGACAGTTTTTCGGAGAAGTTCGAGAGAGTATGAGTCTCTCCACAGCTTAGAAGGCAAAATGAATGGGCAATTAGCTCAGCTGGTTAGAGCGCTTCGTTCACATCGAAGAGGTCACTGGTTCGAGCCCAGTATTGCCTACCATAGATAAAATGACAGCCACCATCAGCGAACAGATCAAGATCCTTGCCGAGCTTCAGAAGATCG
>CAZBIH010000001.1:0-38060 GCA_964492015.1 uncultured Planctomycetia bacterium | reverse complement strand
CGGCGTACCGGCAGTGAGTATCTGCGCATGCTTGCTTTGTCGCGTATTATGCTGGATAACATTCAGCACTTGCAGGCTGGCTGGGTAACTGAGGGCCCCAAGCTTTCGCAGGTCGCACTGGGTTTCGGCGCTGACGATTTTGGCGGTATTTTGATGGAAGAAAATGTTGTGAGCGCCACCAAAAGCGACAAGCTTTACGCCGGAGTCACCAAGGAAGAGGCGATCCGCCTGATCTCGGAGATGGGGAAGGTCGCGGCTCAACGCAATACCAATTACGAAATTGTCAAACTCCACACCCAAGAACCGCATTTAGCCGCCGCTTGATCTCCACCGTGAAAAAAACTTCTTCGGCGCGAGTGCCGTTCATTGATCTTTCCCGCCAGCAAAAGTCTATTCAGTCTGAGATTAACCGCGCGCTGAAGAAAATTTTTTCCAGTCAAAAATTCATCCTGGGCGAGTACAGTCGGGAACTTGAGGAAAAGATCGCCAAAAAAATAGGCGCGCAATACGCGCTGGGCGTGGCCAACGGCTCCGATGCACTGTATCTGGCGCTCTTGGCGTTGGGGGTAGGTCCGCAGGACGAGGTGATCACGACGCCGTTCAGTTTTTTTGCGACCGCGGGCTCCATTTCGCGAACGGGAGCCAGGCCTGTATTCGTGGATGTCGATCCCAAGACGTTCAACTTGGACCCTCAAAAGATCGAAGCCAAGATCACCAAAAAAACAAAAGTAATTATGCCCGTGCATTTATTTGGATTGCCTTGCGCGATGGATCCTATTCTGGCGCTTGCCAAGCGTCACGCCATTCCCGTGGTGGAAGACGCAGCTCAATCTTTCGGCGCCTCTTACAAGGGCCGGCAGACCGGTTCGATGGGAGATATTGGGTGCTTCTCTTTTTACCCCACCAAAAATTTGGGAGGCGCCGGCGACGGGGGGATGGTGGTCACCTCCTCGTCAAAATTGGCGGACCAGCTGAAGCTTTTGCGCAATCACGGCATGCGGGATAAGTATCATCACGAGCGGGTGGGGATCAACAGCCGTCTGGATGAAATTCAGGCGGCGGTGCTTTTAGCCAAATTAAAAAAGATCGACGAATGGAATGATGCGCGCTCTGTTTTGGCGCGCCGTTATGAAAAAGGACTTCGCGGCCTGCCGCTGACAACCCCTTCGGCCCCGGAGGGCGCCAAGCACACCTACCATCTTTATTCGATCACGACGGACAGGCGTGACGCGCTGCATGATCTTTTGGGATCCTGGAATATTGGCAGCGGGATCTATTATCCGGTCGCGCTGCATTTACAGCCTTGCTACAAAGATCTTGGCTACAAGCCGGGCGACATGCCTGTCAGCGAGAAGCTGTGCAAAACGATCCTCTCGCTTCCCCTATTCGCGGATCTTCCGGGTTCAGCGGTGGATCGCGTCACTTCCGTGATGCGGGAGTTTTTTTCAACATGATCCGCGTTTTTTTGCCGGCCTACAACGAAGAGATCGCGCTTGGGCGGCTGGTTCAAAAATTTGACACGGAGTTTAAAAAACTCAAGCTATCTTATCAAATCACCGTCCTGGATGACGGCAGTTCGGATCGCACGGCCGAGAAAGCCGGAAAACTTTCCGGAGCCTATCCCCTGGAACTCTTGCGTCATCCGGTGAATCAGGGTCTGGGGCAGACTCTGATCGATGGTTTTGGCCACATCGCAAAAATTTCTGACCCGGAAGATATTCTAGTGACGATGGACTGCGATGACACGCATGACCCCAAGTATATGTCCGCCGCGTTTGAGAAAATAAAAGAAGGCTATGATCTTGTGATCCTTTCACGCTACCAAAAAGGCGGCGGGGAAGAGGGGCTTTCATTTTTTAGGAGTTTCTTGAGTCGCGGAGCGGGATTGCTGCTAAAGTTTTTTTTCCCGATCCGGGGCGTGCAGGAATACAGCTGCGGTTACCGCGTGATCCGGGCATCCGCCATCAAAAAAGCGATCGACGTTTACGGGGATCATTTTGTCCGGCTCCCTCATATGGGATTTGTTGTGACTCCGGAAATTCTGGTTAAATTTCGCATGCTGGGCGCCAAAATCTGTGAAGTGCCGTTCGTCCTTAACTATGACAAAAAGCCTGGTGTCAGCAAAAATCGGCCGCTTAGAACCATCGCGGGTTACTTTGCTCTGATAGGGCTTTATTGGGGGAGAAAAATAGGGGCGCCCCGGTGAAAGAGCTCTCGGTGGTGGTGCCGGCCTATAATGAGGAAGAACTCATCGCCCCCACTCTGAGGGAAGTGTTGGATTATTTTCGCGCCAAAAAATATACGTTCGAGGTCTTGGTGGTCAACGACGGAAGTACCGACGGCACCGAGTCCAAGGTCCGGGAGTTGGCGCCGCGCTATCCCGAATTGCGGCTCGTCAACCAGGAAAAAAACGGCGGCAAAGGAGAGGCCCTTAAAAAAGGGATCTTACTGGCTCAATACGAGTACAGCCTTTTTTTGGACGCGGATAACTCAACTTCTATTCAAGAATGGGAGAAATTTGAACCGTTGTTTGAAAAAGGAGTCCAAGTTGTCATTGCTTCGCGCCACTTGCCCGGCGCAAACATCACCCGGCCCCAGCCCTGGATGCGCCGTTTCCTGGGTGGGGGATACCGCGCCTTGTGCCGGGTTCTTTTTCGTTTGAAGTGCAGTGATTTCAATTGCGGTTTCAAGGCGTTTCGAACCGAGCTTGGCAAGCGCATTTATTCTCAAAACCGCATGAAAGACTGGACTTTCGATGTGGAATTTTTCTGCCGTCTGAAACGGGAAGGCGTGCCGATGGCCCAGGTGCCGGTGACTTGGACCCATTATGATAAAAAAAGCCATGCTTCACCCCTCCGGACAGCGCTCAAGACCCTGCGTAGTCTGATCGAACTAAGGCGCCATTTTTGAAAACGCAAGCCGCCGGATTCCGGATCTACGGTGTTGCGGCCATTCTCCTGGCTTTCTTGGCCGGGCAGACCGTTTTATCCATGAGGACCAAATCGGCCACCGCCGATGAATTTCATCACCACATCGCCAGCGGATATTCTTATCTGGTGACGGGGAATTTTAAAATGAACCCGGCCTCGCCGCCTTTTCCGCGCCTTTTAGCGGCGGTTCCTCTTTATTTTTTGGGTGCCAAGGCGCCGCTGGACCATGAATCTTGGGCGAAAGGGAACAGCCCCGAATTCGCACGGCAATTTTTTTATCACGCCAATGACCGGCCGGATGAGTTCATTTTTTGGGCCCGGGTGCCGTTTGCCGCGCTTTCTGTGCTGTTTGGTTTGGCCGTTTTTCTTTTCAGCCGCCATCTTTTTGGAAATATTGCCGCGCTTGTGAGCTTAGCACTTTACAGTTTCTGTCCGGATATCATCGCGCATTCGGGGTTGGCGGGAGCGGATATGCCTGTGGCGTTCTTTTTCTTTTTAACCCTGGTCAGTTTCTGGTTTTATCTCAAAAAACCTTCTTTGAAAGGAATAGCTCTTACGGGTGTTGCTTTGGGCATGACTTTTTTGTCTAAATTCAGCGCGATCGTTCTTTTGCCGATCCTGTTCCTAGCGGCGCTTTTGGGCGGCAAATGGAAAGAGATCTCATTTCCCAAAACGATGTTGTGCCTTCTATTTTGTTTTTTGACCGTTTGGGCCGGTTATTTTTTTGAGGTCAAGCCGCTTTTGAAAGATACACCGGACCCTTTGAAAAAAGAGGCCATGTATCGCAAGGTGGGAGGAGAAGAACTGCTTTTTATCGCAGAGAAGGTCCCTCTGCCGCTCTCAACTTTTGCTTCAGCATTCGTGAGCATGATGTACACGCGTGCCGCGGGAACAGACGCCTATCTTATGGGGGAATGGTCAAGAAATGGATGGTGGTATTATTATTTTGTGGCGTTCTGCATTAAGAATACGATCCCGCTCCTTTTACTTTCTATCATTTCTTTTATTTTGATCCCAAAACTTAAGTTGGACCGCTTGACCTTATTCTTTTTCGCGGTTCCCGTAGCCCTTTTCTTCACAGCGACTTTGCGGGACAAAGCACAGGCGGGAATACGGTATTTTCTGCCCATTTATCCGCTTTTGTTCGTTCTATGCGGTGGCACGGCCGATTGGCTCATGAAAAGATCAAAGCTGCTTAAAGCGGCCGTGATCGCGCTCTTGGCGTGGCACGTAAGCGCGTCCCTGCTCGTGTTTCCCGATTACTTGGCTTACTTCAATGAATTGATCGGCGGGCCGCGAAATGGGTATAAGTACCTGAGAGATTCCAACATCGATTGGGGGCAGGACCTAAAAGGCCTCGAACAGCTCGCGGAAAAAGAGGGATACACCGAAATCGTGCTTATCTCCCTGGGTTCTCCCAACCCCAAGCTTCCCGTACGGCGCATTTCGCCGGAGGAGTCTGTTCATCCCCGGAAAACGGTTTACGCGATCGGCGCTCATCAGATGGGCAGTTTGCTCTGGACCAAGGATAGGCTGCCGACTCAAGTCCTGGGACATTCGCTTTTTGTTTATGATCTTCGCGCCGAGAAAGGAAGCCCTCCCGATGCTTAAGCCCTGCCTTTCTGTGGTGGTGCCTGTTTATAACGAAGAAGCTGTGATCCCCGAGTTTTATGCGCGCCTGACAGCCGTTTTAAAAAAAATGGATCTGACTTACGAAATTCTTTTTGTCAATGACGGATCCGCGGATGCGTCGCCGGCGTTGTTGGAGAGCTTGAAGCGGCGCGACACGGCAGTAAGGACCCTTCATTTTTCAAGAAACTTCGGCCATCAGCTCGCTGTCAAAGCCGGGATCGATCACGCGGCAGGAGAAGCGGTCGTGATCATTGACGCGGACCTTCAGGACCCGCCCGAAGAGATCGACGCGCTCGTGAAAAAGTGGAGAGAGGGTTATGATGTCGTTTACGCGGTCCGCGCCCAAAGGGACGGGGAGACGTTCTTCAAGAAATGGACAGCCTCGGTTTATTACGCGCTGGTCCGGCGCATTGCTTCAGTCTCAATTCCGCCGGATGCGGGGGACTTCCGCCTGATCTCGGAAGAGGTCGCGGACGTGATCCGCGGTATTCAAGAGCAGAACCCCTATCTTCGCGGCCTTATCTCCTGGGTGGGTTTCCGGCAGATCGGCGTGTTCATTCACCGGCAGCCGAGGTTTTCGGGGAAGACCAAGTACTCGCTGAAAAAAATGCTGGGATTGGCCTGGAGCGGTATCACGCATTTTTCTTTTTTCCCTCTTCATCTGGCCGGTATTTCCGGGGTTGTCTGCCTGCTGGCAGCCGTGGGTATTTGGATCGTGGGCGGGATCGGCTCGCCGACGCTGTTATTGGCCGGTCTCCTATTTTTTTTGACGGGTATTCAGCTTTTGTCCGTCGGGATCCTTGGTTTATATTTGGCACGTAATTATGACCAATCGCGCGCGCGGCCGCTATATATCCTTAAAAAGAATAGGGCCGAAGATGCCAAAAGTCACGGTCCGGAAGAAGTGATATAATTTGAAAATGGAAAAAAAGCCCGCCGGAAAAATTTTTAAGAAAATAATAATGGGCGCGGTCCTCAACCTTGTTTTGACGGCGGGGACTTTTTTTGTGCTCGCCACGCTGATCGAGGGCGGCATGCAGGTTTCGCGGGGTTTTTTCAGGCCGCCTGCGGAGGAGAAGCTCTATGACTACGATCCTTTGCTTGGCTGGAAAACAAAGCCCAATTTGAATACCACCGTCATCCGGGAGGGGAGAAGGATCCCTCTGGCTACCAATTCCAAAGGCCTTCGCGGTCCCGAGATCCCTTACACGCCACTGCCGGGCGAGCGCCGTGTTCTGATCGTCGGAAAGTCCTTCGCGCAGGCGGTTGGGGTGCGTTTTGAAGAATTATTTTCTGAACAATTAAAGGTTTTGCTGGCTCGGGAGATTGCCGGGCCGGTTCAAGTGATCAACACCGGGACCGCCGGCCACAGCACGGACCAGCAGCTTCTGCTTTTTCGTGAGGAAGGGATCCGTTATTTGCCGGATCTGACGATCGTCATGTTCCATGACAATGATGTCTGGTACAACAACCAGGATTATTTTTTTGACAAGGCCAAACCCCGGTTTCGGAAATCGGGCGGCCGCCTTGTTTTAACAGGTACCCCGGTCACCCAAGAGCCTCCGGCCCAGCCCCGCACAGAAATGGAAAGGCCTTCGACCGGCTTGGTCCAAGGCGTCAAGTCATGGCTGACTTCGCACTCTCTCTTTTATGGGTGGATCCGGGAAAGGGTCCGGGGAAATCCTCTTTTGTTCAAGCTCTCGATCCGCCTGGGGATGAGCGGCAAAAATCTTTCCGGAATCCCGGATGATTTCAGGGCTTGGAAGCGCCTCAGGGATCCCGATATCGACGAGGCTTGGAAGCTCACCGAAAAACTCCTACTAGAGTTGAAGACGGAGGCAGAAGGCGCGGGAAGCGATCTTATCGTATTTTATGTCCCCAGCCGCGGCGCAATCGTGCCGAGCCAGTGGATGGCGACGCTTGTTCGTTACGGCCTTCGGGAGGATGAATGGAATGTGAATCAGATCGCCCAAGATCTAAAAGCTGTGTGTGAAAAAAATAGAATACCCCTGATCGAGCCGACGCAGAAATTTATCGAAGCTGCCAGGGGTGTTGCCGGCTCCGGCCCAAAGCTTCTTTATTACGTGATGGATTCCCATTGGACTCCGGAGGGGCACCGTGTAGCCGCCCAAGTGATGGCTCAGCGGATCCTGGCTCATCCACTCCGGCAGAAAGGCCTCTCATGAAATTTTTTAAAGACCTGATCTTCAGCGCAGTTGCCTTTGTATTCATTTTCGCGGTTTGTCTGGTGGCTGCCGAAGCTGTTGTGCGCCTGAAGAATTTGGATCAAAAAAATTATAATATCGAAATGTGGCGTTATTCCAAGCTGTTAAAAGTATTAAGCCCTGACCCCAATTTGGGGCATGAACATCGCCCGAACGCATCCGCTAAACTTCAAGGTGTCCAGATCCGCATCAATTCTCTGGGGATGCGGGGGCCTGAGCCGGACCTGTCCGATCCCAAAAAGAAAAAGATCCTTTTTCTCGGAAGCTCCAACACACTGGGGTGGGGCGTATCAGAAGAAGAGACCATGACCTCTGTTTTACAAAAAGATCTCGGCGATCGCGCCGTTGTGATGAACGCCGGCATCGGAAATTACAACGCTTCGCGGTATGTGACGCTGTTTAAGAAAAAACTGCGCGCGCTTCATCCGGATATCGTAGTGGTCCATTACTTTATCCGGGATGCCGAAGTGCTGACAGCGGGCCGCAACAATTTTATTTTGAGGAACAGCGAAGTCGCGGCGATGCTTTATCATATGGCACAGCAGTCGCTTAGCCGCTCCAAGAGCTTGGATGAGCTTGTCAGTTTTTACCGGAATTTTTATCAGGATGACTCGTCCGGGTACCGGGCAATGATCCAGGCTCTCAAGGAACTTCATCAAATGTCCCAAGAAGACGGTTTCAAAGTCGTGGTCGCAATGACGCCCGACATTCACCAGATGGACCCGTATCCCTTTGGTTTTATCCACGAAAAAATGCGCCAGGTGGCGCTGGATCTTGGGTGGGTGTATGCGGATCTTTATGAGCCTATGAGCAAGATCCCGGCACAGGAACTGTGGGCGATGCCCGGGGACCCGCATTTGAACGCGAAAGGCCATCGCCTGATGGCCGAAACGCTTCTGCCCGCGCTTCGTTCGAGCTGATGCTTTTTCATTCCTCCGAATTTTTTTTATTTTTCCTGGTGTTTCTTTGCGGTTTTGCGCTGTTTCGCGGGCACGCGCGTGTTGTCTATGTGACAATCGCCAGTTTTATTTTTTATGGGCGGTGGAACCCCGTCTACCTGCCTTTGCTTCTGGGGTTGAGCTTGTACGCTTATTATTTTGCCCTCCGGCCGAAATTATCGCCGGCCGCGTTCCGATGGGTCCTTGCAGGCGCTTTATTGCCCCTGTTTATTTTTAAATACGCCGGATTCGCCGCAGCCAACATGGCGTGGATGTTTGGCGCGTCCAAGATCGCTGTGGGAGGCTGGGCTCTGCCGCTGGGGATCTCGTTCATCACATTCACCGTTATTTCCTATCTGGTGGATGTGCGCCAGGGCACGGCGGAAGCCGAGAAAGGGTTTTGGCGATTTTTTCTCTATCTTTCTTTTTTTCCGCACTTGATCGCAGGCCCGATCATGCGCGCCAAAGAACTTTTGCCGCAATTGAAACACCTGATGTTCAAACCCAAACTGGTAAAGCTGGGCGTTCTCTTGTTTGCCGTCGGCATGGTTAAGAAAATGGTCGTGGCGGATCCTCTGTCGCATTGGGTGGATGTTTATTATGGCGCCGCGGGAGTCCGGGACCTGCCGCACGCGCTTTTGGCTTTTTACGCGTTTCCGGTCCAGATCTATTGCGATTTCAGCGGTTATGTGGATATGGCGCTGGGGAGCGCGTTCATTTTGGGGATACGCCTCCCGTTAAATTTTAACCGCCCGTATCTGGCCTGTTCCATCCGCGAGTTCTGGCGGCGGTGGCACATCACGCTTTCGCGGTGGCTTCGGGACTACCTTTATATTCCGATGGGAGGGAGCTCTCACGGGTTCGCGCGGACAGCTCTGGCACTTTTGGCGACGATGTTTTTGGGGGGATTGTGGCACGGCGCTTCCTGGACCTTTGTGGTGTGGGGAGGACTGCACGCGCTATTGATGATCACCGAACACGCGGCTGGACGTTTCTTGAAATTCCGCTTGCCGGATATTTTAAGGCGTTTCTGGACGTTTCATGCGGTCGCGGTCCTATGGATCTTTTTTCGCGCGCCGAATTGGCAGTCTCTCGGAGGCTTGTTCGGCGGTTTTTCCGCTTCCGGTTCGTGGGATTTTTTTTATACCGAGGCGGCGTTTCCTATCCTTTTGATCGTAGCGGCACTGGCGCTTCATTTTCGGGACAAAGTTTCTTTTGTGGCATGGATGGCGCGCCGCCTGCCGGCTGTTTCCGTTTACGCGGTTTCTTTGGCACTGATCCTTCTCTGCAAGGTCATCGCAGTGGGAAATCCCAGCGCATTTATTTATTTTGATTTTTAAAGAGGGTGGTTTTATGAAAAAAACAAGCCGGGTCCCGCTGTTGATCCTTGTGATCCTCTGCGGGTTTGTTTTGAGGATCGTGCTGGCCAAAATTTTTTACGGGGGCACCAACGACGTCTCCGCGTGGGAGCAGTATTCCACCTACTGGGCTCAAGGCAAATCGGCCTATGACGCGACGGGACGGTACAATTACAGCCCCCTTTGGTTTTGGATCCTTACAGCGTGTTCGCAGACGGCCTTGCTTTTCCACCTTCCATTTGCTTTTGTCATCAAGTGGCCGATGATCTTGGCGGATGCGCTAACAGCGGCGCTTTTGTTTCTGGCGGCGCGTAAACAAGGCTTCAGGACCGCGGACTGTTTGTGGGCCGCCGCCGCTTTGGCGCTGAATCCGGTTTCAATTATCTTGAGCGGCTACGGAGGCCAATTTGACAATATTGCGACACTGCTGGTTTTCGCAAGCTGGTATCTGAGCACTCATTCAAAAACGAAAAATACTCTTTTGGCGCCGGCAGCCTTTGCTTTGGGGGTGGCGGTCAAACATTTCAATGTGCTTTTGGCTCCGGCTTTTGCTTTTCAGCAAAAAAAGCCGGGCCGGAAAATTCTCTTTTTAGTTCTTCCGCCGCTTTTATTTTTAAGCCTATTTATCCCTTATTGGGCCGACAGGGCTTATGTCGCCAAAGAGGTCTTTGGGTATAGTTTGGGCGCCGGTTATTGGGGCTGGTCGGGGATCCTCTGCCGTGTTTTTTTATTCGTTACCCAGATCGACCTGACCCAAATGCCGTGGTTTCATGGGTCCCGCTTTTTTAACCCAGCGCTTTATCTGGGAATTTTTGCTCTTTCTTATTTTTGGGCGCATAAGTATGATCTTCTGGATTGGATCATATTTGTCTTTTTGACATTTTATGTTTTTACGACGCAAATGGCTCCGCAATACACGGTTTGGATAATCCCGTTCGCGGTCTTGAGAAGGAACATCTTTTTTTATCTGTACAGCGCGATCGGAGCGATCCAGCTGGGGTTTTTTTATTATTGCCATTATTTTTGGGAAAAGCACATCCCGATGACCGGCACCGGAGCTTCGATGTCCAAAGCTTTTGTGATCGCGCGTTATCTTACTTGGGCGGTGTGTGTCCTCTGGTGGGTATCGATGGTAAAGAAAAATGATAAAATCCCCGCGCGCTGATCTTTTTAGCCGTCACCGTCTATTTTTCGCGGTCTTTGTGCCGCTCTACCTTCTGTTCCTATACCCGCTGTTGAGCTTGAAGAGCGGTTTTGTGGTGGGGGATTACAGCGTCCAATTTTATCCGTGGCTTGAGGCTTATGCGCGGGCTTTGAAGCAGGGGCATCTTTTGTTGTGGACTCCCTTGATCCAGTCCGGCTTTCCGCTTTTTGCGGAGGGGCAGACGGCGATGCTTTATCCTCCGAACCTGGTTTTGTTCGGTTTGCTGCCGTTCACACTGGCTTACAATCTTCTATTCTTGACTCATTTCGCCCTGGCCGGAATAGGGGCTTACCGGCTCGGGCTCAAAATAGGAATGTCCTCTGCTGCAGCGACCTTGACAGCGCTATGTTTCACGTTTGGCAGTACCGCGGGCGGAAGTTTTTACGGGATGTATGGTTTTCGAGGGTTGGCCTGGTTTCCGTGGATGCTGTGCTTGGTTGAGGATTTTATCCGGCGCCCCGAGGACCGGCGGCCGCTGTTTTGGCTGGCCATCCTTCAGGCGCTGGCCTGGCTCACAGGCCCGCAGATGGCGCTCTATCAGAGTTTATTTTTAACGCTCTATTACGTATTAAGAATTGCGGGGGAGCCGCGGGCTCATTCCTGGAAGATAGGGATTCAGAACGCTCTCCTGTTTTTGGCGTCTTTATTTTTATCCTTGATCATCGCCGCGCCCCAAATTTGGGCCACACTGGAGTTGGCTTCCCATTCCACTCGTGCGCTCCAGGACGCTGATTTTGTCCTCTGGGGTTCCGTGGCTCCCTGGTCGCTGAGTGTCCTTTTTTTCTATCTATGGAATGGATTCTTAAAATGCAGTCTCTATATCGGATGCCTGCCGCTTTTGCTGATCTGGGCTAAGCCGCTCTGGAAGCAGGCGGGTTTGTGGTGGATGCTGGTTCTTTTTAGCCTGCTCATGGCGTTTGGACGCTTCAATCCACTGTATCTTCTTCTGGCAAAACTGCCTGTTTTTTCTCTGTTAAGGAACCCCTCCAAGTTTATTTTTTTTACGGGATTTTTCCTGTGCGTGATCGCCGGGATGTCGTTTGATTTCTGGATCAAAAGCTTTGAACGAGAAAGGCAGAGCCTGTCGTCGTTTTTTAAGAAAGCAGGAGTGTTCTCTTTGGGTGTTGTTTTGCTGGGGCTGGCGGCGTGGGCGCTGGTTCATTGGGGCGCCGGCCTATTGGAGAATTTTGGTCGCTGGTACACGGCTCATTTTGTCGTCGGCAAAAGTTTTCATCGCGCGACCGCCGCAACTTATATGGGCAACATTCAAGGAATGCTCGCTCAGCTCCAGCAGGAGATCCGTTTTTCAAATTTTTCGTTCTGGCTGCCCTTCCTTGTTCTTGCCGTGACACTGACAGCCCTTTTTTATTTTTTTAGGCGGCAAGCCAAGCCGGTCCTTTTTTGTTGGGTGGTCCTGGGTTTGGTGGCCGCCGATCTTTTTATTTACGGGAAATTCGCCCGGGGCGTCTCCTGGGAAAACATCGCAAAATTTGAGAAAATAGAAGAGCTTGGAACGTATCCCAAGGACGGAAAATGGATCAATGTCGGTCCGTCACGCTTTCAAAAACTTTGGCCCAATAAAAACATGCTCCTGGGAGTGGCGCATCCGGGCGCTTATGCGCCGCTGCTCGATAAAGATTACTACCTCTTGACGAAGGATCTCGGAGCGCTGGATGACTCCTTTGGGCCCAGTGAATTGAAGATGGAGGCTTTTGCCGTAAACAGGGCGTTGGTTGATTTTCTTGGTATTCGGTATATTTTAGCGGGTCCGAATGATCTGCTGGCGGGATACCGTTTTTTATCTAAAAACCCCAGGGAATCGCTGTATGTTAATGACCGGGCGAAACCTGAATTTACGTTTGAGGTATTTCCGGGCTCTGCCGGGACGCCCAAGATCCATGTTTTAAAAAATAGGCCTACATCCGCTCAAGTGGAGGTTGATTCCGATGTGCCCGGTGTCTTGGTAAGAAATCAGGTTTTTGACCGGGGCTGGAAAGTGTATCTGGACGGCCACGAGTCTATTTTACAAAAAAAACGTGTTGTCTTTCAGGGGGTTGATGTTCCGGCCGGGCATCACAAGGTGACATTTTCTTTTGAGCCCTCTTACTGGATCTTGGGCCGCTGGGTCGCTCTGGCGGGATTGGTATTGGCGAGCATGGGTCTTTTTTTCACGGGAGGCCGGAAACATGAAAAATGCCGAGCCTGAGAAACACGCCATGAGGCGGGGGGCCGCATTCCCGCTGATCCTATTAGCCGCTTTTTTACTGCGCGTGATCGGGCTTCATTTTGGTCTGCCGTGGTTGTCTCATCAAGACGAGCCGATCGTAGTCAATCATGCGTTGGCGTATTCGTCGGGGGATCTCAACCCTCATTTTTTTAAAATACCGCCGCTTCTGTCCTACCTGCTATTCGCCAGTTACATCCCCTTGTACGGATCTGTTCATTTTTTTATGGGGTGGGATACCCAGCGATTTGCCGCGCTTTTTTTTCGCGACCCGAGCCTTTTTTATCTTTCGGGGCGCTTCCTATTTGGGGCTGTCTTGGGGACAGCCTCTGTTTTTGTCCTGTACCGGTTCGCTCAAAAATATTTTTCAGAAAAAATCGCTCTTACAGCGGCTCTTTTTTTCACGGTCAGTTTTTTTCATGTGAGGGACTCACACTACATTTATGTCGACATCCCCATGATCCTGGCGATCCTGCTGGTGTTTTTGGCCTTGGCCGAGTATCAGCGGGGAGGAGATCGAACCCAGGCTCTTCAGGCCGGGTTTTGGGCCGGAGTCGCCGTTGCTTTCAAGTACATCGCGGCACCCGTTGTTTTCCCTATCGCTCTGCTGTTGTGGCGGAAACCAAAGCTCCTCTTCCAGACTGCCCTCGTTTCGGCGGCGGCTTATTTTCTGCTGAACCCCTACTCTTTTTTGGATTGGAATTTTTTCTGGAAAGAGATCCACGCTCAGGCGCAGGCGGGGGGCAGGCCGCCGCTTTTTCATCATCTGACCTATTCTCTTTTCGGCGGCCAGGGTGTTCTCATTGTCTGCTCGGGTATTTTGGGCCTTGTTCTTATTTTTAAAAAGAGGCCCGAGCTTCGATTTTTTGCTGTTTTCCCCGTCCTTTGGTACCTTATGACGCTGTGCTTCAGCCAGCCTTTTGAGCGCTACGTGATGCCGATAGCGCCTTTTTTGTGCTGTTTCTCCGCGTATATTTTGAGCGAATCTGTCGACAGACTTATTTCCAGGAAATTTCAACGGACAGCCTTTACTATTCTTGTCATTTTATTCCTGGTTGAGCCTCTGGCGAAGTCGATGTATTTGGATTGGTTAGCGACGCGTCCGGATACGCGGTCTTTGGCAAGAGCCTGGATCGCGGAGAATTTACCCGAAGGCAGTGCGATCGCCGTCAATCATCCCTTTTTTTCTCCCCGGCTTGCGCAGACCGACGAGCAGTGGGAGCAAAAGCGGAGCCGCTTGAGGCCCGAAGATCCACAGCGTGCTACCAAAGAAAAAAAACTGGCCTATTTGAGAGAAACCGCCAAGAGCGAAAAACAATTCCAAGTTTTTTACCTTCGCGGCAAAGATGTGGGGGACCCCTCCTTTTTGACCTGGTCGCCCTGGATCGAGACTTCTCTAGAGGATTTTTTGAGGGCGGGAGTGAAATTCGTGATCCGTTATCGATCTCCGGGAGAAAGCGATGATCTGGGCCCTATTTTGAGCGCCCACGCTCGTTTAATCGGGAGATTCTCCCCTTATTACGCCCGTGAAAAGGTGTTCTCGGAGGATCCCTATGCCCATGTCGGCTTGCCTTTTTTGTCGCAGGAGCTTTTCTCACGAAAATTACCGGGCCCCTATCTGGAGATCTACGAAATGACGCGGTAACCCTTCGCCCAAAAACGAGCCGCGGTACCACCCAATAGTATCTATTGACATCTAATGACTACCATTGATATAGTATGGGGAAAGGAATCCCCATGGAAATCAGAGAAAACGAGGTTTATACCCACGAGGAGACTCAAGCTCTTTTAAAGCTTAGCTCCAGTACGATTACACGCATGATCAAAAAGAAGCTGATCCACGCGGCGAAGGTGGGAAAGCAGTACCGCATCATGGGCAAGGAGCTTTTACGGATCCTCTCACCTCAAATTGAGGATAAAGTAGGCAAGGCGTATAACAAAGCCAGAAATTGGGCGCACAAAGACCTTGAATAAAAAAATCCTGATCACGGGGGCCGAGGGCTTTATTGGCTCTCATCTAACGGAATACCTGATCGGCCGCGGCTACGATGTCCGTGCTTTTGTTTTGTACAATTCTTTCAGTTCCGCCGGATGGCTGGACACTCTTCCCGAAGCCGTTCAAAAAAAAGCGGATATTTTCTTCGGCGACATCCGCGATCCTCACGGTGTAAAAAAAGCGATGCGCGGCTGTGACGCAGTCCTGCATCTGGCGGCCCTCATCGGGATCCCTTATTCTTATCATTCGCCGGATATGTACGTGGATACCAATGTCCGCGGAACGCTGAATATTCTGCAGGCCGCCCGCGAACTTTCCGTGAAAAAGATCATTCATACCTCTACCAGCGAAGTTTACGGCACGGCTCAATTTGTGCCGATCACTGAAGATCATCCGTTGGCCGGTCAATCGCCATATTCCGCCACCAAGATCGGCGCGGACCAGCTGGCCTTTTCCTTCTATTCTTCCTTCGGAATGCCGGTGACTATTTTGCGGCCCTTTAACACGTACGGCCCCCGTCAGTCGGCCCGAGCGGTAATCCCCGCCATTATTACTCAGATCCTGTCGGGCAAGAGGGCGATTCAACTGGGAAGCGTGCATCCGACCCGTGATTTTAATTTTGTGACGGATACTGTCAGCGCGTTTGAAAAAGCGCTCACCTCATCCCGTGGCGCGGGAGAAGTGATTAATATCGGCAGTGGTTTTGAAATTTCGGTCAAAGATACGGCGCTTTTGATTGCCAAAATTTTAGGCGTTAAAATCCGCATCGAGGAAACAGCGGCGAGGAAACGGCCCAAAAAAAGTGAAGTGGAAAGGCTCTGGGCCTCCAACACAAAGGCCAAAAAAATGCTGGGATGGTCGCCGCTCTACGGAGGAAAAAAAGGTTTCGAAAAGGGCCTGGAGGAAACTATCCGCTGGTTTTCAGAGCCGGATAATTTGGCCCGGTATCCGCGGGACGCGTACGCCGTATGATGGCCAAAACTACGCCGGCGCCGTTAGCCCTGCAGGTTTGCGATGTTTTAGACAAAACACTATCGCGCAAGGCGCTTTTGCATGAGCCGAGTTTCACCGGGCATGAATGGGAATACGTCAAAGAATGCCTGGACACCGGCTGGGTCTCCTCGGCGGGCAAATTTGTGGACCGTTTTGAGTCCGAGATAGCGGCCTACACCGGCTCGGCCCACGCGGTCGCGTGCGTCAATGGCACATCGGCTTTGCATATCGCGCTGAGGGCGGCGGGCGTTGAAGCCGGGGACGAAGTCCTGGTGCCGGACCTCACCTTTGTGGCTACAGCCAACGCGGTGGCGTATTGCGGCGCGCTTCCGCACCTGGTGGATTCGGATGAAAAAACATTGGGCGTGGATCCGGTGAAACTGAAAAAACATTTGCAGGAGAGCTCCAAAATTAAGAGCGGCGCTTTATTTAACCGGCGCACCGGCGCGAAAATAAAAGCGTTGGTGGCGGTGCACACGTTTGGCCATCCAGTGGACTTGGACGCTCTGCAGAGGGTCTGTGAAGAATTTCATCTAATTTTGATCGAAGACGCCGCGGAATCTCTGGGAAGCTTCTATAAAGGACGTCATACGGGTACGACGGGCCGGTTTGGCATACTCAGTTTCAACGGAAATAAAATTGTGACGGCGGGCGGCGGCGGAGCGGTGCTGTGCCGGGATGCCACGGACGCTCAACGAATCAAACACCGGACGACTACCGCCAAGGCCCCTCACGCGTGGAATTTTTATCATGATGAGCTGGGCTACAATTACCGGCTCCCGAACATCAACGCGGCCTTGGGCTGCGCTCAACTGGAGCAGCTGCCTGTTTTTCTCGAGAAAAAAAGGGCTTTGGCCGCACGCTACCGGGAAAATTTTTTAAAACTTCAGGGGCTGTATTTTTTTGAAGAACCCCCGTTCGCCAAAAGCAACTATTGGCTCAATGCGTTTCTGCTAAACCCGGAGAACTCCTCCCAAAGAAATGAAATTCTTTCTGCGTTGAACCAAAAAGGTTTTATGGCCCGGCCCGCCTGGGTGCTGATGCACAAGCTTCCCATGTACGGCGCATGCCCGCGCATGGACGTGTCGACAGCGGAGAGCCTCGAGGCGCGGTTGATCAATATCCCGTCGAGTTCTTTTTTATGATAAGAAAGATCTGCGTCATCACGGGTTCGCGGGCGGACTACGGGCTCCTGTATTGGTTTTTGCGCGCGATCCGGGAAGACAGGGCGTTGAAACTGCAGATCGTCGCGACGGGAGCGCACCTATCGGTACGTCATGGACTGACTTACAAAGCCATTGAAGCGGATAATTTTCGTTTGTCCGCCAAGGTCTCGATCTTGGTTGCCAAGGATTCGCCGGAAGACATTGCAAGTGCCCTGGCAAAAGGCATCGCGGGCTTCGCGAAAGTTTTCAAAAATTTAAATCCCGATATCGTGGTGGTCCTCGGCGACCGTTATGAAATGCTCGCTGCTGCGCAGGCCGCAATGCTAGCACGCATTCCGATCGCGCATATTCACGGAGGGGAATCGAGCGAAGGGGTTATCGACGAAGCGATACGCCATGCGATCACTAAAATGGCACAGTTTCATTTTGTATCGGCCGAAGTTTACCGCCGCCGCGTGATCCAGATGGGGGAAGAGCTTTCCCGGGTTTTTAATTTTGGCGCGCCAGGCCTGGACCAGGTGAAACGGATGAATTTTCTTTCGGCTTCACAGCTGGAAAAAGAGTTGGGTGTCGATCTTGGCCGCCGGCCGGTTTTTCTGGTGACGTATCACCCGGTGACGCTGGATAAAAAAGGCCCGAAAAAAGCTTTGTCTGCACTTTTTGTGGCGCTGGATCATTTCAAAGAAGCTACAGTGATTATGACCAAATCCAACGCGGATACCGGAGGCCTCCAAGTCAACCGCCGCATCGATGCTTATGTTTTGCAGAATCGTGGGCGGGTGCATGGATTTGTTTCTCTGGGACAGAAAAAATATTTGAGTTTGATGAAACAGGCGGATGTTGTCGTGGGAAATTCCTCCAGCGGGATCTTCGAAGCCCCGGCGTTTAAAGTTCCTACAGTAAATCTGGGGGACCGGCAGCGTGGACGTCTGAAAGATCCAAGTGTCATTGACTGCGCCGAAAACAAGCCGGCGATCGTGCGCGCGATCCAAAAAGCTCTCTCCGGGAAATTCAGACGTTCCTTAAGCGGAATGCGTTCCATTTATGGCGCCGGGGGGAGAAACTCTTTCAAGATCAAGCAAAAGCTTAAAACTGTTCCGCTGGAAGGTGTTTTGATGAAAAGATTTTATGATATGAAGGGCGCGCGATGAAAGTTCCCGTAAACGCCAAGCGTGTTTATATCATCGCCGAGGCCGGGGTCAATCACAACGGCGTCTTCGTTCTCGCGAAAAAACTAGTGCGGGCCGCGGCCGACGCGGGCGCTGACGCGGTCAAATTTCAAGCGTTTCGTGCCGATGCTCTTGCCACAGCCGAGGCGAAAAAAGCGTTCTATCAAAAGAAAACGACCGGGCGGAAAGGTTCTCAGTTGCAGATGCTGAAAGCTCTGGAGCTGGACGAGGCGGCGCATTTAAAATTGAAGACCTATGCGAAACAGCTTCGCTTGGATTTTTTATCCAGCCCTTTTGACGAAGAGAGCGCCCGCATGCTCATCCAAAAAATAGGGGTCCGGAGATTAAAGGTTCCCTCAGGCGAGATCACGAACGCGCCCCTGCTTCTGGAATTGGCATCCTCAGGGTTGCCGGTCATTCTTTCCACAGGGATGTCGACACTCGAAGAGATCCGGGAAGCTTTAGGGGTTTTGGCGTTCGGCTACACACGAGCTGTTTCCCAAAAACCTTCCAGGGTAGCTTTTCAAAAAGCGTTCAAGTCCCGCCGCGGCCAAGCCCTCATTCAAAAAAAAGTCACCCTGCTTCAATGCACGACTGAATACCCGGCGCCGTATGACGAGGTCCATTTGCGGGCGATGGATAGTTTGAAAGACGAGTTTCGTGTTGCGGTAGGATTGTCGGATCACACACCGGGGTTTGTTGTCTCTATCGCGGCGGCCGCACGCGGCGCGGAAGTCATCGAAAAACACTTAACGTTGGATCGCAGCATGGAGGGGCCGGATCACCGGGTTTCTTTGGAACCGGCTGAATTCAAACAGATGGTCCAGGCGGTCCGCCTCGTGGAGCGCGCGCTGGGCTCGGCTCAGAAGAAAGTCACGCCCTCGGAACAAAAAAACAGGCCCATCGCTCGGAAGAGTCTCGTCGCGGCGCGCCGGATCCGGGCGGGCGAATTATTCAGCGAGGGCGACCTCGCGGCCAAAAGATCCGGCCCTGGAATTTCGCCGGTGCGGTATTGGGATCTTTTAGGCAAAGCGGCGAGGAAAAATTACGCGGCCGGAGAGAGGATAGCCTCATGAACTCGGTGATCCTGGTGGGCGGCGGCGGGCACGCGCGGGTGTTGGCGGACTCCCTGATTCTTCAAGAAAATAAAATTCTGGGGTTTGTGGATCCCAAACAAAAAGAGATGCGAGTTGCCGGCCGGTGGATCCCCTATCTCGGTACAGACAAGATCCTTTTGGATAAAAAATTGCCTCAAAAAGCTTTTCTTGTGAACGGAGTCGGGTCTGTCGGAAACCCCAAGATTCGCAAACAAATATTCGAACGGTTTAAAGCGGCTGGCTATTCTTTTTCCGCAGTCATCCATCCTTCAGCGATCCTCGCCCGGGATGTTCAAAGGGGCGAAGGCGTTCAGGTGATGGCAGGCGCGGTGGTCCAAGCAGGAACTCATTTAGGGAACAATTGCATTATTAATACGCGCGCGTCAGTGGATCATGATTGCCGGATCGGAGACCATGTCCACATTGCCCCCGGAGCCATTCTCTGCGGCGGCGTCAAGATTAGTGAGGGCTCGCATGTAGGTTGTGGCGCAGTGATCATTCAAGGAGTCACTGTGGGCCGTCATCTTTTAATTCCCGCCAATACTTTGGTAAAAAGGCCGGTGGCCTCATGAAGGACTGGCAAAAAACACTCCTCGGCTCCCAGACCCGCATTCGCCAAGTTATCGAAACGATCGATCGCGGCGATTGCCACATCGCGCTGGTCGTGGATGAAAAACAGCGTTTGTTGGGTACGGTGACTGACGGCGATGTCCGGCGGGGGCTTCTCAAGGGCATCGGCCTGGATCACGTCGTCACGCGCGTGATGCAAAAAAAACCTGTCACGGCTCCTCTGGGAGAAAAGAGGTCCGAGCTTGAGAAGATCATGGAGCAGAAATTAATACGACAGATCCCGCTTTTAGACTCCAAGGGGCGGGTCGCGGGACTGGAGCTTTTGGACGATCTTCATCGCTTGAAAGTCCGGGAGAATTGGGTGGTGCTGATGGCGGGCGGGCTGGGGACACGCCTGCGTCCGCTGACCCAAGATTGCCCAAAGCCGCTTCTGAAGGTAGGGGAGAAGCCCATCCTGGAAACGATCTTAGAAAACTTTATCGAGCACGGGTTCCGCAACTTTTATCTCTCGGTCAACTATCAGGATAAGATGATCCGCGACCATTTCAAGGATGGTTCGGCCTGGGGGATCCGTATTCACTATTTGCATGAAAATACAAAATTGGGTACCGCGGGAGCGTTGTCTCTTTTGCCTTCAAGCCCCCCGGAACCTGTCCTGGTGATGAACGGCGATCTTCTGACCAAGGTCAATTTCCGGCAGCTCTTGGACTTTCATCGCGAGCAGAATGCGGCGGGTACGATGTGTATCCGTGAGTATGATTTTCAAGTCCCGTACGGTGTGGTTTCCACCCAAAAGAATATGGTGCGAAGCATTGATGAGAAGCCGGTACACCGTTTTTTTGTAAACGCGGGTATTTACGTGCTGGAGCCCCAAGCCCTAAAATTTTTAAAGAAAAAAAAACACACCGACATGCCCGCGTTCCTTGAGAAACTGATGGCCAAAAAAATGAAGATCTCGGCGTTCCCGATCCGCGAGTACTGGATCGACATCGGCCGTATGGACGACCTGGAGCGTGCCAATGGCGAGTTCGCATCGGTGTTTCGGTGAAGGTCTTGGCCGTTATCCCGGCGCGCGGTGGCTCCAAAAGGCTTCCGTATAAAAATCTCATGAAGCTTGGCGGGAAACCTCTGTTGGCATGGAGCATCCAGGCCGCGCTCCAATGCCCTGGAATTGCCCGTGTGGCGGTGGACACCGATAGCCCGAAGATCGCTGCAGCCGCAAAAAAATACGGCGCGGAAGTACTTTTTTTGAGGCCCGCGCGGCTTGCGGGCGACAAAGCCACTTCCATGGATGCTTTACGGCATTTCATGGCCCGTTACGACGGGCGGGGGGAGAAGTTTGACGCGGTAGCGTTTCTTCAGCCTACTTCGCCGTTGCGCAATTCAGGGCATATCGCTCAAGCGCTGCAAATTTTCAACCAAAAAAAATCCAGCGCGGTCGTGAGCGTGACCCAGGCCTCTCATCCGCCGCATTGGACCAATCATTTGCCCGCTTCTCTCAGCCTCAAAGATTTTTTAAAGAATCCTCGGCCGGCCGAAAATAAAAAGTTTTATACCCTGAACGGCGCGATCTATATCGCCGGCTGGAAGTACCTTCTTAAGAACGGATCCTGGTTTTCAAAAAGATCATTCGCGTATATCATGGATCGCGCGCATTCGGTGGATATCGATACCATCGAAGATCTTTGGGTCGCCGAAACATTTTTGTATCAATTAAAAAAGGAATTTTATGGCAACTAATACCGGAAATATCCGCATCATTCCACGGTTGGACATCAAGGGCCCCAACCTGATCAAGGGTATCCAGCTTGACGGCCACCGCGTGTTGGGCACTCCGGAGGTATTTGCCGAAATTTATTACCGGGAAGGCGCTGACGAGCTTATTTTTTATGATACGGTGGCGAGTCTTTATCAACGGAACTCATTGGTGGAATACATCCGCAAAACAGCCGAGAAAATTTTTATTCCGTTAACTGTCGCGGGCGGCATCCGCAGCATTCAGGATATTCAGCAATTATTGAGAGCTGGGGCCGACAAGGTCGCGATCAACACGGCTGCTATTGAAAATCCCTCTTTGTTGAGTGATGCGTCCAAGTTTTTCGGTTCCCAGTGTATTGTCGCCAGCGTTGAATTTTATAAACAGAAAAACGGTTTTTGTGAGGTGTGGGTGGATTATGGCCGCCAACCGACAGGAGTTGACGCCTATGACTGGGTGCGGCGGGCCGTGGATCTGGGCGCGGGCGAGATCCTTCTGACTTCCATCAACCAGGAAGGGATGGGGAGGGGTTTTGATATCGACTTCACTTCGAAAGTATCTGAGACAGTTCCGGTGCCTGTGGTGGTCTGCGGCGGTGCGGGCAAAAAAGAGGATTTTTTAGACGTGATCCGACGCGGCAAAGCGGACGCGGTCAGCGCCGCGTCCTGCTTTCATTATTATTACGCGGCGCCTCCGGGGGATGACAGGCGTTGGATGTCGTTTAATGAGCCGAGGCTTCGTATGGGCGAAGACATTGATTCGGGTAACATTGATTTTCTGCGCGAAGGATATGGAGGTTTTAAAGACGTTCAGACGGACAGGATCTCGTTGCCTGAAATTAAAAAATATTTATGCGAGAACGGCGTGCCCATTCGCCCGTTACCAAAAATAAAATATTCTCCTGAGCGCAAGACAGCGCTACCATGAAGACCGTGATCGTCGACTATGGTGTAGGAAATCTTTATAGCGTGCAAAGCGCTCTGAAGAGGGTGGGGGATCCGGCCAAAGTCTCCAATAATAAAGAGGAGATCTTACACGCGGACAGGCTTGTTTTGCCCGGCGTGGGGGCGTTCGAGTCCGGGATGAAACATCTGACGGAGTACGGCCTGGTGGACGCGGTCAAGAACTACGCAGGATCCGGAAAGCCTCTTCTGGGAATTTGTTTGGGGATGCAGCTTCTATTAAGCCGATCCGAGGAAAATGGCCTGCATTCAGGATTGGATTTGATCAGAGGGCGCGTTATCCGATTAAAGCCGGGGGATCCGGGCGATCATTACAAGATCCCGCAGATCGGATGGAATTCTCTCAAACCTTCATCTTCCGGGCCGAGTTGGGAGGGTTCGGTTCTGGAGGGTTTGGAAAAGGACCCCTTCATGTATTTTGTTCATTCCTATCGCGTGGTTCCGGAGGATACGAGGGACGCGCTGGCGCTTACGGTGTACGGTTCCAACGAATTTTGTTCGGTGGTACGGCACAAAAATATCACCGGTTGCCAATTTCACCCGGAACGCAGCGGCGAGGCCGGATTGAAGATATACGCAAATTTTATCTCCGGAAAAGTTTAAGGGGGAGCCGTGGATCAACTAAACCCGTCGTTTCAATCTCTGGACAGGCAATTTGACTCCCTCTCCAAAGAAATAAAATTTTGTAAAAATTGCGTTGTATCCAACCAGCGGCCCCGGACGCGTTTTAACGAGCAGGGGATCTGCGCTGCCTGCCAGTGGGCTTATGAAAAGGACCACTCGATCGACTGGGCCAAGCGCGGCCGGGAGTTGGAGATCCTCTGCGATCAGCATCGCAGCCGGACCGGAGATTTTGATGTCGTAGTTCCGGGCAGCGGCGGAAAAGACAGTGCTTATGTCGCTCACCAACTGAAGCACCGTTATGGCATGCATCCTCTGTGCGTGACCTGGTGCCCGTTTGAGTACACCGAGATCGGATGGCTCAATTTATGGAATTTCATTCATTCGGGTTTCACCAATATCATGGGGCAGCCTGACGGAAAAATTCACCGCAAATTGACGCGGTTGGCCTTTGAATTGAAAGGGGACGCGTGGGAGCCGTTCATTTACGGGCAAAAAGCCTGGGCGTTCCACATGGCGACGCGATTTGGCATCAAGCTCATTTTTTACGGAGAAAACGGAGAGCTTGAGTACGGAGGAAGCGAAAAATACAAGCATCTTCCCAAGGAAACCCCCGAAGAATGGGAGTCCGAATATTTTAAGGGCGGCTCGGTCGATCAGTTGGTTGCCACAGGACTCGAACGCGGCATTTTGACCAAAAAAGAGGCTGGGGACAGCTGCTTGCAGTTTTATAAAGCGCCGCACTTGGACCAGATTATAAAAAATGGGACCCAGATGCACTGGTATTCGTATTATCACAAATGGACGCCCCAGGAAAATTATTATTACGCGGTGAAGCACTGCGGTTTTGAGGCCAATTCCGAAGGCCGATCGGAGGGGACTTACACCAAATACGCCAGCATCGACGACAAGGCGGACGGTTTTCATTGGTACTTGAGTTATATGAAATTCGGCATGTGCCGGGCCTCGCGGGACGCGCAGTCGGATATCCGTCGTCATCATATGACGCGTGAAGAAGCGGTACGGCTGGTGCGGCGCTATGACGGGGAGTTTCCGAAAAGGCATTTCCGCTGGTTTTTGGATTACATGCAAATCGACGAAGATTTCTTTTGGTATGTCATGGACAAATACCGCGAAAAATCCAATGTATGGGAAAAAGTCGACGAAAAATGGGTGATGAAATGGGTCGTTGAATAGGATGCCCAAGCCCGCGGTCGCCATCTCCTCGATCCGCCAATATGAATGCCTGCGTGCCGCCGGCGCTTTTCAAGAGGATCTGGAGATCTTTACCGACAACGAGGAGATGTTTGATTTTTTCAAAGAGAAGAAAATTAATTTTTCGTATCTGGACGAGCGTTCTTTCAGGAACCGCTGGAATGAAATAAATTCTTGGAGCGCGTCCGCCGCCGCCCGCATGATCCGGCTTGCCCGGCAGGCCACGCCGGACGGCGAATATATTTTTAAAGCGCTGCATTTTTATTTTTCTACTCTTTTCTCCCAGACGATCAAGAATCATTTCTTCGCCAAAATTTTTTTGGGATCTACCAAAGGCCCTGTTTATGTTTTTGAGGACTTGAAACCTTGGGTCGACGGGAGGCCCGACGGAAACGTTTCGCTGAATTATTTTCTGGCACGGCGGGCGGAATCCTCGGGCAGAGATGTCCGCACGATGGCATGCCCGTTAATTTCAGAGGCGCCCCACAAAGCCTCCCCACATTTAAAAAAAAGGTTCAAAAAGATGATCTTTTCCGTTTACCTTTTTTTTCGCGGTCCGGGGGCGAAGGGGGCGTACGTTGTTTACGGTTCTCTGAGGCATTTAAAAGCGGCGGCGCAAGAGTTGAAACGTAGAAAAAAAAGTGTCGTTATTTATGATCATGATCTTCATAAAGATATACTTTTTTTTGCAATTACCCATTCGATCCCTTATTATCTGGCGTCGGAATTTGAAAGTTCTTTTGTCCCCGAGAGAATACCGGAACAGGCGGACAAAATGCTGGAGGCCGCCAGAACCGTATTCTTGCGCGCGCGTGGATCGGGGGATTGGATGTTTGGGGATCTTGATATGCCGGATCTTGTTTTGGGAAAGCTATGGCCCTTGGTTGAAAAAAGGATAAGAGGTTTCGTCAGTCATGTCTTGTGCTATCAGGAAGCCGCCTCTTCTTTTAAAGCCAGGGCGCTGCTTGTGGATGAGGACTTTTCTTTGAGGGGTTTTGCGGCCAGCACCTTTGAGGCCAATGCCGTCCCTGTTTTTTGTCTGTCCCACTCTATTTGGCGTACCGATTTTGAAGTGCCCGATGCCTACCGCGAGTTTGCCAATTCATGGACACTGGTCCATTCACAGGAAGAGAAAAGATCTTATGAAAGACGGGGTTGGAACGCCCGGAGGCTTGTCGTTACGGGGATACCGCGTTTTGACATTCTTAAAAATATTTCCGGAACACGCCAAAAAGCCGGGCGGGAAGGCGTTCCCAGGCTTTTATACAGCGCAAGTTATCTTGTTCCCCACAATCCCGCAGAATTAGGATACGTGGGCAGTGACTTTTTTTGCTATCGATCGACTCAGGTAGCAAGTTTATCCGTTCTTGCCGGCATCGCGGCTCGCACGCCGTTCCGGCTTGTGATCAAACCGCACTACAAAGAAGAGGAGAAGAATTGGGAAATACTTTTGCGCTCTCTTCTTTCGGATGTTGATTGTGATCTGATGTCGGCGGACGATGATCTTTATAAATTACTTGCCGGCTGCGATGTTTTGCTGACAGCCAGCTGGTCTACGACCATTTTCGAGGCGGCCATGATGGGTATCCCTGTATTTTATTTGGATTTCAATGAAGAGCTGAGCTCTGAAGCTGACAGTTTGGCAGAGACAGGTATTTGCCAAATATTTCGCGACGCAGGATCTCTCGAGGCGGCCATTTCCCGGCTTTCTGTTAAGACGAACAGTTTTTCTAATACCCACGGCGAGGATTGGTTGGGAAAAATGGATGGACAGGGGACAAAAAGAGCGGTTGATTTCATTGAAAAGACGGTTTATGCGTAACACCTCAGGGACTGTTTGTATTTTTTTTCGCGTTTACAATGACACGGATCATTTGAGCCCCGTCGCTTGGAGGTTTTTGCGTGAAGGCCGTCAAGTGGATGTTATTTTAATCGACAAAAATCAGGTGCTGGATTACCGGCGGGATCCAAGGCTGGTTCTTTTGAGGCAGTTTTCCCGGTGCCGGATGTATTATTATTATGGCTCCGCGCCAGGGCTTGGTTTTTTGAGAGAATTTTCTTTGGCGCGGTTTGTGAACCCATTGGTAAAAATAATAATAAGGACAGTGCTGAGCTTTTTAGATCAGTCTGTATTCAATTTGCGATGGGCAGAAAAATTTATCGAGTCACGCCGGCCGGCGGTGTGTATTTTTGACCCTTTTGGCCCCGGTGAAATTTCAATGGAAACCTTGGAAGGAAAACTGGTCACTGCTTGTAAAGATCGGAGGGTGCCCTTGGTCTGTCTTCCTCACGGCGCGCACTTTCTCACATCCCACGGAGAAGGGTCTGAGCAATTTCAGGCAACGGGAGGTGAAGAATATTTTGCGGTCAGAAATATTTTTGACGCCATTGTGGAGCCTAATCCGCGCCATCATTTCGGGCCATGGGACAAAAAACTCATAGAACAGAAAAAAATCGTTTTTTTGGGTAGCGCCCGTTACTGCCCGGAATGGTTCTCGATCGCCAAGAATTTCTGGCCGGATTTTAAGCCGTCGAAAAGCGAGGGGGGCCGGCTAAAGCTTCTATTTTTTCTTCCGCGCTGGGAAAAGACCGTGGACAAAGAGGGGGTTCTGTTGGCGCTCAAGTCGCTGGCGTCTGATGATCGAATCTATTTGGTGATCAAAGAGCATACACGCGAAGGCGCGGGCGATCTGCCGATGGATCTGCGTACCCGATTATCCTCTCAAGCCAATGTTGAGCTTATCAACGCCTCGCGCGCGGTGTCTTTTAAACGGTGGCTGTCTTCACTGGTTCCGGGAAAAAAAGCGACCCGTCAGGAGATCGTGGATTCGGTGGCGCTGATTCGCTGGTGTGACGCCGCAGTTAATGTACGCTCCAGTATCGGATTTGAGGTGATCCTGCAGGGCAAGACATTGATCAATCCCACGTATCTGCACCGCGGAAGAACGATCTTTGAAGATAGCGGCGCGGGGATCGAGTGCCATGATCTGGAGCAGCTTCTGGCAGGCGTGGAACGTGCGCGTCTCAAAGAGCCGCCTTCCGCGCTTTATGACAATGCGGATCTGATCAGAAATTCAATTTATGCCGGCGGGGAGCCGGTAGATGTCTTGTCGACCTACACCAAGCTTGTTTCGTCACTTCAAAGGGAATGAACCCAGAAAGGGCCTAGGATGAAAAATAAAGTATTTGTCGGGTATGACAGTCGGGAGGATATCGCGTATCAGGTATTGAAGTATTCGATCGAAAAGCACGCAAAAAAACCAATGGAGATCATTCCTCTGAAGTTGAGTGAGCTCGCGGTCAAGCCCGGTTTTCGCAGGACACAGGATCCTTTGCAGTCCACGGAGTTCACGTACACCCGTTTTTTGACTCCACTGCTCTGCGGTTATAAGGGCACGGCCATTTTTATGGATTGCGACATGCTTTGCCTGGCGGATCTCAACGAAGTTTTTGAGCTGGATATGAAACCGTACGCGCTCCGGGTCGTCAAGCATGACCAACGGCCCACCAATACGATCAAGATGGACGGAAAAGTCCAGACGTCTTACCCGCGGAAAAACTGGTCTAGCTTCATGCTGCTTAATTGCGAGAAGCTTACGGTTTGGTCCCGGGAGGCCGTGGAAACGATGCCGCCCAAATGGCTTCACCGTTTTGAACCGATCCCCGATGAGCAAGTGGGTGATATTCCCAACACTTGGAATGTGCTCGACCATTATGACGCTTATACCAAGCTTATTCATTACACGGAGGGCGGGCCCTGGTTTGAGAATTATAAGGATCACCCGTACGGAGACAAGTGGTTGCAGTATGAAAAGGAATTCTTGGACGCCAATGTGGACTATGCCCGTGCCGCAAAAAATAAATAAACCGGACATGCATCTGCGGGATTTTATCTCGGACGTTTACCGGGACTATCCGGTCCGCGCGAACATCGCGATATTGTGCGTTTTAAGCGCGGGGGTCCTGGAGGGCGTCGGATTTTCGGCGGTGCTGCCGCTTTTGTCGGGGCTGTTCTCCAAGCAGATCCCGGACGGGGGCCTTTTGACCGCCTGGATGCCGGATTTTTTGAAGAACGGGAACATTTGGGTCCTTACGGGATTTATCCTCGCTGTTTTTTCGCTCAAGAGCCTTTTTTCTTACACCGCCAAAAGATTCGTTGAAAAGATCGCGGTGGATTTTGAGATCGGGATCAAAAAGAAAGTCGTTTCTGACTTTCTTGATTCCGAATGGAGATTTGCGTCTTCCCAGAAATCCGGATTTTTGATGTCGCTGGTGGGAGAACACTCCGTGATGGCCGGCAATGCTTTCCGGCTCCTGATCCAGTTTCTGGGCGAATCGCTGAACATCCTGGTCTATTTGTCTTTAGGCTTTCTGATCTCGTTCCAGTCTTTTGTCCCCAGTCTATTCATCGGCCTGGTTTCTTTTTTAGCGGTGAAGCGGATGATCGTCCGGTCCAAGGCTGTGTCTTCCGAGATCGCCTCCATGCAAAGCTCTCTGCATGGAGAGATCTTTGAGGATCTTGTGGCGGTCAAATTCCTAAAAGCCAATCATTTGGAGCCTTACCGGCTGGAGCGCATCCGCACCGGGTACGACCGCCTGGGCAAAAAAATGTTTAAGCGTTACAACTATGGGGCGGTCATCGAGACGTTTCCCGAAGTTTTGGCGGTGGCTTTTGTCTGCCTGTTTTTAGTGGTCAGCCGCCAGTTTTTTGGTGTCGCGGCTGAAGGCGGCCTACTCCTATCAATGATTATTTATCGTCTCGGCCGTAAAGGCATGGAGATCCAGACGAGCCGTCAGCGCTTAGTAGTGAATCTGCCTTCCTATTTTATTTGCCGCCAGTTCATTCTGGAAGCATCCCAAGCGCGTGTTTTGCCGGGAGCCGTGAAAGTCTCAGGTTTTGAAACGCTGGAGCTGGTCCGCGTGGGTTTTACCTATCCGGGTAGCGGGGAAGTCTTGAGGGATGTAAATTTGAAAATTGAAAAAAACAAGCTGGTGGTGATCAGCGGAAGGTCGGGCTCAGGAAAAACGACGCTTTTAGATCTGATCGTGGGATTGAACCATCCCACCTGCGGAAAAGTGCTGATCAATGGGATCGATGCGGCCGGGATTGACCTATTTTCCTGGAGGGACAGCGTCGCCTATGTGTCCCAGGAATCGATCTTGTATGACATGAGCATTGAAGACAATTTACGGCTGGGAAACCCGGAGGTATCACGGGAGCGTCTGGAGGCGGCCTGCTGTCAGACGGACGCTCATGAGTTTATCCTGGCACAGCCTCAGGGTTACGCGACCGTGATCGGCAACCGCGGGCTCAACCTGTCGGGGGGCCAGCGCCAAAGGCTGGTATTCGCCAGGGCGCTTCTGCGCGGTCCCAAGCTTTTGATCCTGGATGAACCTACCAGCGCTTTGGATACCGCGTCCGAGGAAGTGGTCCGTTCGCTGATCCAGCGCCTGAGAGGCAAGGTCAATATCCTTCTGGTTTCGCACCGCTCGTCTCTGCTAGAAAACGCGGACATTGTTTACTCGATGGACGAACAAAGCCGCCCCGAAATTATAGGATCGCCCCGAGTCCCGTGAATGCGTTGACACCCGTTAAACAGGCTGATAAAATCCAAGGCTCTTATGCCAAAACCTGAAAATCTGATGTTGTCCCAGATCGAGGCCAATGGCTATTTTTAAAGGCTGGCAAGCCATGATCATTGCAGGAGTTGTGGGGTTGGCCATCCGGTTGCTCCTGATGCCGATTGCGCTGCAGGGCGACATTTATTTTATTAACGTCCTGCCTTCGGCCATTTATTCCAGGCACACACTTGATCTGTACGCTTACTTCGCTAAAGATCTGGCTTTGCATGGCTTTATCCATTATCCTCCGCTGGTGGGGTATCTGACCGCTTTTTCACAGTTTGTTTTTCTGCCCGTATGTCCGGAGCTCGCCTCTCTGACGGATCATCTAAGCCCCCTTACCACCGCTTTTGACTTGTCAATTTTTTCACTGGTTGAAAGGTTGCGGTTTGTTTTTTTTATGAAGCTCCCTTACCTGATCGTCGACGCTCTTTGCTTTGCGTTGATCTGGCGCATTTCAGATTCGCCCAAAGTGAGGAACTTTCTGGTTTTATTTTGGCTTTTTCATCCGGTTGCCTTGTATTCAACCTATATTTTTGGCCAGTACCGCATTTACACGGCTTTTTTTGAGTGGGCCCTAATTTACGCGTTGCTGAAAGACAGGAAAACTCTCGCATGCCTGGCGTTTGGAGCTATTTTATTGTTAGAAAATTTTGCTTTTATGCTTCTTGTGCCTTTTGTTCTGGCGATGGGGGATACGTGGAGGGACCGCTGGAAATATACCCTATTATGTATTCTCCCGTTTATCCTAGTTTTCTTGCCGCTCTATGTGCACTCAAAAGGTTATGCTGTGTACGCTTACTGGGGCCCCGCCTATTCAGGTCAGGCCTTAAAAGGGATTTTTTTAAGTTTTCCGCTTCTTTCGGCTGTTGTAGGAAAATTGATTTTAGGAATGGTCTTTTTATGGGTTAGTGTGATTTTATTGCAAAAACAAACATCTCCAAGAAAGGAGAGCAGCACACTTCCCCTTGTCGCCAATGTCTGGTGTGCCCTCCTGTTGACAGTTTACGCGACGACGATGGTTTCGGTGCATTATTTCATGTGGACGCTTCCGTTTTACATTTATTTGGCAGCCGGGAAGCCGCCTTGGCCCTCCTGGCTTTCCGTGGCTTTGATCTTTTTATTATTTTTATTTAATTTGGATTCGAGAGGCCAAAATCTCGGGCTTTTTACTCCTTTGATGCTGGAAAGAGCTAATCAATTTCCGAGTTTGCACGAAATTCTGGCGCGGTATCTGCCTTGGGGCAAGGTGATCGGGTTGTCGAGGCTGCTTTTTTCGGCTATTTGCCTGTATATGACTTATCAATTGATCCAAAAGCGAATAAGGCCCCAAATAGCATGAAAAATAAACTTTTGACTGCCGAGCCCGTATTTGAATCCAGATGGATGTCGCTTATCGCCAAACAGTACGCGGACAGTCCGCAGGACCCATACTATGTCGTTCAAACCTCCGATTATGTCGCGGTTCTTGCGGTAACCACAGAGCAAGACATTATTTTAGTGAAACAGTATCGTCCCGCCGTGGAGCAGGTCACGCTGGAATTTCCCAGCGGGCACGTGGATTTAAATGAGTCTCCCGAAAAAGCGGCGGTCCGGGAATTGCGCGAGGAAACCGGTTATGAAGCGCCCCGCATGGAACTTCTGGGAGTTTTGTATCCGGACACCGGCAGGCTGGGTAACCGCATGCATTGTTATTTCGCAGCCGGTGCTGTCCCGACCGGCAGAGGCGTCGATCTCGCGGAATCTTTAAAAATGTGTTTATGCTCTAAAAAGGACCTGGCTCAGAAACTAAAGACCGGCGAATTTTCAAGCGCGCTGCACGTCTCTTTGCTGGCGCTGGCGCTTGTGTCCGGGCGTATACCGTCAAAGGAGATGATATGAAAGCCAAAAAATCAAAACGTTACGATCTGGCCGTTGTTGGCGGCGCCGGCCACGTGGGCTTTCCGCTTTCTTTGATGTTCGCTCATCGGGGCCTTGACGTTTTAATTTACGATAAAAATGAGAAGGCGATGCGGCAGATCCAGGCGGGCGAGATGCCGTTTATGGAATATGGGGCCGAGCCGATCCTGAAGGAAGTCCTCAAATCCGGACGAATTTCTTATACCGCTTCTCCGGAACAGATCGCCAACGCCGACTCGGTGATCATCACGATCGGAACGCCCGTAGACCGATTCATGAATCCCTGCCTTCAGGACATTCAAAGCTGTTTGGATTCGCTGCTCCCTTATTTGTCAAGCCGGCAGCTTTTGGTGTTGCGGTCCACCGTTTATCCCGGCATGACGCAGTGGCTGGACAAGTACCTGCGTTCGAAAGGCAAGCGGCTCAAGATCTCTTTTTGTCCGGAAAGGATCGTCCAGGGGTATGCGATCAAGGAACTGAGCACCATTCCTCAGATCGTCAGCGGTATCGATGCGGCGTCGACTAAGGCCGCGGCCAAGCTTTTCAAAACACTGACGCCGGACATCGTCAGCTTAAAGCCCATGGAAGCGGAGTTCGCCAAATTATTCAGCAATGCCTACCGGTACATCAATTTTGCGATCGCCAACCAGTTTTACATGATCGCCAAATCCGCCGGCGTGGATTATTACAACGTCCTGAAAGGATTGAAAAAAGATTATCCGCGGGCTAAAGATGTCCCGGGCGCGGGATTGGCGGCCGGGCCGTGTCTTTTGAAGGACACGATGCAATTGGCCGCTTTTTTCAGGAACCAATTTAGCCTGGGACACGCCGCGATGCTGATCAACGAGGGTTTCCCGCAGTTTATCGTGGACCATCTGCTGCCCAAATACGATTTGGCCGGGATGACCATCGGCCTTCTGGGGATGGCTTTTAAAGCGGACATCGACGACACCCGGGATTCTTTAAGCTATAAACTTAAAAGACTGCTGCAGTTTCAATCCAAGGCGGTGTTGACGAGCGACCCTTTTGTGAATACGGACCCGGATCTGACCTCTTTGGAACAAACGCTCAAGCAAAGCGACCTGCTGATCTTATGCGTGCCGCACGCGGCGTATAAAAAAATAAAAACCAAGAAGCCTGTGATTGATATATGGAATTTTTTACCCAAATAAATGAAGCCCATTCTTTCGCCCAATATCAGGATCCGTCACCGCGGCCACTTCCTCGTTTCCCCCGGAGTGATCGTGGATGATTATTGTTATTTTTCGACGCAGGTGATCCTCGGAAAAGGGTCTCACATCGCGACCGGCTGCTCGGTGGCGGGCGGAAAACGCTTTCATTTTCGCCTGGGTAAATACTGCAGTTTGTCCGCCGGCGTCAGGATCTGGTGCGCGAGCAACGATTTTGTCAATGATGTCGCCGTGATCCTGCCTGAGGGGATCAAGCCGTTTAAAACGACTACGATCACCGGGGATGTGACGATCGGCGATTATTGCGCGGTGGGCGCCAACTCCGTCGTGATGCCGGACAACCTCATCCCGGAAGGCACGGTGATCGGGGCGCTGAGTTTTGTGCCGGCCCATTTTTCTTTCCGGCCATGGTCTGTTTATGCCGGAACGCCGATCAAACTGATAAAGCCCAGGAATAAAAAAAATGTCTTATCCCAAGTGAAAGCACTGGACGAATTTTTTGCGAGGCCTGCCCGTGCGTGACCGCATTGTTTGGTGGGAACCCAAGGTCACCGGAGAGGAGTCCGGCCTCGTGCAGGAGGTATTGAAGACCGGTTTTCTCAATGACGGGGAATACACGGAGCGATTTGAAAAAGAAATAGCCGGTCTTTTGGGAGTCCGGTACGCGGTCGCGGTGACCAGCGGCACGACAGCTATCTTTGCGGCACTTGCGGCGCTGGGGGTTGGATCCGGCGATGAAGTTTTAGTCCCCGATGTCACATTTGCGGCCACCGCCAATGCGGTCATCCTGGCGGGAGCTAAGCCGGTGTTGGTGGATGTGGATCCTGAAACTTTTAATATTTTGCTCGACGCCATAAAGAAAAAATTAACCCCAAAAACGAAAGCCATCGTGCCCGTTCATGTGAGCGGCCGGTCCGCCGATATGAAAGCGATTTTACAATTCGCCAAAGAACACAGCCTGTGGGTCGTGGAGGATGCCGCCGAGGCTCTTTTGTCCAGATCCGTGGGAAAATTCCTGGGGTCTTTTGGAGACGCGGGTTGTTTTTCTTTTTCTCCCAACAAGACGGTGATGACCGGACAGGGGGGGATGGTGGTCACCAACAATGAGCGGCTGCATGTGCGCCTGCGAGAGATCAAGGACCAGGGACGGCCCGCGCGAGGGACAGGCGGCGACGATGTTCATAGCTCGATCGGATTTAATTTAAAATTGACCAATGTTCAGGCCGCCATAGGACTGGCCCAGCTTGCCGAGCTTAAAACCCGTACCCACAGACAAAAAAGGATCTATGAGATCTACGCTTCAGAGTTGCAGGGTTTGAAGGGAATAAAAATAATGCCCTTTGACTTGGCGGGGGGTGAAATTCCGCAATGGACCGACGCGCTTTCGGAGGCGCGGGATCCTTTGTGTGAGTATTTGTCGGGCAAGGGGATCGGCTACCGCAAGTTCTGGCACCCGCTGCATCGGCAAAAACCTTATCTGGCCGCGGACGATACATTTCCGGTAAGCACCCAGTTGATGCCAAAAGCGTTTTGGCTGCCGTCGGCATTTACGTTGTCCGACGAGAATATTCTCGAAGTCTGTTCGGCGATCAAAGGATTTTTAAAATAAAATGGCCACGGCGGCGGTTGAGCGGGTCCGGCTATTATCGATCCTGTTGCCGGTGCGCAATGAAGGCGTAAATCTTAAAATTTTATTAAAAATTTTGAAAGCCGTCGTTGAAATTCCGCATGAAGTCCTGGTCATTTATGATCATCCCGATGACGACAGCGTCCCCGTGGTTCAAGCCATTCAAAAAATGTACCCCGAATTGCGAAGCGTTTACAACGACAAGGGCGTGGGAGTTTTGAACGCATTAAGGGCGGGTGTGGATCGCGCGGCGGGTGACGCTATTCTTATCTTTGCCGCCGATGAAGTGGGGCCGGTACTGGCTATTGAAGACATGATCGGGCTGATCGAAGAGGGCTGCGATCTGGTCAGTTGCACGCGTTACGCGCACGGGGGCAGGCGCCTGGGCGGTTCCTGGATCGGCGGTACGTTGTCGCGCCTGGCCAATGTTCTTTTTAGTTTCCTGGCGGGAGCGGCGTTGTCGGATGCGACGACGGGCATTAAATTATTCCGAAGATCCATCTGGCCCCGGTTTCAGTTTCACGCCAAACCCGTGGGATGGGCGTTTGCTTTTGAAATGGCCATCAAGGCCCAACTGGAAAATTTGCAGTTGGGAGAAGTTCCCATCATTTCCATCGACCGTCTATACGGCGGCAAATCCACCTTTAAACTCACTTCGTGGACAAAAGAGTATTTGAGATGGTTTTTCTGGGGCTACCGGGAACTCAGAAAAAAAGGTCCGGCCAATCATTTGTCGGTGCGCGTCAGAGTCCCCAAAGGTTTTCCTATCGATCCGGGGGACGTATGAGCCCTAAAAAATATTTGGTTACCGGAGGTTTTGGTTTTATTGGGGCTGCGGTCGTGACCAGGCTTTTGGCGCTCGGGCACAGCGTCCGGATCTTGGACAACGCGTCGCGTGGTACGCACGATTTTTCAAACAAGAAGAACTGCGAGATCGTCCACGCGGACATCCGGGATTCGCAGGCGGTCATCGATTCCGCCCAGGGAATGAACGGGGTTGTTCATCTGGCTTACGTCAACGGGACCGAATATTTTTATTCTCATCCTGACCTGGTCCTTGAGGTGGGAGTCAAAGGCATGCTGAATGTTCTGGATGCCTGTTCCCGGCACAACGTAAGAGAGCTCTTCCTGGCCTCAAGTTCTGAGGTTTACCAGGTACCCGCAGTTTATCCGACACCTGAAAATGTCCCTCTGATCATTCCGGATCCCATGAATCCGCGGTATTCTTATGGGGGCGGAAAAATCATCAGTGAGATGCTGGCTATCCACTGCGCCAAAAAAAAGATGGACCGGGTGATCATTTTTCGGCCGCACAACGTTTATGGGCCTCAGATGGGTTGGGAGCATGTGATCCCTCAATTTGTCAGGCGTTTCAAGGAGCTGGCGAAAGCGGCTGGAACGACCCTTGATTTTCCCATCCAGGGCAGTGGGGAGGAAACCCGCTCATTCACTTTTATTGATGATTTTGTCGCCGGGTTGATGCTGATCATGGAAAAAGGAGAGCCCCTGGGAATATATAATATCGGAACCACCCAAGAAACTACGATCGCCGATGTAGCCAGGCATATCGCGCATTTTTTTAAACTTGAGCTCAATATTGTGCCAGGGAAGCTGCTGGAGGGGAGTCCTTCGCGCCGGTGTCCTGATACCGGAAAATTGCGAAGTCTTGGATTTGGGGAACAGTACTCGCTGGTTGAGGGACTTAAAAAAACCGTGCCTTGGTATATCGACCATGAGCCGTTAAAAAATGAGAGGAATCCATAGGTTATGGCGATGAGTCGCGTGGTTACTTTGTGTCAGATCTGTGGATCCAAAGATCTTAAATCGGTTATTTTCCTGGGCTTCCTGCCGCCGGTCAATAAAATGAGAAAGATCGGGCAGCCGGCCGGTGAGGAGCTTGGGTTTCCAGCGGAGCTCTTGGTTTGTCCGGCGTGCTCTCTGGCTCAGCTGGGGCTGATCGTGGACGCCACTGTTCTTTTTCCTCCGGAGTATCCCTATACCAGCAGCACCACGCGTATTTTGCGTGAAAATTTTGCGGAATTGAATCTGGAGGTCCAGCGCTTTTATCCGATGGCCCAAAAGGACTTGATCGTGGACATCGGTTCCAACGACGGGAACCTGCTCAGCAATTTCAAAGACCATCATCAGGTGCTGGGAGTGACCCCGGAAGAGATCGGCAAATTGGCCATCCAACGAGGGATCCCCACGATCATTTCCTACTTCAATGCTTCTGTGGTTCAAAAAATATTGCAGGAAAAAGGGCACGCCAAAACAGTGACAGCGACCAACGTCTTTGCTCATATGGACGATATTCACGGAATCATCGAATCGATCAAGCAACTGCTGACGCCGGACGGATTGTTTGTGTCGGAGTCTCATTACCTAGGAGACCTTCTGGCCACGCTGCAGTACGACACGATTTACCATGAGCACATGAGATATTATTCGCTTCATAGCCTTAAATATCTCCTTGAACGGCATGGCCTTGAGGTAATTCACGCCAGGGGAATACCCACTCACGGAGGCTCTATTCGCGTGTACGCGGCCGCCAAAGGCCTTTATCCGGTACAATCCAGCGTTTCCGCTATTTTGGAGGCGGAAAAAAAGACGGTTTTAAAGCAGGAATATTTGGATGACTTCAGAAAGAAAGTCGGCCAGAGCAAGCTGGATCTAATCGCGATGCTCCGGGACTTAAAAAATCAGGGCAAGAGCATTGCCGGGATTAGCGCCCCTTCACGCGCGAGCACTCTGATTAATTACACAGGACTCGACGAGACGATGCTCGATTGTGTCTACGAGATCTCAGGCTCGCATAAAATTGGCAATTATATTCCCGGAAAAATGATCCCGATTCTGGATGAGAAAGGGCTTTATGAGACGCAGCCGGACTATGCCCTGATTTTTTCCTGGCACATCGCCTCAGAATTAATGCCCAGGCTGAGACAGAATGGTTTTAAGGGTGACTTTATTATCCCTCTACCGAACCCGGAAATTGTTTTGGGCGCGCAGGCGGCTGTTTTATCGTGTCAAAAAACTCCGTAACTCATTTAAAAACGGACATTAAGGACAGTCCAAATACTTGAAAGATCTGGACTACCGGCAGTGTTGAAGTTCAGGCGGCGGTCTTTGCCGGAAAAGATAAAGTGACATTTGTGGATATTCAAAGTTTTAAAGGGCCACTTTTCGATTTGATCCAACAGTGCGAAGTCTATGTCAAGGAGCACATTGATTGGCGCGCCGACCTTTCCGGAAATACGAGGATTGAGATCCCTGAAATTCCTGTGTGCGCCATGAAGGAAGCTATCATCAATTCCTTGTGTCACCGGGATTTTTATAATCCCAAAAGCAATGAGATCGCCATTTACCGGGATAGGATTGAAATTTATAATCCAGGCCAGTTTCCTTTCGACCATGATCCGGCTGAGTTTATCGCAGGTCGTGGAAAAAGCTATCCCAGAAACCCGTTGATCGCAGAAGCTTTCTATCTGGCTAAAGATATCGAGCGCTGGGGATCAGGTTTGCGCCGTATTAAGGAAGAATGCAATGCCGCGGGCGTGCGGGTGGAGTTTGAGAGTATCAAAACGGGATTTCAAGTAACCTTTTTCCGTGCTGGGCAGATGAACGCAAAAACTACCCAGAAAACTACCCAGAAAACTACCCAGAAAA